>CAZJLN010000147.1:0-5999 GCA_964546745.1 uncultured Anaerolineaceae bacterium
TACTGGAACATCTTGATTTGATTAGCCTCTCTTTCCTTGTGGATGATATGGTACGGCAACGCGGTGGTGTGGCGGCTAATATTGCCTACACCCTAGCACTTCTAGGTGCACATCCTTTGTTGTATTCTACTGCTGGGCAGGATTTCCCAGATTACAGCGCTAAATTAGCAGCGGTCGGTGTGGATACTAGTGGGGTGCGGATTAACGAAGAGAAATTTACTGCTTCATTCTTTGTCAACACTGACAAATCCAATGCACAAATCGCCAGCTTTTATACCGGTGCAATGGCAGACGCTTCCAAGCTTTCTTTACTCGATCTTGACCTAGGGGAGGAAGATCTGGTGGTGATTTCACCCAACGACCCGGCTGCCATGGGTATATATCCTCGTGAATGCAAAAAAATGGGTGTACCTTACCTCTATGATCCTGGACAACAGATTGTTCGTTTGGATAAAGCTGATCTCAAGGAAGGGGTTTTAGGGGCCTATGCTTTGTTTGTGAATGAGTATGAATTTCAATTGCTGCAAAAGCATACTGGGTTGTCCGAGGCTGAACTCTTAGCAATTCCTCGTTTTACCGTAATCACACTTGGTAAGAATGGTGTGGATGTTTATGCGGATGGGAAAAAGGTACATGTTGGCATTATCGACGGAGCGCCTGTGGTTGATCCAACTGGCGTTGGAGATGCTTTCCGAGCGGGATTCTTGCGCGGATATATGCAAAATTTTGATTGGGAACTATGTGCCCAGATGGGAACCGTCTCAGCTGCCTATTGCCTTGGTTACAATGGCACCCAAAAACACAAATTCACCCCTGAAGAGTTCGTTGTCGAATTCCGCCGTCATTTTGACGATGCTGGTGAATTGGATGCTATACTATAATGTTGAACAAATACCAGGATTTACAAAAAAACCTGGTGAAAAAAATTTAGGAGAAAGTTAATGGAAAATTATGATATCAAAGATATGAACTTGGCAGAGGGTGGACGCCGCCGAATGGATTGGGCAGCACGCGAAATGCCAGTTTTGCGTTCTATCGAGGAACGTTTTCGTAAGGAACGTCCCTTTGAGGGTATTCGTATGTCAGCTTGTTTGCATGTGACTACAGAAACTGCAAACCTGATGCGTACTTTGCAAGCTGGTGGCGCAGATGTGGTTTTGACAGCATCAAATCCCCTCTCAACCCAGGATGATGTGGCTGCAGCCCTTGTTTCACAGTATGAGATCCCAGTCTTTGCCATCAAAGGTGAGGATAACGTTACATACTATAAGCATTTACACGCTGCATTGGATCACAAACCTCATATTACAATGGATGATGGTGCAGACCTGGTGAGCACGCTGCATAAAGAACGCCGAGACCTTCTTCCGGGAATTATTGGCGGTACAGAAGAGACCACTACTGGTGTCATACGACTACGCGCTATGGCAGCTGACGGTGCGTTGAACTTCCCAGTGATTGCAGTCAACGATGCGATGACCAAGCATTTTTTTGATAATCGCTATGGTACTGGTCAGTCTACCGTAGATGGCATTATTCGCGCCACCAACATTCTGCTGGCAGGCAAGAATTTCGTCGTCGCAGGTTATGGCTGGTGTGGTCGTGGGCTTGCCAACCGTGCTCGTGGTATGGGTGCCAATGTTATCGTTACGGAAATTGATCCAATGGTTGCGCTCGAAGCCGTTATGGATGGCTTTAGGGTTATGCCAATGGCGGAAGCCGCATTGATTGGAGATGTTTTTGTCACCGTAACTGGCGACTTAAACGTGATCGACCGCAAACACTTCGAAGTAATGAAAGACGGTGCTATCGTTTGTAACTCCGGTCACTTCAATGTTGAAATTAACATCCCTGCGCTTGAGAAAATGGCAGTTGAAAAACGCCAGGTGCGTCCGTTTGTAGAGCAATATATACTTCCTGATGGTCGTTACATCCATATTTTGGGTGAGGGTCGACTGATCAATCTGGCAGCGGCTGAAGGGCATCCTGCTTCCGTTATGGATATGTCGTTTGCAAACCAGGCGCTTGGGGCTGAGTATATGCTCAAGAATGCCAAGGAGATGCAAAAGAAGGTTTATAGCGTTCCGGAAGTGATTGATCGTGAGATAGCTCGCCTCAAGTTGGAGAGCATGCATGTTAAATTGGATGTCCTGACAGATGAACAGATAAAGTACTTAAATTCATGGGAGGAAGGGACATAATTATCGTCCGCGATTAACCCTGAAACAATTAAATCTGCCAGAAATGATTGCATTGATGTGTCTAAAACAATCGGGCAGATAATGAAATGGTTTTTAAATAAAGAGGTGCGTTCATTAAGAACGCATCTTCTATTCAAAAAGAGCTGAATTTATGCAAACATTACTGACCAAGATTAAAAACTACCCCAAGATGGGGCTGCTCCTTTTAGCCTACATTGCCTTTATTGCGTTGGGTATGCCGGATGGTCTACTTGGAGTAGCCTGGCCTACTGTGAGAGAAGGTTTTAGCATCCCGTTGGATGCGTTGGGAAGTTTACTGGTAGTGACTACAACTGGGTATCTGATCTCAAGCTTCTTAAGCGGCAAGGTAATCGCCAGGTTAGGTGTTGGGAAGGTGTTGATGTTTAGCTGCATGATGACTGGGGTGGCACTGATAGGTTACACCCTGGTGCCTGTATGGTGGATGTTTGTGGCTTTGGGTATTTTAGCAGGTTTAGGCGCTGGGGCGATTGATGCCAGCTTAAATACCTATGTTGCATCCCATTTTGGTGAGGGGCTGATGCAATGGTTGCACGCAAGCTATGGAATTGGTGTGACTTCTGGTCCTTTCATCATGACCTATGCTTTGAATACGCTTAACTCCTGGAGGGTTGGCTATTTTATTGTAGGCGGTTTCCAATTGGTATTGGCAATTACTTTTGCCTTCACATTGCGCATGTGGACGAATGATAAGGCAATCGATGATGATCAAAATCCTAAACTGTTGACGGACTACAAGACACCTCTGCGGGAAACTCTCAGCCAGAAAGCGACATGGATGAGTATCTTTCAATTCTTGCTTTATACTGGCTCTGAAGTGGGTATGGGAACATGGACATATACACTCCTCACTCAGTCACGTGGGGTAGATCCCGAGATTGCAGGTTTTTGGACTGGCAGTTATTGGGCTATGTTCACTATCGGCAGAGTTATCGCCGGTCTATTTGCTAAAAAAGTAGGCGTAAACAAATTGGTTTTGAGCAGTTTAATCGGCGCATTCTTTGGCGCTGTTTTGCTATGGTGGAATCCACTTCCTATCATTAATGTCTTTGGTGTAGGAATCATTGGCTTAATGTTCGCCCCTATCTTTCCAGGTCTGGTTTCCGGAACAAGCCAAAGAGTCGGAGCACAACATGCTGCCAATACCATTGGCATCCAAATGTCCGCTGCTGCGCTTGGGACCGCAACTATTCCATCCCTTATGGGAGTCTTGGCAAGGCGTATATCGCTTGAAGTGATTCCTGTTATCCTGGTAGTATTGTTTTCAATTCAGATATTGCTTTATCTAACTTCATCTAGGAACGGCAAAAAGCTTGAAGTCTATTAGGTATGTCACTTAATTGGCACAATCAATAATTTTCGACTATAGAAAAACGTCACCCAAAGGTTTTTCCCATCAACTGCTACCAGATTGGGGATGTCATCAAAATAAATAGGGTTACCTGTACCCTTAGTCTCCAAATCGATGGATTGGACAGCGAGTTCATAAGAATCTGTTCCCCACAGGTACTGACCATCATACGCTACATCTTCAGCTTGCATGGGATAGACGAGTATTTCGTAAGTTTTAGGATCGATCATGATTAAGTTATCCCCTGCTGCCCAAACTTTTCCGTTAGCGAACCTGAGGTTCATATCCACAACACCCGGATAAATTGTTTTGGATATGACGATGTTGTTACCACTTGATTGATCTAAATCAATGATGTGAATCGTGTTGAATTCTGAAAGCCATAACATACCATCAACTAAAAGCATTGAGTTAAAAGTCAGGTCAAACTTATAGGCAATATTGCTCATATCCAATAATCGGGTTAAACCAGTTGCAACATCAATCATGCGCAGGGTCCAGCCGATATTTTTCCATGGTTCATCTGAGTTACAGTCGTTATTGGCAGTGTTTCCATATTGGAATGCCCAAAACTGGGTGCCGTCCATAGTTACAGCAAAAAGCTCACATGGACCAAAGCAAACTGAACAGCCAAATTCATACTTAGACACTTGCTTACGGGTGTTTGGGTCAATTTTGTATAGGCGATTGCCATCACCTGCAATCCAGATATTCTTCCCATCCCAACTGATGTACTTTGGAAAATCTACTGGTGAATAAAACTCTTTAAAAGTGAATAATTCCCTCGTTGGGGTTGGACCAGCCGTGGCAGGGTCAACACCCCATAGGGCAGCCCATGTCATCCTACCCACAATGCCATCAGCCTGGAGAGAATGATCTGATTGAAAACGCATGACAGCACTCTGAGTCATTTGCCCAAATGTACCATCAGCAGTACCAACTTCGGTGTAGCCAAGTTCGTACAGCCTGGTTTGGTGCAGTTTGACATCGTCTCCAGACATTCTTGGGTTGTCTAATTTTAAATTGCGAGTGAATTCAGGTGCGGGTTGTGTGGGTGTGTTGGTCGGTTCAGAGGTGAACGTATGAGTCGGCAAAGATGTGCCGCTCGGAGCAAGGGTTGGGGTCCTTCTTGGTTTTGGAGTTAGTGATGGAGTATGTGATGGAATTGGGGAGGATGAAAGGACGGTCTCAGAGGATTGAGTTGAAATTAAATTTGTGGGTGTTGCTTGAATCTCAGAGGTGAATGAGGCTAAAGGTTGAAATGTTGCTTTTGGTCCACATTCAGCGAGTAACGAAAGTGTAATTAAGATTTTAACAATAGCAGTTGCAAAAATTTACTCCTTGTTTCCATCATTTCACCTTATTGATTTCAGGATTCTGGTATCTTTGTGATCATTTGGTTAAGAATGTAAAGAAGAGAATCAATTGATTGTAACAATAAGTAATTATCGCGAATCTTAATTTCAAAATTATATCAATCAACTAATGTATAGTTCTTTTTATCAATTATTAGCTTGAACTGTCAATTTTCTGTTTGATTCCATTAAATACGCTGATAAGCCTGTTCTTGAACAAATCTGGATCCTTACAGGTGAGTAATTCCTGTAAGGATTCGCGGGAGAGGTCATAAGGTACTAACAGTGGCTTGATGAATTTTCGAAAAGCTTGAATAGCGCCAGTGGGGTAAGAAGCGATCATAGCATCTAGGTGTGCGAGCATGAGTTCCTCTACTTCTTCAGGCGGAATCTCCATGCGCTCCCTATTGGAGAAAATCCACGGGTTGGCAAGCGCACCCCTACCTATCATTACAGCATCACAACTTGTCTCTTGCATCATGCGGATTGCGTCATGAGGGGTGAGAACATCACCATTGCCGATGACAGGGATACTCAGCGTCGCTTTTAGCTCAGCGATAGGATGCCAGCGGGCTTTGCCGTTGTATGCCATCTTGGCGGTGCGTCCGTGTAGAGCAATAGCCTTGGCACCACAATCCTGACAAAGTTCACCAATCTCAAGGTAATTTAGGTGATCATCATCCCAACCCAGCCTCATTTTGGCAGTCAGCGGTTGAGAAACAGCGTGCTGAAGTGCCATAAAGATGCTTTCGATAACTTGTGGTGTGCGCATGAGGCCTGCACCTGCACCGCGCGAAGTTACCCTACGCACACAACAACCAAGATTAACATCAAAAAAGTCAGGATGCACCAGATCATCCAATCGGCAAGCGGATTCAGCCATGCGATATGGGTCATTATCCAGCAATTGAATGCCTATGGGTCGTTCGAAAAATTCAAAGGTGTAACGTTGGGCGTGTTTGTCCTTGTGAGTTAGAAATTCAACACAGTTGATAAATTCGCTAATGCTGAGGGCAGAGCCTAACTTGCGCGCAAGAGCACGAAAGGGAGGAT
>CAZJLN010000148.1:0-1785 GCA_964546745.1 uncultured Anaerolineaceae bacterium
TTTAGATAATGTAAAATCAGAAAGATAACATGAATAACTAGGATCTTTATCAACAAAGGTAGCAATTTTTTTACGCACCTCATCCTGCTACTGAAAAGCCTACTCCTCCATCTTTTCATTTCATCGGTTCTCTTGTTGCCGCATAAGCAAAATACAACATTTCGATCACATATCGCTTAACTTTGGCTGGAATATTATACAAACATTGTACACTAATTATACTTTTACGATTTTTGCCTGTATTATCTTTGCAAATAGTTTAGTGATTTTAGGAGAAAAAATGAAAAAACTAATTGCATTACCCATCTTTATAATCATCGCTCTCGTGTTTGCTGCCTGCGCTCCGGTCAGCACACCCGCACCCACTGCTGTCCCCACCAAAGAGCCCGTCGTTGAACCCACCCCGATGCCTACTGAAGAACCCAAACCAGAACCTCAGACCATTGTTGATGTTGCTGTGGCGGATGGTCGCTTTACCACGCTTGTCGCTGCTGTTCAAGCTGCTGACTTGGTTGAGACCCTTCAAGGCGAAGGTCCTTTCACTGTCTTTGCTCCCACCGATGATGCTTTTTCCAAACTACCCACCGGTACCGTCGAAGCCCTCTTGGGAGATATTCCCACACTGACCAATATCCTCCTTTACCATGTCGTTTCCGGTAAAGTGATGGCTGAGGATGTGGTCAAATTGAATGTTGCTGATACAGTCTCTGGTATACCTGTTCTGGTTAATGTGATGGATGGAAAAGTTTACATCAATAATGCCCAGGTCGTTATCACTGATGTGGAAGCATCCAATGGTGTAATTCATGTCGTTGATACAGTTATCCTGCCCCCTAAAGATATTGTTGACACCGCTGTCGAAGACGGTCGCTTCACCACTTTAGTGGCTGCAGTTCAAGCTGCTGGATTAGTCGATACCCTCAAGGGTGAAGGTCCCTTTACGGTTTTTGCCCCCACTGACGACGCATTTGCTAAACTTCCGGAAGGCACTGTAGAGGCACTGTTAGCTGATATTCCCGCCCTGACCGATATACTGACCTTCCATGTTGCTGAAGGCCGCCAATTTGCTTCCGACGTGGTCGCTCTTGAAAAAATTCAGACCCTTCAGGGTAAATCCGCCATGATCAGCTTGATAGATGGCAAGGCTAAGATCGAAAATGCTGAAATTATTGTTACTGATGTTCTTACATCTAACGGTGTTATTCATGTCATTGACGCAGTAATTCTTCCCCCCAAAGATATTGTTGAAACCGCTGTTGCTGATGGACGTTTCACCACCCTCGTGGCTGCTGTTCAGGCTGCTGGCTTGGTTGATACGCTCAAAGGAGAAGGTCCCTTTACAGTCTTCGCACCCACTGATGATGCATTTGCAAAATTACCTACCGGAACAATTGAAGCCCTTTTGGCTGACATTCCTACCCTGACCGATATACTGACCTACCATGTTGCTGAAGGACGCCAGTTTGCTGCCGATGTGGTCGCTCTTGAGAAAATTCAGACCCTTCAGGGTAAATCCGCTATGATCAGCTTGGTGGATGGAAAAGCAATGATCGATAACGCCGAGATCATTATTACTGATGTTCTTACCTCCAACGGCGTGATCCATGTCATTGACGCAGTAATTCTGCCCCCAAAAGATATTGTTGAGACAGCTGTTGCTGATGGACGTTTCACCACCCTCGTGGCTGCTGTCGAAGCCGCAGGCTTGGTCGATACCCTCAAAGGCGAAGGTCCCTTCACAGTCTTTGCACCAACTGACGATGCATTCGCCAAACTGCCAGAAGG
>CAZJLN010000148.1:1885-5997 GCA_964546745.1 uncultured Anaerolineaceae bacterium
GTCCCTTCACAGTCTTTGCACCAACTGACGATGCATTCGCCAAACTGCCAGAAGGAACTGTTGCAGATCTATTAAAAAATGAAAACCTAGAAACCCTTAAGAACATCCTCCTCTACCATGTTGTTGCTGGTAAAGTGATGGCAGCTGATGTCGTTACCCTTGAAAGCGCAGAGACCGTTTTGGGTCAGAATCTAACTATCAAAGTGCAAGACGGAAAAGTCTATCTGAATGATACGGTACAGGTCATCATCACAGATATTGAAACATACAATGGAGTCATTCATGTGATTGACAATGTCTTACTGCCCGCTGAGTAAGCCCAGAAAAATAACTGAATAGAATACTAAGAGGTTGCCGCAGGCAGCCTCATTTTTTTTAATGTGAGCAGTTAGTTTTTACACTTCTTGGCTTTTTAAATAAACTTGGCATCTGAAAAGGGTTATGTATTATTATTTTGATTATGTTATCTTGTTTTCTCAAAATAATTCTTTATCGTATAATTTCTCTTTGAAAACAGCTCAATAAGGAGAAAAAACATGGCAAAACTACCAGATATCGTCAGCAAAGCCTGGGATGACCGGGACGGACCCATTGTATTTGTAACGACGAATGCGCAAGGTATTCCTAACGCAATCTATGCTACCTGCACTAGCAAATTTGATGAGGAAACACTTGTGGTTGCAGATAATTACTTCAATAAAACAAAGCAAAATATCGATACCGGCAGCCAAGGCGTGATCTTATTTCTAACGAAGGAGAAAAAGTCCTTCCAGGTCAAAGGAAATCTCGAATATCATACTCAGGGACCCATCTTTGATGATATGAAAACCTGGAACCCCACCCGCCTCCCCGGACACGCTGCCGCAACTTTAAGAGTGGAAGAGGTCTATCAGGGCGCCAAACGGCTTTTGTAAGCAACTTGGGTTAACTATATTTGCTTAAAAATCCTTAAAACAAGTAGACCCTTGAAGATGGAATCATTTGTATGAGAGCTCAATGTATTGTTGTAAGGGAAAATAAATTGCTGATGGTAAAACACCATCTCAATGACGAATCGTGGTGGTGTCTGCCTGGCGGAGCGGTCGACCTAGGTGAAATCCCGGCAGAAGCAGCGCTTCGGGAGCTAAATGAAGAGTGTGGTGTTGATGGCACCATCATCCAACAAACCAGTCACCTGACTTATTCCCCTGAGGATGAATCTGCAACCTTCTTAATTGACATTGGGAACCAGAATCCGGTCATGGGAAGCGATCCGGAATTTCATCAAGGGGATCAGATTATCATTGACATGCAGTGGCTATTGTTGAATCAGATTCCTGAACGTGATCGAGCTTATCTATGGGCAGCTGGATTGCTGGCTGTTCCTGTTTTTTTTGTTCAGGTTGAATCCTGGGGCGACACAATCAGCTTTCCAGGAAAAGCTCTCCTTTTTAAAAGGGAAAAGAGGATTGTATGAGCGATTCTTATCAAATTATTCCACTAGACAAACCAGCTTGGAATGTCATCGGTGGGGGGATATCTGACTTTAACTTACAACATGCAGGGGACGATAGTTCCAAGCCGTTTTGTTTTGTAGTGCAGGATCAAAACCAGGAAATTATTGCAGGGATAATCTGTGACACAGTTTATGACTGGTTAAATATTAATTTACTGTGGGTTAGAGTGGATCTGCGGGGAATGGGCTTTGGCAGTCAATTGCTTGCGCTGGCTGAGGGTGAGGCTCGAAAACTTGATATCAAAAACGCATTCCTCGATACATTCAGCTTTCAAGCTCCAGATTTTTACAAAAAACATGGTTATCATGTCTTTGGAGAATTGTATGATTTTCCCAAAGGACATACCCGTTACTATCTTACAAAACATTTGTAAATAGAACTTCGTCAATCAATAGAATGTTGCCGATGAACTAGGAATTTAAGTGCTTTATTAACAAAGACTCAGTCTGTTCCCACGTCCTATCCATATTCTTTGCATCCATCACCTTCTCGTCAGGTGTTTCCTGCAAGTGTTTATGATAATAGATTAAGGTTTTTCCCTCTACCTCAGGAGAACAGGCCAGGTAAACCCCAGGCCAGGCAGCCTCTTGCGGGCTGGTTGGGCGGGTGGACATCACCAGGTTGCCCAAAAAACCAAGGTCTTCCCCAATCCGGCTGCGAAATGAGCCCGGGCAAAAAGCAAATATTGATAGCTTTGGTGTTCCATCCACGATCAGCTTGTTTCCTAATGCCCAGGCAAAAGTCATCAAATACAGTTTGCTCAATCCATAATATTTAAAAGTATCCTTCAGTGAGAACTCAGGTAAAACGCCAAATGGATCAAAATCGATCGATAACGGTCCGCGATGTCTTGAAGAAGAAGTTAGCAAGATGCGAGGAATGCCAATCCTTTCAACCCTGTCTGCATGTTCGCAAAAGAAGGAATTAGGAATGACTCCATCTTTCAAGAACCTCATTAAAATTAATGCGTTTGATAGATAATTCACCTGCCATAGCTCTGAAAAGCCATCCACAGTGCGCTCGTTCGTCCCTGCTGCCATGCCTGCGTTCAAATGCACCAAGTCCAGCCGCACGCCGTCATCCCGCAGTGCATCACAAAAGCGCATCACGCTTTCCAGGCTCGCCAGGTCAACCGACCGCAAAGACACCTGCCGATTACCAGACAGAGTCTGTATTTCCTCTCTAGCATCACAATAATTCCGTCGGCAGCCCATAATGACCGCAGCCCCACGCCGTGCCAGTTCAATAGCCATCTCTTTGCCTAACCCGGAGTTAGCACCTGTCACCAGGCAGGTTTTTCCTGTCATCTGACCTGAGATGTCTGTAAATGTATTTTGGTGGTTTTGCTTATTTGTTCGCATGAAACTTGCCAGAAAAATGCATTTTGGGATTGGCTGCGACTGCTTTTAAATCGTTTCCCAAAGCCAAAATAACATGGAGAACAAATGGGATTAACATTGAATGTGTAGAATAGGCGATAACGCACATTAAAATTCCCATAAAGAATGCACCAAAAGCTTCCCCGGCTCCTTTTGGCACGTGTGATAAGCTGTAAATTACGCAGTTTATGGCAATAGCTGGCACCAATCCAAAAGCAGCTAAAGCTGAAAAGAACAGCAAACCGCGGAAGATGAATTCATAGCCGACAAGGTAGAGGATCCAAAATACTCCGTTGATTAATACTCTTTGGATGTCCCATGTTTTTCGCCTTACCTGTGGGTAATACTCAATGTTCACGCCCTTTTTTGACCTGAGCAGGCTCATTGCCAAGAAAAGGCTCACAGGCAGCAGCCACCACAGCCATAATTTGTCAGCTGAAGGGAATCTCACTCCATAATCCTCTAGTTCTTTACCAAACAAAAGCGGAAACGCAATCGCTGGGATCAATCCAAAAAGAACAAACCCCAGGCTTTTCTCAATATAGATCTGGATTTCAGGCTGTGAGGGGCGGTCTCCAAATCTTTTGGCAAGCTTGCCTGTACATTTTGATCCTTGAGAAAAGAAAAAAAGCATAAATACCAGTGCAAAGTATGCCAATGCACAGGCTGCTTCCAAAGAGTCGTCGGGCTTGATCCAATCTATCATTGAGACTTTAATCATATCAAGAAACGGCAATTTAATTAAGCAACTCTCAGTATAATTACACAAAGAGGAGTCTATGGAAAAAGTATTGGTCACTGGGGCTGATGGGCTTTTGGGTAGTCACATCGTCCGATGTGCACTCAAAGCTGGTTATACCGTCAGATCGTTTTTACAGCCCGGGCGAAATACTGGCACCTTGGATGAACTACCGATCGAAAAATTCTATGGCGATTTGGTCAATCCGCAAGACATTGAAAATGCATTAATAAATTGCGATTACGTGATCCATGCTGCTGGGTCAACCGCAATCTATCCCTCTCGTTCTCCTAAAAGTTGGCATGTCAATTATGACGCAGTGATCAACCTGGCTGTTTTGGTGAAGAAGCACAACATAAAGCGCTTGGTACACATAGGCTCTGCCAGCTCATTCGGCTATGGTACGAAGGATCGCCCCGGAGATGAGACCAGCTCCTTTCTTGGTAAGCCTTTTAAACTGGATTATCTGGACTCCAAAAAAGCTGCCCAAGATTATAT
>CAZJLN010000149.1:0-5962 GCA_964546745.1 uncultured Anaerolineaceae bacterium
CAGCTATAATAGCAGAAACATCTACCTCTTTCGCAGTATCAATAATCTCACGCATTAATGCAAGGTCATTATTATAGATAACCGTATTCAACGTAAGATAACTCTTTATGTTATTCTCTTTACAGATGCGCACAATTTCACGAAGGTCGTCCGTGTTGAAATTACTTACTGAACGTGAACGCATATTCAGTTTATCGATACCGAAGACCAAACTTGGGTATTATGGAGTGGCGAGCCTGAGGAAGTTCAGGATTGTCCAGACGCATGGACTCATACCATTGAGTTGGAAGAGCCATTTTATGCAAAGTCGGTCGCCATTTTCGTGGACCAGAGCGTGATGGGCTGGGGATGGGTTGAGATTGATGCTGTCGAGTTGGTTGGTTATCCTGAAGGAACTCAACCAGTTGCGCCTATCGCAGGGCAACCCACTGAAGCGCCAGCGCCAACGACAGCCGCGCCTACCCAAGCACCTGTGAGCGAGGAAGTACCCACCAACTATGACGGCTGGATGGCTGGACCCGTATATCAGGGATACCTCAATGTCAAGATCAACGAAACTCCCGGCGATGAAATTGCCAGCATCATGCCGATTGAAGGCAAGCTAGGTACGGATTCTTGGAAACCACGCGCGGATCATGCTCAGACTTATGTGTACGAAACGAACCAAGACGGCATGACCATGTACTTTTATGTTGCGACCGATGGCATCGTTTACCGTAAGTCGATCACAGCGAACAAGTTCCCAAAAGACTATCAATTGACGAAGGTTACCCGGGCAAATTATGAAATCTTGGATGGCATCTATAAAAAAGATTATGTGATCCCATATCCAGTGATGGCTAATTTGTTAAATTCCCCGGGCTTCTTGCGGGAGTCTTACTATCGTCCTGATGACCAGAAGCTGATTGCTTTATACGAATGGTATTCTACCGATAATTATGTCATGTCAGGATATTTTCTAAACGGCAGGTTGACTGGTATGGCTGGCTTGGTCTACCGTCCACTGGAATAAGGGTCACGACCAAAATCGTGCTAGCAGGCACAAATATTCATTATTTATTTCAAATTGTGCTACTATTAAATGGAAGTAAGTTGTTGAAAGAGGAAGCATGACAAATTACACGCCTTATTATATTGGATATGGGATTGGGGTTTTTGTTTTCTTGTTATTCCTGGTTCTTGGGATTATCTTAGTTGTCAAAAATGTAAAGCGCAACAAACAGATCGATCTCTCAGCCGGTGGCAATAAGCAATATGCAGGCATGATCATGGGTATTCTCCTACTGGTATTGTGTTTGTGCTGTTTGATTACAATGGGAGTGTCACTTTTGATATTGCTTTTTATTCCAGGGGTAATTGTTTAGCCGAAGTAATAGCGCGTGGCGGGCTAACATGACCCGCCATGCTTAATCATGCATGCCAAATTCTAAGAAACAAAAAGTACTTAACCCTGCAAGAATAGTCTTGATACCCACTCAGTTCACGGCAATTTTTGGAGAAACGTCATGAAAAACTCAACAAAAATACTGTGGATTGGCTTTTTATCAATCTTAGTTTTTTTAATTACCGTTGTTCTCATTCTGGAAGCAGAAACCCATTTCATCAAACACACCATTGATGACTTGCTTTATGATAATTACAATCACTATCTGCCTTGCGAGAAACTGCCGACTTTGGATGAGGTTGAGCAAACGCTGCAACAAAATCAGGACATTGTGAGACAGATCGAGGAGATTAGTCCTGGTAATGTGGTCGTAAGCCTTTTTCAATATGTGGATGATTGCAGCGGTAAAGCGGACATCCTGATACAGTATCCATCACACGAAAGCCGGCTTGCCATTGAACACATATTAGGCGGAAAAACCTTCTTTGGTATTCCCTGCCGCTGGCGCAACTGGTAATTTGTTTCCATCTCAAATCTTGTATTATAAAGAAAATCTGGGATAACTGTTCATATGTTTTTGGGTTCCATCAGACGCAAACGAACTGAGTATTGATCACAAATCCTGACAACAGTCTGAATATTACCTTCGGCATCAACGGGAACATTACCTCATTTTGTGAAATTTTACATTTTCGCGATAGTGTGAGACTTACAATAATTGTAATCCATCGAAACATGGTTCATTGTTGGCGTATAACTTAGAGAGAACTGTAAAGGATCGCCAGCAGAGATAATCCCGACCCTATCGGGTATAATTTTTCCAAACATAAGCACCGAATGGGAAATTGTTTAGAATGACCGATCTCAATGGCAGACCATTAAAAGAGAAGACATCAGATAGACACACGTTTGTGCTTAAGACGCTTGTGATACTGGTGATCCTATTCTCTCTGACGGGTCTGACTCTTTTTGCCATCAAAGGGTTCAGCTCTCGCTACGCACAGGATGATTATTGTTATGGCTACCGCGTGCAAAGGGATGGATTCTTTGCCACGCTGTTAAAATCATATTTTGTTCAAACTGAGTTTAACTCAAACAGGTACTCATTGACATTCGTCCAGGTATTGGTCGAAGTATTGGGTGGGCAAAAGTTAGTACCTTTCCTTCCTGCTCTGGCAATCCTCAGTTGGGCTGTGGTTGGATTTTATTTCTGGCTTAATCTCCTGGATCAAAAGCCAACTCTTAGGAATTTCATTATTGCGCTGATGCTGGTTTTAGCATTCATTTATGCCGTTCTTTTGATGGCACCGAACCTTTACCAGATTTTATATTGGCTCTCCGCACAGGCAACTTATTTAATGCCGATGATCCTGTTCACTTGGATCGCAGCTCGCATCCTCAAGTCGATACGCTTGGAGACTCTAAAACCCCGACACTTTATTGAGGTGAGTATTTTATGTCTCATTGCAGGTGGTTTTTCAGAAACGACCACGCTGTGGTTTTTTGCTGTTTTAGTGATTGTATTGGCTTTCTGTCTGGTATTGGTAAGACAACAGCCTATCAGAATGCATTGCTGGCAGTTACTGTTTACTGGTACTTTGGCCACACTAACCGCACTAATTATTTTGCTGGTGTGTCCCTACAACCCGTACATGATCGGTTTTTATGATCAGCCTGATCTCAAAACTCTGTTGGTAAAGGTATTGTTCTTCGGTAGGTATTACATTCAAACAACCTTCCTGGGCAACCCACTACCGTATATCCTGATCTCATTTTTTGGTTTTTGGGGCGCACACCTGGTATCACCAAAATACCTGAAAAAATCTAAATTTTACCTGCTTTGGATAATTGCTGCATTTGTGATCCTTTTTCTGTTGACAGTAACGACCATGGTCCCCACCATGTACGCCATGTCTGGTTATGCCGGGGACCGCGCCTTAATCACGGCACATTTTACGTTAGTTGCTTTTCAACTTGCCGCTGGATGGCTGGCTGCCAGGTTTTTCCAGTCGGCTTTTCCAAAATTGCCACTGGTCGGGTTCTATAAACTGTTCATAATGATTATTGGCATCGGAATCGCCGCGGCTGTAGTTTTTTCCATTCCAACTGCTTATGATAAGATGCCGCTTTACTTCGCGCGTGGAAAGGCAATCGATCTGCGCGAACAGATGATACTTGATGCTCGTGAACAGGGTATTGAGGATGTAAACGTTCCTGCTTTTGACAGCGTCTATGGTATAACGGAACTGATGCCAGATCCTTCGCATTGGGTCAATCAATGTGCCGCCTGGTATTATGGTGTACAATCGATCACGGCTATAGAAAATTTCGCAGGAATCGGAACCTTCCCGATCGGAAAGTAAGCTGGAATCCCAAACCCCGTTCTTTTTACAAACAAATTCTACTTTGGGATAAAAACTCTCATCTCTCTATTCAGCACACAGTTGTTGAGCTGTGTTAAGACTTAAGAATATGGTAAGATTACGAACTTATGGAAAACAAAAGTACAAAACGAACTTTGTTCATTATCGCTGGGAGCCTTTGTGTATTTCTGGGCATCATTGGCATTCTAACGCCTATCCTTCCTACCACACCTTTTTTACTATTGGCCGCTTACCTGTATTCACGCAGTTCGGATCGCTTCCTGAACTGGCTGCTCACCAACCGCTTGTTCGGTCGCTACATCGACAACTATCGCAGCGGCAGGGGCATCCCACTCTTGCAAAAGATCTTGACCATCCTGGCGTTGTGGTTGACGATTGGATTATCGGTTCTTTATGTTGTAGATAATGGATGGGTCAGAGCACTTTTGACAGTCATTGGGATTGGGGTGAGCACACACTTGATCCGTGTTAAGACATACAGAGAAGAAACAGTGAAACCCCCTTCCAATACGATCTCGTTGGAAGCAGAAGAATAAAATTTCCATTAAGGTTAATTTCATACTCTCAATTAATGATAAAATTATGGCATCCTTTCGGATGTCTTTACTCTATTAAAAAACCCATAAACTGAAGCCTGTTTTTTGCGCTGGATGGAGGACAGGATGACAAAAAAAATTTCCCTGTTTAATCTCATTGGAATTTTGATATGGCTGTTTAGCTTAGCTGTGCCTTTGGCGACGGTTCAGGCTGAGACCAATAATTGTTATTGGTTGTTAACCTCCGAAACCAGCAAGGAATTCACTTCCTCAACTGCCGAAGATGCCTATTCATCCGTATCTGGCACCACGGTGTCCGTCAATTGGGAAGGATTGTCCACGACGCATACCTGGACTTATCCTGGCAGCAGCTTGAAACCCGGGGGCACATTGTCCATTAGCGTCACCGCTTCCTGGAGCGTGGGAGAAGGAAATGCCAGGAATTCAACGGGCGGGCTGCGCACCTCTTTCTACTTTGGCGCTGAAAAAGTTTCGATCGGGGATGATTCGATAATATTTAATTCGGAACGCAATGGCTCTCTCTCAAATTCAGGAAGCTTTACTATTCCAGCCGGCAGTAAAGAAGGCGCAACGCTTTCCCTCTATGGGCATGCAGACGCAGCCGTTGGTGGTGGCAGGGTGGACTACTTGTACACCTACACCTGCCCAACCCCAACCCCCACTCAGACTGCCACTGTGACCAAAACCCCCACAAAGACTGCCACTAAATGTCCTGCGATGACAGAAGAGCAAAAGCTCTCCAAAATTCTTGCTATGTATAACAAGAAGATCCCAAATGGCATCACTACCTCTGGTGAAAAGAACAATATCTATGATCTTTTTGGTTATCCGGGATATTCTGAGTTTGTTTGTGGCGGATATCAATCCAAGGTTCTGGCATTGTTGAATTCTATAAAATTCAGCAAAGATCCTTGTGAGCAGGAGCTCTTTTCAAAGTGGGAATTCGGTCCGATCCAGGCTTGGTGGGGTGGGCATCAGGCAGTAGTGATCTATCCTTGGGCAACCAACTGGATGGAAACTGGCATTGTCCTCGACCCCTGGCCAAAGCAGACTCCAATGGTCTATTCCATGGCGGAATGGGCGGTAATGTTTAGCGCCAGTGGGGTTATCCCGGTCGTCGGGAATGTTCCGGAGAACATTGTGGGTGGGTCCTACATTGGCATTGGCGAGAGTGAGGTCTATCGTTCGGATGGTGCTTACCCCATGTTTGGTGGTACCTACCAAGAGGCAGGACAGCAGAAATTCACTGCTGAAGAGAAAGCCATCATTGAATCCCTTTCACCAGAAAAGAAGGTCACCTTTTGGAGTTTGCCAAAACAGGATCAAAAAGCTTATCTCCAGAGAAGACTTGCCAATCAACCCGCAACTCAAAAGAGCATTGCACATTGCCCGCTTAATCTCTATGTGATGAACGCCTCCGGAAAGCGCAGTGGCGTATCTGGTAGCAACGTCTTCATGGAATTGCCAGATGTCAGTTTCCTGTTGTTAAAACTTACCGATGGGACGAATTACACGGAAATTACTTATCCCGAAAATGCCGGATATTCGCTGGTGCTTGAAAGTACCGGTACAGGAAGTTCGACCACCCTGACTGGGCATACGCTGTTGATGGGAGATAAGGCACCCGCCTTGCAGCA
>CAZJLN010000150.1:0-5837 GCA_964546745.1 uncultured Anaerolineaceae bacterium
ACCTTGCCCTAATTGCCTGGCAGGATCTGCTCCTGTGCCTTCTATCGCCTTGCCTGCTTCTCCCTTTGCCCCATTGAAGTTCTCCGGGCTGATAGAACGAGACAAACTGTTTGAAAGGCGGGGCAAAGCGTCAAAAAAGGCTGAACTGATGGAAATTGATGAAGATTGCATGGCTGAACTCCTTTGGGTGGGCTAAATAAGTTGTTAAATCGAGAAAACCTCAATAGCATTGAATAAATTTACTTTCGCCGTTTATTATAGACAAGATTCACAGGCTTGACAATCAATCTTAGGATTGATAGAAGATCCAAATTGTTTTTTATGTGTAAAGGATATAGGTGTGTCAGAGAAATTTACTTACAAAGCTTGCTTGGGTGCCATTTTAATACAAAGATTCAAACCATCTGAATCAAAATAACGTAATTAAATGAATATTAATGATAAAATAATCTCAATTCCATTTCTTTGCGCACCCTACTTTCATTGCGCAACAAACCTAATACAGCTATCACACTATTGGAGGCAAAGATGAAGAACTGGCGCTTAATTCCCTCAGTTTCAATAAAGGTCATTGTTGTATCTTTTTTGATTTTTGGAATTCTCTTTCCATCAATCTCCTCTGCACAGACTACGCAGACCACAATTCGTCATGTCAAACCTGGCGGTACTGGGGATTGCAGCACATGGACGAACGCCTGCAAGCTGGTAGTTGCCATCAATGCTTCCTTTTCAGGAGATCAGATATGGGTGGCAGCCGGTACACACAAACCGGGAGGTTTGCGCACCAATTCTTTTGAATTAAAATCCGGAGTTGAAATCTACGGTGGGTTCCCTGCAGCTGGTGGTGATTGGGATTCGCGTGATTGGGTTGCCAACCCGACCATCCTCAGTGCTGATATCGGCTCAACAGGAGTCCCAGAGGACAACAATTATCATGTCGTCACTGGAAATAACATTGATAACGCCGCAGTTCTGGATGGCTTTAAGATTAAGGATGGTTATGCGGACGGATTGGAAGATCCCGATTGGTATGGTGCTGGAATTCTACTCACCGGAAGCAGTCCCATCTTAAGAAATTTATTGATCACCAACAATATTGTCACCGACGGATCTGGTGGGGGTCTATATCTGTACCAAAGCAATCCGACCATTACAGATGTAACCTTCATGAAAAACACTTCCAACACAGGAGGCGGCTTATACAACGAAGCTGGTTCACCTGTTTTAACCAATGTTGTGTTCTCGGAAAATACTGCATTATTTTGGGGAGGTGGCATGGCCTCCGAATATAGTGGTACCCCGACTTTGACCAATGTCTCCTTCTCAGGTAACTCGGTCACTGGGACAGATACCAAATCCATGTGTTTTGGTGGGGGGATGTCCATTGCATGGGGCAGTACGCCAATACTGACAGATGTCTCCTTTACCAGTAACACTTCTAATTACGATGGTGGAGGTCTGTCCAATGGTTACAATGGCAGTGTAAGCCTGACAAATGTGACATTTGATCTTAACACGGCTTCAGATTGTGGCGGAGGAATGTACACGAACACAACTGGTAGTGCCAACCTGACAAACGTAACCTTCACCGGTAATACAGCTTCAACTTATGGTGGGGGTCTTTACAACGCAGGTTCAGGAAGCACTGTTTTAAACGACGTTACCTTTACTTCAAATACAGCCAATGGCAGTGGTGGCGGAATGAACAATTATCATAACGACGCAACTCTGTCCAATGTTATTTTCAGTGGTAACGAAGCAGTGCTTGGAGAAGGCGGCGGCTTATACATCTCTAGCAACAGTCCTGCCTTGACGGATGTCACCTTCTCTGATAATTCTGCTGGAACCATCGGTGGTGGAATGCAAAACTATTCGGGCAGCCCCACCTTAACCAACATCACCTTTAGTGGCAACTCAGCTCAAAATGGTGGCGGTATGGCAAACTATGTAGGTGGCCATCCCACTTTAATCAATGTCACTTTTTCAGGCAACCAGGCTGTGGATGGTGGGGCAATCTTCAACTATTTAGACATCGTCCTTCAATTAACCAACGTTACTATTTATCAAAACACAGCAGACACTGCCGGCGGTGCGATCTTCTCGTGGCAAGGGGGAAGTACCACAAATATGATGAATAGCATCGTTTGGGAAAATCAACCAAACGACAGCCAAATTCACACCGATGCTGGTAGCACTACAAATATTACTTACAGTGACATTCAAGGAGGGTACACCGGCACAGGTAACATGGAATTAGATCCCCGATTAGGCAGTCTTGCAGATAATGGCGGTCCTACCCAAACGTATGCCTTAATGATGGGCAGCCCGGTGATTGATACCCTGGATCCTGCCTCCTGCCCTGCAACCGATCAGCGTGGTGTTGCCAGACCGATCGATGGTGATGGGGACGGCGAAGCAAATTGCGACATGGGCGCGTATGAAGCTGAAGAGATCAAGGTACTTTTCCTACCCTTATTAACGAAGTAAAGGCTGTGGGTGTCTTTTTTATAATGCTTCGGACAGGAAACTAGGCAGGTTTATTTTACTGATAATCACCTATCCCCGATCTCAGAAGGGGTTTTAGGTGCATATTTTTGATTCAATATTGATTGGAATCCTAATAATCGGTTTGAATGGAACCTTCCAGACACCGCTCACAGTCCTTCGTCCAGTCTTAACTTTGTTCTCGCTGGTATTCCGCAGGACCTATTTGCTCTCGCAGGTGTCCCCACCATGCAAGGATCTGCCGTCAGGTCTCCAAGAAAAAAATTACAGGAAATTTATTAAAGAGCGCAGGGGCAGGTTAGTCCATCTTTGTTCTCGCACAGGCAGGAGGCCGGCGAGAACAAAGCCCCTCATCACTCAAAGTGCTGAAAAAATAAATGACTTTATCACGAGTGAATTGCTAAATTTTCTATCCAATCAATCTCCCCAGGATGATTTAACCTTGATGGTCATCAAGCGGATCCCAATGTAATGACTTTTGGCTTTGGGATAGCCACCATAATACCACTGATGAATTTTCTACTTCATAATTACCGGCAAAAAGAGTTTAAAAACTGGTGGCGGAGCTGCCTCAGCGCTCAGCCAGAAGCCACCCCTGAGTGTGTAAACCCCACCGCTCATCACTCCGGCATCTGCCTGAGCGATGGTGCCGGTTAGGATGATGGTTCCCCCACTGCTCATTTCACCCCCACCATCCACTGTGCTCCAGGATAGGTCATAATTCCCACCAGACTGCGCCAGCACGGGTAGGGTTAGCAGGAGGAGGAAAACCGAGGTGAAAAAGATCCGCAGCTTCTTATTGATCAGGTGCTTCACTTACCACCTCGTCTTTCCCTGTGGACAAACCAAATCCCAGCAACCGGCACCAGCAAACCCAAACCAAATAACCAGTTCAAGGGAAACGAGGATTCATTTGCAATTTTTACTTTCTCCAAAGCACTCAGCCGGGCTTCAAGATCATCCACTCGTTCTTTGAGTTCCTGGTTTTCCTTATATAGACCTTGGGTTGAAGCCAACGCTACCCCAACTGCATCCATGGAGTTGATATAATCCTCACCTTCACCACCCAAACCAGGCATCAGGCTGTTGAACTCATCTGCCATCATGCCGACATGCACGGTAGAGTCTTCCTGGGATTTATAGTTCCAGGATGAGATCGGGAATTGTGCCAGGCGTTCTAAGAGGGTTGAGGTATCAACTGGCATAAAATTCTCTTTCAGTTCACGGTTGCTGACCGTGTTCCAGGCACTTCCCCCAGAAGGCAAAAATGATCCATAATTGAAGTCTGCACTTGTATAAAAATAAACCCCACCAGTAGAACGCGCTATCCAACGATTGGTCACATCGCAGTTCACATCCGACGTGTTGTAATCTCCCCAAACAAAACATCCTGGATTGTTTGCTTTTGCCCGATATCCTGCTGCAAAACTGTAGTCTCCAGCAGCATTATTCCAATACCCTCCACTGATTGTTGAATACATGCCACCTGCTAAATTACTCTGCCCACCACTAATCGTGGATGTATAACCGCTAGCAATGTTAGAAAAGCCCCCACTGACAACCGAAAAAGATCCGCTGACCGTGTTATTTCCTCCTCCGCCTACTGTGGCATTGGTATTTGAGGCAACATTATTCTGCCCACCACTAACATTTGCATACCAACTACTCGCCTTATTTGATTCGCCTCCACTGACAGTAGCGTAATTACTGTTTTGGAAATTACTATCATTATTGCCTGCCTGATTGTTTCCGCCACCGCCAATCGTACAATAGTTATCAGTTGCAAGATTGTTGGTTGTTGTTGGGTTGTTTTCAGGATCAGAAGGACCACCACCAGCAATTGTTGAATAAGCAGCACTGGCGTAATTTTGCGAACCACCGCCTACATACGTGTATTCTGCAGTTGCAGCGTTAAATTCACCACCACTCACTGTTGAATTATTCCCTGCTGTTGTGTTATCAGAGCCACCACAGATGATTGAATATTCCCCAAAGGCTCTGTTATAGGCTCCTCCTCCAATTGTTGAGTGTCCACCACTAGCTGTATTAGTATTTCCTCCTCCTACTGTTGAGCGAGTTCCATTGGCAAGGTTAACATAACCACCGCTGATGGTCGCTTCCTGACCACTTGCTGTATTGTAAATCCCACCGCTCACTGTTGATTCATCCCCACTGGCTGTATTTTCTTCCCCACCGCTGATGGTTGCGCCCATACCACTGGCTATATTACCTGCGCCACCACTGACGGTTGCAACCTCACTATTGGTAAGGAAAGTATCATTATTGCCAGCCTGGTTGTTTATTCCTCCACCGATTGTTCCATAATAATCTGTCACTCGGTTGGGAAAAATATCTTGACCCCCGCCACTGATGGTACCTCCAAATACCCCGCTAGTCATCCAATTGCCAAAAAATCCGCCTAGCAGATTTGGGCTGGGTCCATTCGGTTCAAAACGGAAGGCACGTTCATTGTTGACTTTTATTTCGAAAGCCTTATAATCGCTGGTTCCCAGATAGTTTGTCCCCGGAACAGTGCCAGCGTTGCCCGTTAAAGACCAACTGACGCCAACAGGCGCACATACGACGGTACCGTCAGCATTGATCGTCCGAATGGCATAGCCCTCCCCACATATCCCGGACACCCGTGCCTGAACAACTGCCAGGTCGGCTGAGAAGGTGGAGCCTGTCAGGGTCAACCCTGAGCCAGCAGAATAGGTGGTATTATCATCTACCCCATCAGAAAAACCTGCTGGCATGCTGCTGATGCCTGTCCAGGGAACTGCATCTGCCGAGAAAGCATACAAGGCATTGGTGGCATAGCCTGCATCAGGAGCATAAAGGGCATATGGCGCAGCTGTCAGGGGTTGGCGCGGTTCAAGCAGTTGAAACTCTCCGATGCCAGCCGGACAGCGCACATTAATTTCAAGCCAGCGATTATCCCCATTAAAAGAGCCAGGATCGAATTCGATCAGAACAGTAAAGATACCATCTAAAACAGTTGCATATTTAGGTCCATCAATATCGATTAGGGTACCACCTGTAGCATCATCGTAAAGCCAAAATTCAAAATCACAGGTCCCACTGTAGGGTAACCCATTGCTTAAAAGCTGTCCCTGGTAGGTAAATCCGGTACCTAGGGGTGTGGCATCCGGTGCCTGGGCAACAGCCAGGCCTGTCATCAACATTAAGAATAGTGCGGATATCAATAAGCTTTTGAAAAAACGATTAATGTTCATTTTTGCCTCCTTAAGAACAAAAGAGTTAAATTGCTAGAATCATCATTATTTTCGTAATGAGCTGCTTTGGAAGAATAAACTGCAACAAAGTAACAG
>CAZJLN010000151.1:0-5803 GCA_964546745.1 uncultured Anaerolineaceae bacterium
AGCGGAAAATGATACTTACCTGAATATCGGCATCAACCCCTGGACATGGAACCCAGCAGTGGGACAAACTTATGTCTATGCTTATAACGTGTGCAACAACGGTTCTACTGGCAGTTCTACTGTCACTATGACGGTTAATTTACCAACCAATACTGATTTTGAAATTTGGTGGGGGCGCGAGGCTGGCTGGGAAGAAATATCTCAATCTGGTCACACCCTCGTGGTCGAACACCCATCCATCCCTGCCTGGCAGTGTTATGAGGTGTATGCAAGGGTTGAGGTTGACCCGGCTGCAGAACCTGAGGATGAGTTATTCAGCAATGCATTGATTTATGCCAATAATGACCTGTCTGAGGACGATAATTATGCAGAGGTAAGGCACAATGTAGGCTGGCCCTGGGTCGACCTTGGTATTTCTGCAAACTGGCATTGGGGAACGCTGGTTCCAGGAGGGTATTATCGTTACGGCATCGGATTCAGAAATGAAGGCAACATGGGCATCAGCGAGCCGATCGAAGTCACCACAACTCTGCCGGAAGGTACGAGCTTTGCCGGCTGGGATCATTGGGATTGGGCGTCTATAGGGCAACCGACTGAGGTGGGTAACCAGATCACCTGGCTGGTAGACGGGTTGGAGGCAGGTTATTACGGAACCATTGAAGTCTGGGTCGATATTGAGAGCGACACTCTTCCAGGAACGATCTTGGAACACACTGTTGAAATTGAGATCCAACCGGATGAGACAAACCTTGAGAACAATTTTAGCGGATTTGAGGAGACTGTTTACGAGCATGGACCTAACTTACGCATCAGGAAATGGGGAGACTGGCACGGACATGGCGAGGGGCATAACGCCTGGTATCAACTGCAGGTAGAAAACATTGGCGATCAGACCATCGACGATGTGGTTGTTACAGACCACTACCCCACTGAGATGGAACTGGACGGAGGTATTAATGTCGGTTTTTGGCAGTGGTGGGAATGGGAAGACTTCCCTGCTGAGGACTATTTTACGATCACAATGGAAAGGTTGGAACCTGGCTGGAATGTTGGGGTCAACTTTAATGTCGTCATTCCGGGAGATGACCCGGTGCCATTTGGACTGGTCTTTACCAATACGGCTGAGGTTACTTTAGACCCGGCAGATGCTAACCCGGACGATAACAGTGCTGAATACCTGTTGGGAAGCGGACCGGATATGTTTGTTGACAAGACCTTAGGAGAGGGTGAGTTCCTTCCAGGCGAGGAAGTGTCTTATTTGTTAACCTTTGGTAACAAGCAGCCCGGGCATACCTGGTGGTGGGGTATGACAGGCAATGCTGTTCTGGTAGACACACTGCCGGTAGGCATGTCCTTTGTTTCATCTTACTGGCACTGCTACAGTGATGAATATGAGTGGTGTGAAATCACGCCAGACATTGATGGGCAAGAACTGACCTGGACACTATGGCAAACGAGCGCTGGTGAATGGCATGAGATCCGGCTGACGGTGTTGATCGATGAAGGTGTGGAGGATGGAACTGAACTGGAGAACAATATTGAAATCTTAAGCGACCAGCCAACAGTGGACCTGGATCCGTTCCCTGATAATAATGTTAGCAGTTATACAGGGATCGTAGAGGTTCAGACACTCTATATTTACTTACCTCTGATCAAAAAGTAGTTGTAGATCAGTTAATAAGGATGCATTCTAAGGAGCGATTTTAAAGCAGAGAGAACCATCTAAATCTTGTAAAGATCCTGAAAAATCAGATTTTTCAGGATCTTTCTTTTCTAGATTATCAAGCTTTGAGAGGACTGGTATACTTTACTTCATCAAATTATAAAAAAAAATAGGTAATCCTATGGAAAAAAGCATCTCTCTTCCAAAAATTTGTTTGGAACCCCCACAACATTGGCAAGAATATCAACTGCTAGACAGCGGTGACGGGAAAACCCTGGAACGGTTTGGACCTTATACTCTGATCAGACCTGAGCCTCAGGTTATCTGGAAAAAAACGCTTGGCAAGGAAGCCTGGCAAGCAGCTGATGCGGTGATGCAGGATGTGCAAAGTGAATTTGGCGGGCAGTGGAAGCTCAATCATCCTATACCCAAAGCGTGGCAGATGAGCTATAAAGATCTGAAATTCCAGGTACAGCTGGCAGATTCTAGGCATATTGGGGTTTTTCCTGAACAAGCCAGCCAATGGGATTGGATTTCTAACGAGATCAAGAAGGCTAATCGACCTCTAAAAGTACTCAACCTTTTTGGGTATACCGGACTGGCAACACTGGCGGCAGCGCAAGCTGGTGTAAAGGTGACACATGTCGATTCGTCCAAGCATGCGTTGACCTGGGCAAACCTAAACGCCAAGCTCTCTGACCTCTCTGATGCACCGATCCGATGGATTGCTGAAGATGCATTGAAATTTACCCAACGCGAAGCACGTCGGGGTAACCATTATGATGGAATCATACTTGACCCACCTAAGTTTGGGCGAGGGTCGGATGGGAAGGTGTGGGATTTTTACAAGGGATTGCCTGACTTGCTTGAAGCTTGCCGAGGTGTTTTAAGCGCGGAACCTACCTTTCTGGTGTTGACAGCCTATGCCATCCAGGCGTCTTCTGTTATCACATGGCAGGCGATGCAAGATATGACGAAGGGATTGGGGGGGGAGATCCAAACTGGCGAGCTGGTCACTATCGAGAAAAGCGCAGGCCATATCCTTTCGCATGCGCTTTTTGCCAGGTGGTCGAGATTCTAATTCCGTTTGGATGACGAATGTTTTGAAACTTGTGGGGACTCCGCGCCATCTTCAGTAGCTTTTTGGGAGTCTTCCTCTTGTGGTACAGCTGAAACCAAAACGCGATCCACACGCCTGCCATCCATATCCACTACTTCGAATCTAAAACGATCCCAGACAAAATTTTGACCCGTCTTTGGAATTGCGCCTAATTGATTCATAATAAAACCACTGAGGGTTTGAAAGCCTGCTGCTTCTTCATCAGGTAATTCATGGATATCCAAAATGTCTTTAAGTTGATCGATGACAATCATGCCATCAAATAACCAGGAACCATCCTCACGCTGAACTGCCATCTGTTCTTTATCCTCAGAGTTTTGCGGGATATCACCTACAATAGCCTCCAGAACATCATACAGAGTGACAATGCCTTGCAAGCCGCCGTATTCATCGATGACCAAGGCGTTATGCATCCCAGAATTCTGGAATAATTCCAGAGCTTTCAGGGCTGCCATATTTTCTGGGATGAACAAAGCGGGCTTGGCAAATTTTTCAATGTCAAAACTTTCAGCGTTGACATCCACCCCAACAAGATCTTTAACATACACCACCCCAATGACCTCATCCAGATTGCCCCTGGCAACAGGGATACGGGAATATTCTGAGGCAAGCAAAGTCTGCATGATTTTCTCAGGCGAATCTTCCACATCAATCCAAGCAATATCCGTTCGCGGCGTCATAAGGGCATCCACACGGCGGTCGCCAAGGCGAAAGACGCCAGATACCATATCCTGCTCAGCTTCTTCAAAAAGACCAAGCTCTTTCCCCTGTTCAATCATGCCCTTGACTTCATCCTCTGTGACTGCGGGTTCTGCTTGCGTGTCAATGTGCAGTAGTTTGATGCCAAAGTTTGTGGAAGCGCTGAGGAATTTTGTGATCGGTCTAAAAATTTTTGTGAGGGTACGGACCATGGGTGAGAGTCTGGTAACCACATTCTCAGGCTTGCTGACCGCCATGCGTTTTGGTATAAGCTCGCCCATAACAATTGAAAAATATGTGATGACAATGACAACCAGGATCAGTGAGACTGTGTTGGCAGTTGCCTCCCCCATCCAGGGAATTTTTTTCACAACTTCTGCCAAAGGATCAGCCAGCATGGCACCACCGATACCACCTGCAAGTGTATCGATCATGGTGATCATGATTTGAACGGTTGAAAGGTACTCGGTGTTTGGATCTGCCAATAAATCTAAGGCAACCGCAGCGCCATGGCTGCCTTCATCAACCCTCTGCTGAAGGCGCGTTTTACGGGCAGAGACCATGGCAATCTCATACATGGCAAAGATGGCATTAAAAAAGAAAAGAACTGCAATGATCAGAATATTTACATAAACAGGCATTTATTTGTATTTCCTCAACAGCATGCATACTCTTTTTAAAACAATGCTGTAATTTTTTATTGTATCAAATTATAGTTTTTTTGTCATACGCTGATAGCCAGCCCCAAAGGCTTGGACGCGCCGATTGGATTCCAGGACGATCGACTGTACCTTATAACCCAGATGCTCAAAAACGCGGCGTGCATGCGTATTGCCAACCTCGACCATCACCACACAATTTTGGTGCCCGGTAGCCCTGGCTTGTTTTTCAGCAGCTTTAAGCAAAGCTTTTCCATGCCCCTGTCCCTGGTGACGCGGTAGCACTGCAAGGTTGCTGATTAAATAGTCCTTTTTTCCAGCTTCTTTGATGAAAACCAGGGGGAAACCTCGGCGAACCAAAGCTAGCTTTCCATTAAGTTTATAAAAAGAGTGCAGCTTACGACCTAATTTACGATTAGCTTTTCCAAGATCTTTACCCGGAACGCTGACCAAAATACCAATACGATGCCCTTTGTCTTCCGCAATCATCATTTTTTCAAAACTCAAACGGTGAACCGGCATCTTGAAGAGGATCGCCAGAATTTTCTTTGCACGTTCTTCTTTCCCCAGACCGATAATTTGCACCGCCATGCGCGGAAAAGAAAGGAAGAGTAGCTTTGAAGCCCAGTCTGCATCCTCTGGTGTTGCCGGGCGTAGTTTTGTCGACTGTTTTTGGGCAGATTTTTCTGGTGTGGCTGCTTCGGGTTGCGGCTTTTTGGCGTCCTTGGGTTGAAATGCTTTTTTGGCTGCGGTTGGCTTAACAGGCTGCAGCTTTATAACGCTTTGCTTCGTTACTGCCAGTGTGGCTTTTTTATGTTCAGATGAGGATTTCATGTGATCAACTCCGCAGGAAGAAAGTCCAAGCGATTATGGTAAAGCAGCATAAAACGATCTGCGAAAAAATCATAACGGGAAATGGAGCAGTTGTTGATGATGATATCGTAGGGCAAGTTAAGATCACCTGGATTTTGGCGTTCGCTGTTGAATAAAAATCTAAAGAGATAGCGATAAATTCCGCCGTGGATGATAACACCTAGTTTGTCATCCGTGTTTCCGTGCCTGTCAATGAAAAAATTTAGGATGCGTTGGGCACGATCGAACCTTTCTTCTGGTGGTTCAAAGCCGCCTTTCCACCAGCCCTGATCGTTCACCTCCACTGGAAGAAGCAATCGGGGATAATGGGTTTGCAGGTAGTGGCGGTTATGACCATGCAAGGTGTGAACAATCTCCCCCGTTTCAACTTCCTCCTTTAGAAAAATGCCACCGACCTCATGAAGATCCGTGAGACCGATGAGTGGAAGTTCAAGGTTTTCAGCAATAATTGCGCCAGTTTGAACAGCCCTTTCCATCAGGCTGCAGTAAATATGCGTCAGACCGAAACCACATGCGTTTTGGGGGTCTACCCAACGCAGTTGTACATCAGGATTGGATTGTGAAAGAAATTTTGTAGTCAACTTGGCTTGTTGAATGCCCAATTCCGTCAACTGTGGATCTGCCCTGCGGAGAGACTGATAAAAATCAGTCATCTCTCCTAAGGCGTTATTAACCGATTGGGCATGGCGGATGAAATAAACTTGCACGATGTGGGCTCCTTTGAATAGTTGTTAATGTTCTAATTGATGAAAGGCAAGCAGATAGAGGATGCGATCGTCGATAGGATCA
>CAZJLN010000152.1:0-5776 GCA_964546745.1 uncultured Anaerolineaceae bacterium
GTGAAGAGTTCAACCCATTCAATCCGTGCCTGCGGATCCTGCCTGAACAGTCCGAAAGAGTACTTGGTGTCTCAATCACATCTGACGGCAAATTTGCAGCAAGCGGCAGTAATGACAACAGCCTGAAAATATGGGATCTGCAAAGCGGGGAATGTCTGAAAACAATCATACCTCATGGCGATTACCTGAAAAACCTGGATGCAACACCCGATCTGAATATGGTCATTACCTCCGGGGGAAGCCAGGATCCGGTGATCAGACTGTGGAACTACAGGGACCTTGAATCATGCGGCTCATTGGAGGGGCATACCGACAGGATCAATGACTTGAGAATTACTCCCGACGGGAAGTATGCGATTTCCTGCAGCAGTGACAAAAGTGTCAGAATTTGGGATGTGCCCGGCAGAAAATGTATTGCCCATTTACTGAAACATACCAGCGATGTGGTTGGGGCTGACATATCAATTGACGGAAAGATGGCGGTTTCTGTAGGATATGACAATGCGATCCATCTCTGGGATGTTCCTGGGAGAAAATGCATCCGCTCATTTGAGGGAATTGAAGACCTTGGCTATGCCGTTAAGCTCAGTATCGATAAAAAAAGCCTGTTTACTTGCTGCGGATATGACAACAAAGCTGTAAAAGTTGCCATCAAGGTATGGGATCTTTGCACAGGCCAGTGTATTAAAAGTCTTGATGATCATGAATATGCCATCAATTGCCTTGAAGTAACCCATGATGGAAAATTCCTTGTGTCAGCCAGCATGGATAAAACAATTAAGGTATGGAACCTCAATACCTTTGAATGCATCAGTACCATTGAAGGCCATGTGGGTCCTGTTGTCAGCCTGAGGATGACACCCGATATGAAATATATTATTTCGGGAGGTGGTGGAAAATACGACAACACGGTCAGAATCTGGGATATTCACAAGAGCAAAGCCCCTTCCGAAGAGTTCGGTCTATACAGAAACCTTCAGCACATCCGGTTTGTTAAAGCGGGCCATTACCTCCTGAATTCTTCCAGAAAAGTGATCCAGTTGCGTGATCCTGACTCCGGGAGAATAACCGGTGAATTGACCGGCCACAAAGCCCACATACGGCAAGTCTGGGTAAGCCGGGATGGAAAAAAGATCATTTCAGCAAGTCTTGATCATACCATAAGGATATGGGACCATGAAACCGGAAACTGTACCCATATTCTTGACGGACATAATGATGGTGTTCTCGATCTGTGTGTTTCGGCTGATCAAAAGAGGATGATGTCATGTGGCTGGGATCATCAGATAATTGAATGGGATGTTGAACGCTGTATTCAGATCAGGAAGTATATAGGTCATGTCAATCCTGTTGTACGTGTTGCCAGTACGGGTCATTTTCTTGTCAGCATAAGCAATGACCATGAGTTGAAAATATGGGATACTGCCCGGGGTGAATGTCTGGAAACACTCCGGGAGACTGAACCGATTACAGCCTTCACTGTGCGGGATAATCCGGCTTCCGTCTTCCTGGGGCACGCGGATGGTACCATCCGATGCCATGATTTACAGGATCCTTCCATAACGCTGGAATACAAAGGGCATTGCTCGCTGGTCAGCTGTCTGGAATTTGCAGAAGAAGACCATATGCTGTACTCCGGTTCCTCAGACAATACGTTCAGGCAATGGGATGCAAGGATAGGGGAGACCATCAGGGAATTCAGGGGACATATGGGAGAGGTTGTCTTCATCAGGAAGATCCCCGGACAGAACAAGATAATCACAGCCTCCCGTGACCATACCATCCGGGTTTGGGATCTGAATACCGGAGAATGCATCGCATTGCTAACAACAAATCTTCTGATTACCCACCTTACGTCGGTGGATGCTAACGGCCGGTTTGCCTACGGGACGTTGCAGGGAGAGTTTAAGATTGTGGAGTTGGTTTAGTCAGAACAGCTTTTATAAATCGAAATCTACTTTACTCCTTATTCGCCAATCCCATACCAGTCATACACATCAATGATCCCTGACTGATAGAAGATAAACATCTCAGAGGACTTGTTGTTTATTATGATCTCGGCCATATTATTAAAGGGTTGCAGTTTTATGGGCACTTTCTTAACAAGCTTCCATTCATTCAATGCCCATATTTTGAGGTGTTCGGAGTTTTTTGAATGGGTCATGAAGTAATTACTGTCAGGTACCAGGGTAATGTTGTCGATAACCTCGGATTCAAGCATCAGCTTATGTTTAATGAAATCATTTCCGGATAGGGAGAACACTTTCACCGAATTCTCCGGCACATCTCCATATAACAGAAGCTTTGACCGTGGGTCATACCTGACGCATGAAGGATTATAGCTTTGCTTTTTAGCAATCTGGAAAATTTCATTTTTATCGTACAAATTGCAAACAGTGAAAAAGGCAGAATGAAGATCCGAAAAGACATAATATGCCTTGCCATTTTCATTGATCAGGCAGCAGGCAAATCTGTTACCCAAGTGAAAATCTGAAATTACTTCCTGTGGGGACCATGCGTCTGGCTCCCAGCGTATGATTTTGTCATCTCCTGCTGACAGGTAAGTTTTGTTTACCGGATCATAGGCAATTGTTTTCACCGAATTGCTATGGCCTGAAAGTGAGTCAACCACCTCCAGGGTACTTTTCCTGATGATTTCAATATTCTTGTTGTTGGCAACCACCAGCAGATCTTCAGATTCCTGGTAGTAACAGCAATAAACCTCACGCAGCACCTTGCCTTTCAAATGAGATAACGTTTCCCTGTAAATAAAGAAGTTACTTTCTTTCTTCCGGTCTTCTCCTGAAACAATACTGATGGTGATCTCTCTTTTGTCAATTTCCTCGCTTTTCTTCTTCAGTATTAATGTATAATGATAGTCTCCGACGTTACCTGCAAATTCCACCTCAAACTGAAGACCGGCTTTTTTAACAACAATTTGCTGATTGCTTTTATCCAGCACAACCAGCGTCATTTCATTGAAAAGTTCATTGGTACAGTACTGAACAGGTATGATCAACTGGAATTTAGCCTTGTTATCCGGTCCGGCTTTTACTGTGAAGGAATTGACGTTCATTTTATAATTCTTTAATAAAAATATTTCCAATTTTTGCGGGGTTCTGATTGCCGGTATCACTTGTAAGGACAACGATTCTGATATCTCCTAACTTCACCCTGTCCATTCTTTCACTTTCAGGAGGTGGTGCAACAACGCTGATGTTTCCCAGTTTAACGGAAGGAGTATCCGAACTTGTATCTGGTTTATTCACGATTTCGGGAGTTCCAATAACAGGCATTTTCAATTCAGTCTTATTTTCCTGGTGACTTGACTCCTCATCCTTGTGATGGATTACAATATCCTCCTTCTCTTTTTCTTTAACGATATTTTCTTTAGTTACAGCAGGCTTTTCAGCCCTGATGTCAATGGGTGGCGTTTCTTTTCCTTTTATTTTTTGCTCATCGGTTCCTTTCACTTTTAGATTCAATAATCTGTTGATGGCATCCGCAAGCTTTAATATGTGTTCTTCAAGCGGGGGTGTTAAAGCATCCAGCCAATGGGTGTTGAATAGTGCATATTCCAATGCTTTCGTAGGGAGAATACCTTCAATACGGAAGGGAATGATTATTTTACCTTTGCCAACGGCCCTTTCTACCTCGCGCCGCACCTGCGGAGAGTTATTGGCATCCGCAGAAAAGATCAGCACCATGATGCTGCAATCCTGAATGGCATCAATAATAGCTTCGCCAAATTCGATGCCCGGGATGATATCGCGTGGTGCTATCCAGCAACGGATTCTGCTGTTCTCAAGTCGCGCGCAGACGGCATCGGCAATTACCTTGTCTTTTGTGGAATAGCTGATGAAAACCTCGTGGGGCATTGTACTATTTCTATTTATGCCCTCAAATGTAAAGAATTTATGACAATTTCATTTAAGTCCATGTCAGGCATTTAAAGCGATCCTGTAGGTTTAAACACATTCTCACCCGGAAAGACCAATGAATCATCAACGAGCCTGATTTCAACCCTTTAAACATCCATCTGGGCATGCGATTGCCCGTGCACCCAGCTGGCCTCGTTGTAAAAGAATTCCCTGGTGCCGTTACTGTCGATATCGTCGTACCCGTTGACCATGCCCAGGATAAAGGCAGTATCGGCCGTTATCTTAAGTACAAACCATGCTCCGCACAGAGAGCAATTCCCGGTATTGTATTCATCCATGTAAAAGTAACCGGGAAGCCCGGTCTCAAACACTCCATTGTCCCAATAGGGATAAAAGTCCTCTGTTTGTTTGAAATACCTTGTTCCCTTCCTGTTTTTTACCACCAGTGAGCCATCACGGCAATAATAATCGGGACAATACTCTGAATAAATAGTTTCGGATACTGCGATTGAAAAATTACCGTAATCCCTGTAAAAGAATACCGTGTCCTGCTGCCGGTAATCCTCCGGTACAGTGGCACTTTCTGTGTTAATGACCGGGAGTTCCGTTTTCTGCCGGTTGGAACAGCCTGCGATAAGAAGTATACCGTACAGCAGAACCGATAGGGAATACCACGACCTTTTGCCTGTTTTCATGTTGGATAAGATAGTGTTTTATTTTAAACTGGTCAAATTGCGTACCAGGTGCTGTAATAGAGAAACAAGCAGCAACATGTTAAAACCTGAGGTTGAGTTTGTGAAAGCCAACTGAAAAATAATATCTCGGTATTTAAGGTATTAATTCTCTTCCCCCGCCCGCTACAAACGGGTTAAGCTTCAATCCGTCACCGCATTTCGGGCAGTTACCCAGCAATCCCGGATCATCCCATGCTTCGTCGGGCAACTCCAGGCAGGGGTCTTAAACATTGTTATTATGCGTAAGTGAAATTATTTAAATAGTAAATTTTCCACAGCATAAAATGGGTAAACTTCAATGGTATTATATGCCGAAAAGTTTTCATTGGAAATTCGAATTCCCCTGTCAATTTTTTTCTCCTTTAAAAAAAGAAAAAGGCTTTGCATAGATCCTTTAGTTCCTGCCTTTACTTCAATAGGAACAATTTTTTGAGAAACCTGGATTACGTAATCTACCTCTGCATTACTGCTTTTTGCCTCTCGATGCCAATAGTAAAGTGAGGGATTCTGATAACACGATTCTGATTTTACCAATTCCATGCCCACAAATTGTTCTGCCAAATTTCCTTTATTGATAGCATCGAATTTTTTTGATAATAGAAAGTCAGCTAAATCTAAACCCAAAATTCGCTGAAAAATACCTGTATCATAAACGAGCATTTTTTGTTTCTGAGTGTTAGCCCCGGCGCCCAATGGTAAACCATTAGCAGAACAGTGTGTTACCGGAATAATAATACCTGCAGTTATTAGAAGTTGTAAAGCTTCCTTAATCTGGTTATGGTTGGCTTGTGCACAGGCTTTTGAATAAACAAATTTTTGTCCTGCCTGAAGTACAACTGACTGAAAAACTTCCCTTAACCTTGAAACCGGCACCTTCTTCCTGTATTTTGCAAAATCAGTCTGGATGGAAATTATTATATCATCTAGTAATTGTTGACATTGATGCAAATCGTTGGTTTCAATGTAATTAGCAATTATTTCGGGCATACCTCCGAGACAAATGAATTTCTGCACCAATTCGATTAACCTGTGGTGTATGACTTCATTAACTGGTTGGTTTGGAGAAGCTTCTTTGATTTTTTGAAGCAGATGTTGTTCTCCGGCTCCTGCTAGATATTCCGAAAAACTTACCGGGTACATGAATAACGACCGGATTCGACC
>CAZJLN010000153.1:0-5705 GCA_964546745.1 uncultured Anaerolineaceae bacterium
AGGATTACAGTCCATTTTTCCATCCAGGCACGTCCACCGCGCGGGTCTTCTTTCATCTTGCGTTCTAGCGCAGGGATGATCGGTTGCAGTAGCTGCAGGATAATTTGCGCTGTAATGTAGGGATAAACGCCCATCGCAAGGATCGAGAAGTTGGATACCGACCCGCCAGAGAGCAGGTCTAGTAGGCTTACGAGGTTGCCCTGTGCGCCACCCAGCTGGGTCAATTGTGCGACAACTGCACGATCAATGCCGGGAACAGGGATGTTAGCAAGGAAGCGGTAGATCGCCAATAAAAGCAAGGTGATCAACAACTTCTTGCGGATATCTTCAGATTTCCATATATAGCGCCAAGCCGACCGTTTCATAGATACAGTCTCCTTTTACAGACTAGAGAGCCAGCGTTTCCACGCTGCCGCCTGCTTTTTCAATCTTCTGTTTGGCACTCTCAGTCACTTTCTGAACCTGGACCTTGAGCGGCACTTTGATATCGCCACGTCCCAAAATTTTCACGGGATGGTCAATATCGCGAATGATCCCGGCAGTCCAAAGACTTTCCAGGGTGATCTCGCTGTTGGCTGGAAAGTCAACCAGTCTCTCGAGATTGATTTCAATATACCTGACGCGATTGACGGGTGTAAAGCCTTCACCACGCAGGAAGGGTAATTTTCGATAGAAGGGCAGGTTGCCGCCCATATGGTAGAGGCGAACGCCGCCGCCATTGCGGGAATTTTGGCCTTTGGTACCGCGGCCGGCTGTTTTGCCTGCACCACTGCCAGTACCGCGTCCAACACGCTTTCGAGCTTTCTTAGCGCCCTGGTTAGGTTTCAAATCATGTAACTGCATCGCTACTCCTATGCTTCCGTTTCTATCTCAATCAGATGTGACACTTTGTCAAGCATTCCACGCACTGCCTGGTTGTCCACCAGGGTGATGGTTTGGTTGATGTCATGCAATCCGAGTGCCTTGAGGGTGTTCTTCTGGCGCTTGGTGTAACCGATACCACTCTTTTTCAGGGTAATCCGAACGGATTTCTCAGCTTCTGATTTAGCCATGTTTCCTCCGTTCCCAATATGGGGTCACGTTTGCCACATCCACACCGCGCTCTGCAGCAGCGGTTTGAGGTGATTTCAATTGGTTTAATGCATCAAAGGTTGCCTGCACAATGTTTAGCATATTATTGCTGCCCAGGGATTTGGTCAAGATGTCACGAATGCCGGCAGCTTCGCAGACGGCACGTACACCTCCCGCGGCGATAACACCGGTACCTTGGGAGGCAGGCTTCAACATGACACGGGCGCCGCTTTGTTCGCCAATGACTTCATGGGCAATAGTGGTGCCAAGTAGGCTGACCTTATGCATATTCTTATGGGCTTGTTCGCTGGCTTTGCGCATGGCATCCGGTACAGCACCGGCTTTACCGATACCTAAACCGACATTGCCATTATTGTCGCCAATAACCATGGTGACTCTAAATGAAAACCGTCGACCGCCTTTTACAACTTTTGCCACACGTGCAATATCAATCACACGCTCGTCGTATTGTTGTTCTAATCCTTGATATTCATCCATATTCGACCTTCGACTCTCCATGTTAGAACACCAGACCGCCCTTGCGGGCACCTTCTGCTAGGGCTTTGACTCTGCCAGTATAAAGGTAACCACCGCGATCCATGACAACTGTGGTAATGCCTTTAGCAATGGCACGTTTTGCCAGTTCTTCACCGACCAGGCGTGCCTGATCAACTTTTTTCAAGCCTTTCATTTGGGGCTTGAGTACTTTATCAATACTCGACGCTGACACCAGTGTGGTACCGCTATGATCTTCGATGACCTGAACATAGATATCGGTGATACTGCGGAACACGTTCATGCGCGGGCGTTCTTGCGTTCCAAAAATCTTCTTGCGAACCCGCCTGGCACGGCGTAATCGAGCTTCATTTCTACTTTTCTTTGCCATATTTCACCTTTACTTACCGGTCTTTCCAGCCTTACCAGCTTTACGACGGACAACTTCATCAAGATATCTGATGCCAGTGCCTTTATAGGGCTCAGGAGGTCGAATCTCACGGATGTTGCTGGCAACCTGACCGACCTGATGTTTGTCAAATCCCTTGACAGTGATGCGCCGGGTTTTCGTATCCACATCAAACGAAATACCTTCCGGAGCTGGGAACTTCACAGGGTGAGAATAACCGACATTGATGATCAGGTCTTTCCCGCTCAACTCAGCGCGGTAACCAACACCCACAATTTCCAATACACGTTCAAATCCTGAGCTGACACCAACAACCATGTTATTAATCAAGGCGCGGGTGGTGCCATGCAGGGCACGTATTTTAGGTTCGTCTGAAGGCCGCTCAATAAGAAGCTTGCCTTCTTCTAATTTGATACCAATTTCCGGAGAAAAGGTATATTCCATACTTCCCTTGGGTCCTTTGACATGCACATAAGCGCCGTCAAGCTTAACTTCAACACCCTTGGGAATACTAATTGGTAAACGTCCAATTCGAGACACGTTCCTTCCTCCTCTTCCTACCAGACCTTACAAAGGACTTCGCCGCCCACGCCGATTTTACGAGCGCGTGCGCCTGTCATCACACCCTTAGGTGTGGAGAGGATGGCGATCCCGATACCTGAAAGTACCCATGGGATGTCCTTTTTGGCGGTGTAAACGCGGCAACCAGGTCGGCTGACCCTCTGCAACCCGGTAATGATTGGGCGGCGGTGGCGGCGTTCTCCAATATATTTCAAGCGTAAGCGCAGGATCTTTTGTCCAGCGATTTTGCTGTCAACGACTTCATAATTCTCGATGTAACCCTCTTCCTGAAGGATGCGGGCAACTTCGGCTTTTAAGTGTGAGCTCGGCATACTAACCAGCGTCTGATTGGACATTGCCACATTACGGATGCGGGTGAGCATATCGGCGATTGGATCTGAAATTGTCATAGATAATACCTCCAGGCTAAAACTACCAGGATGACTTGGTTACGCCAGGGATTTTTCCCTGCAAAGCCAACTCTCGAAAACAAATGCGGCACAGACCAAACTTGCGTATATAACCGCGCGGTCTGCCACAACGACGACAGCGATTGACAATCTGGTTGTCATATTTCCGTCGCGTTTCGCGAATAATCATACTCTTTTTAGCCATCTTTATCCTTTCCTAAAAGGCATTCCAAATTTTGACAGCAGCAGGCGTGCCTGGTCGTCATTCTGCGCTGTTGTGATGATGCTAACTTCCATGCCACGCAGCTTATCAATCTTGTCGTAGGCAATTTCCGGGAAGATCAGCTGTTCGCGAATTCCCAGGGTGTAATTGCCGCGACCATCGAAGGAATCAGCAGAGATGCCGCGGAAGTCACGTACACGGGGCAGTGCAATATTGATCAAACGATCAAGGAATGCCCACATCTTTTCCCCTCGCAGGGTTACTTTCACACCAATTTGACGACCCTCGCGCAGTTTGAAGTTAGAAATGGCTTTCTTCGCTGCGATGACCACCGGTTTTTGCCCGGTAATGATGGTCAGGTCGTTGACGGCTGCATCCAGAGCTTTGGGGTTGTCCAGTGCTTCACCAACACCGATGTTGACAACCACTTTTTCAATCTTGGGCACTTGCATCACATTGTCAAGTTCCAATTCTTTGAAAAGCGCAGGTGCAATTTCGTTTTGATACGTTTCTTTCATTTTATTCATAATTCTTCACCTGACTGCCCTTAGCCGATTTTCTCGCCAGTTCGTTTTGAGACACGAACCCTTTTGCCGTCTTTCAACTCAAGTTTGACTTTGGTTGGTTTTCCGTCTTTTGGATCAATCAGCATCACGTTTGAAACGTGAATGGGACCCTCAAATTCCAAGATCCCAGATGGGATCGTTTTTCCATGTGATTGGGTTTCTTTCTGATGCTTCTTGATCAGATTGATACCCTGCACTACAATGCGATTAGTGTCGGGGTCCACGCGGATGACTTCGCCAACTTTACCTTTGTCAGCTTTGTTGCCACGCACTACCATAACACGATCGCCTTTGCGTATTTTTATTTTCATCATAACGCTCCTACACTCACTGGCTAAATGACTTCAGGAGCCAATGAGACGATTTTCATAAAGCCTTTTTCACGCAATTCACGTGCGACTGGACCAAAGATACGCGTTCCCTTTGGGTTGACGCCATCATTATCCAAAATCACAGCGGCGTTGTCATCAAAGCGGATGGTGGAGCCATCAGGGCGGCGCCATTCTTTATTGGCACGCACGATAACGGCTTTAACAATCTCACTCTTTTTAATGGTAGCTTGCGGTGATGCGGATTTGACTGTACCAATAATAATGTCACCTACAAAACCGTAATGAATATGAGTGCTTCCCATAACATGGATCACCAATAATTCACGAGCGCCAGTGTTATCTGCAACTTTTAAACGACTTTCCTGCTGAATCATTCTGACGCCTCTCCCGCAATCGCTTCCAGCTCATCTTCCTTGCGGATCTCAACCTTGATGATCTCTTCCACAACCCAACGTTTCGTGGCGGAGATTGGGGCGGATTCAACAATCCGAACCTTGTCCCCAACATTGCAGTTGAGTTCATCATGAGCTTTGTATGTTTTGCTTGATCGCACCACTTTGTGATAGAGGGGATGTCGGAATGTGCGCGACACTTCCACCACAACGGTCTTTTGCATTTTATTGCTGATCACAGTGCCTTCTAATCTACGGCGGCTATTCATGCTTTCTTCTCCTTCACCTCTGAGCTGCGTTCGGTCAGAATGGTTTCAAAACGGGCGATTAACCGACGTGCCACTTGGAACCGGCTAAAGTCTGTCAACTGACCGGTTATCGACTGAAATCGAAGGTTCATCAATTCCTGGCGGGTATCCATCAGTTTTTTCTTGATCTCTTCTGTTGAAAGTGCTCTAATTTCCTTGGAGTTCATTAACCTTCTCCTAATATCTCACGGGCAACAATTTTGGTCTTCAAGCCGAGCTTGAACTTTGCACGTAGCAAAGCAGTCTTGGCTGAGGCTTCATCTGTGCCACCGACTTCAAACAAAACCCGCCCTGGGCGAATAACTGCCACCCAATGATCGACGGGACCTTTACCTTTACCCATACGGGTTTCCGCAGCACGTTTGGTGTAGGGTTTATCGGGGAAAATTCGAATCCAGACCTTACCACGTCGTTTCATTTCATGAACGATGGCACGGCGAGCGGCTTCAATTTGTCGTGCGGTCATGTATCCGGGCTCCAAGGCTTTCAAGCCAAATTCACCAAAGGATACTTCTGCGCCACGATAGGCTTTTCCTTTCATACGACCGCGCATTTGCTTGCGGAATTTTACACGTTTTGGCATTAACATAGTTTAGTACCTCTCTAATCACCGAATTTCTAGCGGTGATGTATTATTCACTGACGTAAACACCTTCAGTAGCTTCGGCTTTCTCTTCACCTTGAGAAATGACGAGTCCACGATAAATCCATACCTTAATTCCGATTTGACCATAGGTGGTGAGCGCTTCAGCGCGTGCAAAATCAATATCAGCGCGCAGAGTCTGCAGAGGAACACGTCCCTCACGCAGGGTGACACGACGTGCCATTTCTGCACCGGACAAACGTCCGCTCACGGATACTTTGATGCCTTCGGCGCCCTGGCGCAGTGCCTGCTGGATTGCACGTTTCATAGCACGGCGGTAGCTGATACGCTTTTC
>CAZJLN010000154.1:0-5689 GCA_964546745.1 uncultured Anaerolineaceae bacterium
TCGTCATCTTCGTCTTCATCTAACAAATCATCTTCTTTTACTGCCCACAGTTGTCTGGCGCCAGGCAAAAGCAGAAGTACAATAACCGCAGCTGCCAGTATAACTTTTACCAACGAGAGAGAGAAAACAATCCAACTCATAAACCTGAACAAACCAAACGCGCTGACGAGCAATAAAATGCCTGCCAGAATGATCCCAACGATAGCTGCCCACTTTTTAGCTTTGAAAATCCCAATGGCACTGATGATTGCAAGAACTAATGCCAAACCGTAAAGGATAGGACCTAACCAGGTCAGAATTCCAAAACCTCTCATTGCAAATCCACCTGGCATAGCTCCAGAAGGAGATTCCCTGCCTTGAAAACCGCCTTCCGGCATATTGCTTCTTGGAAATTGACCTTGGGTTCTCCGATTCTGGTCTATTTCACCAGCAGGAGGGGTGATTTGACCTTCAGGCGCTTGATAATCCTCAGGTATGTCCAGTGAGTCACCATTTCCAGTTTGAGGTTGACCCGGTTGGAAATCTCCTGGTAGAACAGTCATTGAATAACCATTTCTGCCAAATCTTAAGAGTCCTAAGCCAGAGGCAATAGAATATCCTGCGCACAAAATAGCTAATATGAGCAGACAAATACCTGCAGCAATTAATAAAGCGTTTTTCTTAGATTTCATGATGTCTCCTCGAAATTATTCATAACGTAATGCTTCTATGGGTCGTAAGCTTGCAGCTTGATAGGCTGGGTAAATGCCAAACACGACGCCAATCAGGGAAGCCATTGCAAATGAAAGCAGTATCACATTGGTCGTAACGGTAGCTTTCATTAAACCGCTGGAAGAAACTGCCCAGGCAATCGCGGAACCTAACAAGACCCCAAGGATACCGCCCAGAATGGATAAGGTTAGCGTTTCCATTAAAAATTGAAATAAAATAACACCTCTTGGCGCTCCAACCGCTTTTCGCAGTCCTATCTCACGGGTTCGTTCACGCACAGAAACCAGGGTGATGTTCATGATGCCAATCCCACCCACAAGAAGTGAAATACCTGCGATCGCACCTAACATGGTAGTGAGTGTGCCGCTAATACTGCTGAGTGATTCAAGCATTTGGGACTGGCTACTTACTGTAAACGAAAGATCTTCAGTTAGGGTAAGACCATGTTCGCGCCTCAGGATGAATTCAATCCTGGCAATAATCGCATCCACCTTGTCGGCATTTTTTGCAGATAGTGAAATTCCTGAAAGCGTATAGACTCCTTCACTCTTTGCCTGGGCACCAAAAACGACGTCGTATCCAGTCTCCAGTGGGATGAGAACCAAGTCATCATTGGTGCCCTTCGCTGCAAGCACTCCAATCACCGTAAATGCCTTGCCGTTGATCTTGATCTCACGGTTGATTGGGTTCAATCCAGCAAACAGATCCTCAGCAGACGTAGCACCTAAAACGACAACATAAGATTTTTCAAGATTATCCTGAGAGCTGATAAAACGTCCTTTATCAATTTCATATTCATTGACATGGGTATAGGTTGGAGTAATCCCAATGACTGATGCATTTGCTGAGCGATCCCCATTCATGACACTGGCAGATCCCTGGTAATAAGGGGCAACGGATGCCTGGCTTCCAATCTCTTCTAAAATCGCTTCAAAGTCACTGAAACGCAAAGATACTCCCTGCCCACCACCCATAAACTGAAAAGCACGAGCACCAGTAATGCTAATCAGGTTCGTTCCCATTCCTTCCACCTGACTGGTGATGCCGCTGGTAGCCCCTTGACCCACAGCCATGAGTGCGACCACAGAAGCCACACCGATAATGATTCCCAGCATTGTCAAACCTGAACGCAGTTTGTTCGCACTAATGGCACGAAAGGCGATACGTAAATTCTCAAACAGGCTCATGCGTCGTCCTCCTCATCGTTCTCAAATTTTTGAAATTCTGAGGACATAACGTCATCAGGTCGTGGTGTGCCGGCTTCAAGGGGATGTTCCACAGCTTCGTCATTAGTGATCCTACCATCGACGAGTTGGATAATACGCCGGGTATGACGGGCAATGAATGGGTCATGGGTCACATAGATTACGGTCTGTCCCTTTTCCCGGTTCAATTTCTGGAAGATGGCAATAATTTCATCCCCTTTACGTGTATCCAAATTACCAGTAGGTTCGTCTGCCAATAAAATACTGGGATCATTAACCAATGCCCGTGCAATGGCGACTCGCTGCTGTTCACCACCGGAAAGCTGATTAGGATGCGATTTTGCTCGTTCGGATAAACCAACAATTTCAAGGGCCTCCTTGGCTTTTTTTAGGCGTACTTTTGGTTTGATTCCGCTATAGTACATGGGGAGCATCACATTCTCAATCGCTGAAGTGCGCGGCAGAAGGTTGAATTGCTGGAAAACAAAGCCGATCTTATGTCTACGAATGGATGCCAGCTGGTTTTCTCGTAATTTTTCAACAGGTTTACCATCAATGCGATAGATACCTTTGGTTGGTGAGTCAAGACATCCAAGGATCGACATCAATGTGCTCTTTCCTGAGCCTGAAGGGCCGACAATTGCAACCATCTCACCACCATCGATCTTAAGGTTCACTTTCCTTAGGGCATGTACCTTGGTGTTACCAAGACGATAAATCTTTGTGATATTTTCAATTTCAATCATTCTTGATCCTCATGCCAAATCTTACTGACCAGCGCTTGGAGGTACTTGTCCGCCGCCTTGTGGGATCTCATCAGAAGGCATCTCGCGTCTGTCTCCACCACCGCCTAAAATTCCAAAACCGCCAAAATTCACATTTTCTTCACCTGTCGATGCGGCTTCAAGGATCAATAACACCTGGTCGCCAACTGCGAGGTTACCCGTCACGACCACAGTATCATCTGACATGATCGTCCCGCTAACAACATCGACACGTTGATAGGCATTATTGTCAATCAACTGTACAAATTCACCTGCATCATCACTTTGGATGGCAGTAGCTGGAACTAATAACTGGGTTTCAGGCTCTCCAATCTGAATGGATACGGTAGCGCTAGCATTGATGGGGATTTTCTCCTCGACTTGATCAAGTTCAACCACCACGTCATAATAAACCACACCATTGGATATAGTTCCGATGGGTTCTATTCGAATAATTCTTCCTGTCAATTCCAAATCTGGTAAAACCTCCACACTCACATCAACGCTCATACCAGGAGAAACCAAAATCATTTCACTTTCTTCTAATAAAATGGTGATGAACAATTTTGAATAATCGATCAACTTCACACTTGCTTGATTGTTGGAAACAAGCATCCCTTTTTCATCATAAATTGCAGCGACAATTCCAGTAAAAGGGGCGCGTAAATTAATCGCGTCAACCGACATACGGGTTTCCAACAGGTTTAACAAAGATGATCCAGTGGCATCCTCCGGTACCTCTTTTCCTTTCAACGCTAAAAGGTAATTTTTAGCTTCAGCCAATTGGAGCTTTGCCAGGGTGATGGCATTATCTTGTGTGTCATAGGTGAGTTGGGAGGAAGTGCCCGTTGCATAATTGTAAGTGGACAAAGCTGATTCCATGGCAACTTGTGCATCGTACATCGCCTGGTAAGCAGAAGCTCGTTTGGGATCATCCTTACCATATTCCAGGAAGTTTTCATAATTTTCGTAAGCACTGTCATATTTTGTTTTCGCTAAAAGGTAGGAAGCATAAGAATCATCGATGTAATCCTGGTCGTAATAATCCAAAGAAGAGCGAGCGTATTCAGCATCTTTGAGGGTTTCTTTTAAGGCGAGCACCGCCTCCTCTGCTTCTGCAATGGATGCTGCTGAGGTCATTTCTTTTAATTTTCTCTGGGCGATGATCAGGGAATCTGGAACAGAATCCGGATCCAAGGTCATCAAAACCTCACCTTTCTGAACCTGCTCTCCCACCTCAAAATTCACGCTTTCGATCGTACCGTTGGTTTCCCAACTGACAGACGCGATTTGACGAGGAGTGATCGACCCAGAAGCTTCGATTGTTTTTGTCAGGGTAATTTTCGTAACTGTCCCAATGCCTGTTTCGATGGTATTCTCGGCAGAAGTGGTACCTGTACAAGCACTTAGAATTAATGGAAGGAAAAAGAATAAAATTAATACAATAATTTGAGATGCCTTTTTCATAACACTCCTATCGATGAATTGAGATAAAAGACAGTACAAAACTAATGCACAATGTAACTTACATTAGAAGAAATTCTATGATCTTTAATAGGTGAACTGGTTTAGAAATGGTATATCTTTTTTTTGACATGACGATTTCTTTCGCCAACGTCTCGGGTCGTAACGGTACTTAAAATACCTTACAGATGTCTATCATGCTTGGAATCTTCGGTAGATTGGGTAGATCTATGGTCTTTTTCCACCACCGATCTTGTATTTTCCAATAGAGTTCAAAGTCATAAACATCTTCAGGGGTAAAACTTGAGTTTACCAGATTTATGGTAGCAACTATTATTATCAAAGTAAAGCTGCCAACATAAGGTCATAACCTGTTACTTTGGCGGTTGCATACTTTAATTCTTTTTGGTTCGAAGCTTCTTCTTTTGATTTTTGTCTTTTTTCCATCTCGGCTTGGTTCAGGGTCAGAATTGGGAATATTATTTTAATTAGGGGGCATGACAAAAAAACCTGTCCAGTTCATGATCCATAAAAGAAATTTTGTTCAAAATGCAACCGCAGCAAGGTTGATGAAAATAAGGGAGATACTAGATTAAACGCATGGTTTATCACTATAATTGTAAGGAAAGCAGTTTTTCCACTTGGAGGTGCTATTTACTGGTTTATAACAAGACGCAGTTGCCTGCAAATCCAAGCAGAGCCAGGTGTGTATAAAGGATTAAATACTAGGTACCTGGGAATACTTGTTTTATGCATCACAGGATTGGGCTTATCCAATAGGAGATAAATATGATTACTAAACAGGTTTTTGGGCGCAGCGGGCACTTAAGCTCCCGCATCTTGCTGGGGGCTGCAGCTTTTGGAAGCATCACCCAGACTGAAACCGACGAGGCGATGGCAGTGGCATTATCTTTTGGAGTCAATCATGTGGATGTGGCTGCCAGTTACGGGGATGCAGAGGTGCGCCTTGGTGATTGGATCCGCCGCCATGGGAGACCTTTTTTTCTCGCGACAAAAACAGAGGAGCGAACAGCAACCAAGGCGAGTGCCGAGATCCAGCGTTCTTTGGAGCGATTGCAGGTCAGCCAGGTGGATCTAATCCAATTACACAACCTCATTGACCCCCAGGAGTGGGAGATCGCCCTAGGTCCAGGTGGTGCACTGGAGGCTGCTATCCAGGCTCGCGAGCAGGGGTTGGTACGCTTCATCGGCATTACTGGTCACGGTTTGAGTGTAGCCAAAATGCATCTCCAGGCACTTGAGCGCTTTGATTTTGACTCGGTTTTGCTGCCATTAAATTACATGATGCTGCAAAATCAGCAGTATCGCAGTGATTTCCAACGCTTAATCAAAGTTTGCCAGGCACGCAATGTGGCAGTTCAAACGATAAAATCCCTCGTGCACAGTCCTTGGGGTGATCATTTGCAAGACCGGGCTACCTGGTATCGCCCGCTGGAAGAACAGGGTGATATTGACCTGGCTGTCCATTGGGTTTTGGGGCATGCGGGGGTTTTCCTAAACTCCGCTGGCGATATCCACCTTCTG
>CAZJLN010000155.1:0-5646 GCA_964546745.1 uncultured Anaerolineaceae bacterium
AGCGCCTCAATGAATCTTTCTCACTAAATGTCTTCCTTACCACAGGCTCAGAGCTAATTCCACTTCCCCCTGACAAGCAGGTATCACATGGTTCCGCCCTGGCTCGCCTCTTTTACACCCCGGTCCTGTTGGATACGCTCCTCCGCAATCTCAAGCTGCCCATCCTCCCTCTCAAAAACCAGCATCCCATCCCCGACCTGCCGGCTTACCAACTTGCCCTGCGCTCCATCCTGAACTACCTGGAGGTCAACCCCGGGTTCTTCACATATCGTTTTGGCGTGGAAGAAGGACTGGCGATCAAGCTTGCACTGCATGAGCTTCTCTCTCTTACCGTATCAATTCAGGATTCAGCTTACGCCCTGCATGTCATCCCCACAGTTAAATTTCAAGACACCTCCACCCTTCAGTCAATAGAAAAAAGCGGAGGGGATTTCCCCCGCAGTATGCGCTAACTTCCCCGGCTGGGTTTGATATCCTTTATGTTCAACTGAGTAGACACTCTACCCATATAATTGTTCTCCTCAAACGTATAGGCGATATCAATTTTCTCGGGCATAGCGCCCATCCACTGTCCTTGCCTGAAGGCGATCGCATCATATTCCTTATTTCCAGACCTAATCGTGAGCTTGAGGTGTGTGCCCTGGCTCCCCACAATCCTTGCCCTGACCACCCCACAATCATATGAGCAGAATAAGGCTTCCGGGTTGCTATTGCCAGTCGGCTCCAGGGCTTTTATCGCATCAAAAATTTCAGGGAAATGCTCTCTTGTCAAACGATCCAACCGGATTTCCCTGTCAATTCTCAGCTCAGATGCCAGCTCCAGGTCTTTCAACTGCTGCTTGGCAATTCCCTCCAGGCGCAACAGCAGCGCATCAAGATTCTTATTCTCAACGGTCAGCCCCGCAGCCGCCGAATGACCCCCATATCGCACCAACAGATCCGCACATTCATCCAACGCCTGGGTAATATTAAACTCAGCAATGCTGCGGCATGATGCTACCGTAAGCTTTTCATCCTGGTGACCAATGATCGCGGGTCGGTAAAAGCTCTCAACAATCCGGGATGCCGCCAACCCCACCACACCTTCACTAAATTTGGGCGATGCAGCAAACAGAATAAAAGCTTCCGGATCTCTGGCAAACGCAATCGCTGCTGCATCCTCCCGAATTTTTTGTGTCAGCGCCTGGCGTTCAACATTTTGCACTTCAATTTTTTGCGCCAGCTGCCCGGCAACAAAAATATCCTTTGTCACCAATAGGTCAAACGCAGTTTGTGCGCTATCAATCCTTCCAGCTGCATTCAACCGGGGTCCAATCGTGAAACCAATATTGCCCGTGTTCACCGTCTGTAAATTCAAACCCGCGACATTTGCCAATGAAAATAAGCCCTGCCGGTTTTGCTGCCTCAATACCTCCAAACCAGCGTTTACCAGTGAACGGTTCTCCCCGATCAAAGGTGCCAGATCTGCCACAGTTCCAATTGCCACCAAATCCAACCATTTGTCTGCAGATAGTCCTGCTTTAGGGTAGACTGCCAGGTAACCTTGTGCCAGTTTGTATGCTAGACCGACCCCCGCCAGTGTTTTCTCACTGTATAAATCGCCCTCCTGGCGCGGGTTGATGATGGCATCAGCCGGTGGTAGTTCTTCCCCCGGTAGATGATGATCTGTCAAGATCACCCGCATTCCCAGGTCTTTAGCACGTTGTACCTCCAACACTGACCTAATGCCACAATCCACGCTGATTATCAAGTTGACCCCCTCAGCAGCTAGTTGTTCGATCGCATCGAAATTCAACCCATAACCCTCGTCAAAACGGTTGGGAATATACACCCGCGGCGGTCTGCCAAGCTCGCTCAGAAACTCATACACCAATGCGCTGGCAGTTACGCCATCTGCATCATAATCCCCATACACCGCAATTTTCCATGATTCAGGGTCAATGATGGCTTGCTGCAACAGTCCGACTGCCTTTTCCATATCCTTCATCAGCAAAGGATTGGTATCAGAGGGGCATCCCCTTCCCATAAACGCCCTCGCAGCTGCAGCATCTTTTATCCCACGGTTAAACAGCAGTTGGCGCATTAAAGGATGATATTCTTCCAACGCCACCTGAATGCTGTCTGGAATCGATGGCAAAACAAGCCAGCGTTTGGGGATGATGGGGCTTGCATCAGTATTATTGATTTCCATTTTTTTGTCCCTTGCTCAAAGTTTTTCTAATTGTACCCGTTCATGCTTGCCTGTACCTAATTTAGGGGTATTCAAAAACCCTCTCATTGTTAGAATAAGTAAATAAAATACTGAAAGAGTCAGCCTATGAAAACCAGAGCAAACATTTTTCGCACCAGCCCCGAAGTTCACCAAGCCCAACAGCTGGGGCAGCCTCTTGTGGCATTAGAATCCACCGTCATCACCCACGGCTTGCCTTGCCCTCATAACCTATCCCTTGCACAAGACATGGAAAGCACTGTCCGTGCTGAAAATGCCGTGCCTGCCACGATTGCGCTGATTAAAGGTCAACTCCGCATAGGCATCTCTGCAGATGAACTTAGGGATCTGGCAAACTCTTCCTCCTCCCAAAAAATCAGCCTGCGTGATTTTGGCATTGCCGCTGTTTAAGGTCTCGATGGCGGAGCCACAGTAGCCACAACCTTGCATGCCGCCCATCTGGCGGGCATCCAAGTGTTTGCCACTGGTGACATTGGTGGAGTCCATCGCAATGCGCCTTTCGACGTCTCTGCTGACCTGCCACAACTTGGTCGCTCTCCGGTTGTGGTAGTATGTGCCTGCGCCAGATCCATCCTGGACTTACCCGCCACCCTTGAATATCTCGAAACGCAGGGCATCCCTATGGTCGGTTACCAAACCGATGTTTTCCCTGCCCTTTTCTCCCCGGATAGCGGCTTAAAGGTGGATATGTGTGCACACTCTCCTGAACAAGTTGCGAATATTGCCTGCGCTCATTGGAAATTCAAGCTGTCCAGTGCCTTGCTTGTCGTCGTTCCACCTGCTGAAGCTGCCATTCCGTATGAGGTCATTGAAGTACATATACAGCATGCTCTTGCAGATGCTGAGTAGGCAGATATTCGCGGCAATAATGTGACTCCCTTCTTGCTTGCCCGCGTCGCTGAACTGTCAGGCGGCGACAGCATTCAGGTGAACCTTGCTCTCTTGCTAAACAAGGCACGCGTCGCAGCCAACATCGCCTAATATCTAACTAGTAAGCCTCTGGCAGTATCCAGCATCTAGCCTTTTCCTGCTATTAAAAAGAACCCCACAATGAAGGTTCAGTGGGGCTCTTTTTTTAAGGAGTAGGCGTCCTTGTTGGGGTTAGGGTGCGAGTTAAGGTGGGAGTTCGTGTCACGGTATAGGTCCGCGTTGGAGTTAAAGTGCGCGTGGGTGTAGAAGTATTGCTTGGCGTGAAGGTTAGGGTCGGGGTTGGAGTGGGGCTGGGTGTCGGCGGATCCCCGACAACGCTGAAATATCCGGACATAATCCACTCTGTCCCCACAAAGAACTGCAGTTCATAGGCGCCTGCTAAAATGTCTTCAGCGGGTGGCGCCCATAAAGAGTAACCATACCCTCCAGTTCCACCTTCCCATCTTCCCGTCATATACTCAATCATCTCTCCATTGCGGTACCATATTTCTGTCCATTGCACGCCATCATCCATGAAGTTGTAGCTGTAAGTGGCATAAACCTCCCCCACTGGATTCAGAAATTCTGTCGCCGGATCGATTGGCTGGAAGTTCTCATCAATCTTGCTGGCAAATTGGATTGAGCTGAAAACCTTATTCGGATTTGGCGTTACCATGGCTTCAAATTCCTCCAAAATCGAATCCGGAATTGATGGGGTTGGCGTAATCGATGGTGTGTTGGTAATGCTGGGGGTTAAGGTGATGGTCGGCGTCTGGGTGATGGTCGGGGTCAGCGTTATCGTCGGACTCATCGATGGGGTCAGGGTTGGCTCATAAAAACGGTAAACCACGGGCTCTCCCCAACGAAAAAGGACATACGCCAATCCAGCCATCATCACCGCAGTGAAGATCGCCCGCCAGCCTCTAGCGTTCATTTGTCGTTTTTTAAAGTAAAAAGGCAGACGTCTGGCACGCTGTATGGCGCGATAAGCCCGCCACAGGAACAGACATACAGCAACGCATGCCAGGATCCCCAAAGTCAGAATCGTCGATCGGATATCCAGGTTCATCAGGATTACTTACACTCAAAATGGATTATAGCTTATCTCAAGGTTTGGCTTTCTCGAATCCAAACCAAAAGCTCATTAAAATCAGAACTGGCAGAGCCCCTCGCTGTACTGACTAGCAAATAAGGCAGGAGTACCGCCTGTGTGCCAGAAAAGCACGTTCTCATCTGCCCCAAACATTCCCTTCCGCACTAGGTCGATCATCCCCGCAGCTGCCCTGCCTGTATAGACCGGGTCCAGTAAAATGCCTTCCATCTGCGCAAACAGGCGTATCGCTTCAATCTCAGGCTCTCCCATGATTCCATACCCTTTGCCAGTGTAATCTGCATTGACCAAAATCTCATCTTGGCTGACCTCAATGGTCTCACCCAAACGCTCCGCCGCAGCCCGTACCAAAGGCACCACAATGGCTTTCAATGCTTTCGCGTTGCCATCCACGCTAATTCCCAATACTTTGCCGGTAAACCCCGCCCTCTTCGCACCCAAGACCATCCCGGCTTGTGTTCCCCCGGAGGATGATGCAAACACAACCCAATCAGGCGACATCCCCTGACCTAACATTTCCTCAAAAGCGAATGCATACGCCAAAGCACCTGTCGCATTTGACCCACCATAAGGGATCAAGTAAGGGGCTTTTCCTTTCGCTTTCGCTTCTTCATAAGTGCGCAGCAGTTGCGCATCCCGCTGCTCCTGTGTTGTAAACACAACTTCCGCGCCTAACAAATGGTCGAGCAGCAAATTGCCTTCAATCTTATCTGGCACTTTACCAGCCAAAACCAAAATACAATCCATGCCTGCCTTGGCAGCTGCCGCTACCACCTGCCGGCAATGATTCGATTGCACCGCACCAGCGCTGATTAAGGTCTTTGCCCCTTCTGCCTGTGCGGCAGCCAACAAAAATTCAAGCTTGCGGGTCTTGTTACCGCCCATTGCCAGTCCAGTCAGATCATCACGCTTGATAAAGAGCCTGGGACCGCACAGCAGTGCGGTCAAACTTGGTAATGCTTCAATCGGTGTTGGCAAATTTGCCAGATGAATTCGTGGAATCATTGCATCACTCTCTTTCGGATTGCATTCTTTCCCTTACGTCGCATCACATCCAAAATACGTGGCAAAATTTGCGTATAAAGCTTATAGATCATCGGTTTGTTCGCATAATCCCATGCCCCAACCGTGCGCAGAACTTTGCCATTAAAGCCTTCTTTAAATCGATAGACACCCCACAGGCTGTCACTTTCATTAAACACCTCTGGCGCACCCCACATATCATAAGTGTGGCTTCCCAGCGCAATCGATCGCCGTATGGCTTCCCATTGCAGTAAATAATTGGGCATCACCTCACGATGTTCATCCACTGACATCCCGTAAAGATAACGGGAAACGCCCGCAAAGGTAAAAATGAACACCGCTGCAATCGGTTTTCCTTCAAGTTCAGCAATCA
>CAZJLN010000156.1:0-5550 GCA_964546745.1 uncultured Anaerolineaceae bacterium
AGACGAAGAGACCTCGTGGGATTTTATGGCCAATAATTTTGAGGAAAAATGGCCGAAATCCAAGCGCTAGAAAAACGATAATGCCGGCAAATGTGATGGTAATCATATTGGTAATGAATAACAAGGCTGCCCCTAGGGCAACTCTACCATCACCCATAGCAATACCGATGCCAACTGTACATACTGGTGGCATAAGCGCTGTGGCTATTGCAACACCAGGCAGGGTGGCTGAAAGCCTAGGATGTGAAAGTGCATAAGCAGCTGCGACCCCACCAAACAACGCAATTCCCATATCAAAAGGCGTTGGTTTCGTACGCGCTAGAATCTCATCTGGCAATTCGAGTAAATATCCAAAAGGCATTAACCTGGCAATCCAACTCCAAAACATAGAAAGCAACAAAGCTAAAAGCACCCCCTCGATTAGCGCCAGGATTGCCTTACTAAACATGTTTTTTTCACCTGCGACAGTAGCTAATGAGAGACCCAGGATAGGAGACATCAATGGCGCAACCAACATAGCACCAATAATCACTGCAGCGGAATCGGTTATGAGACCAAACGTGGCAATGCTACAGGAAAGGACAACCATAACGAAATAATCAAAACCTGGAGACGAGGACACCTTTAGATCAGCAAGGACTTCTTGTCGGCGATCTGCTGATATTGCCCGAAAATATGTTTTATATTTGTCTACTAAATTCACAAGAGCCTAAGTCCTTGGTGTGTCTTGGCACCTCTGAGATGATTTTTTTATTTTCCCAAAAGTGACACTTGATAGAATTTTATCTTAAAAAAAGTTATCACAAAATAAAAAAGGGGTAGGCTGATAACGGATAAAAAATCTTGTGAAAACCAAATATTTTGGATGTTATAATGATTAAACGAGAATGAATATGAAAACTAATAAAACAAAAACAAAAATTTGGATCAGTATTGCATTGATCCTGACATGTACATTAATTGCCTTTCCTGTTTTTAAGGGAAGCCCTGTGTCTGCACAGGTAACTTATCAAACCCCGACCCCCGGTGAGGACGGGAGAATTATTTATTCAGTGCAAGCAGGGGACAATTGCACGCGTGTTTACTTATTGACAGGTGTAACCATCGAACAACTCATATCCCTGAATGGGTTAGATGAAACCTGTGGCATATACGAGGGACAAAAGCTCTTATTAGGGACAGTAGAAGTCCCAAAAGAAACTGCCACAGCCATACCGACTCTCAACCCGCTCGAAATTACACCAACAGCTACTCCTTCCCCTGGCTATGGCAAGATTTGTATTGTATTGTTTAATGATGTTGATGGGACTGGCATGCGTTCTGAAACTGAGCTTTATTTAGCTGGTGGGGAAGTAAGCCTAAACAACCGCCTTGGCACCGTCTCAAAAACCGGAACTACTATTGATGGTGACCCTGAGGTTTTGGAGACTGAAGACCTTTTATGCTTTGATGAAATTCCAGAAGGCGATTATAACGTTACAGTTGCCATTCCTGATGGCTATAATGCTACGACTGTTACCAATTATCCACTAACCCTCAAGGCAGGTAACCTGGCCGTTTTGGATTTTGGCGCTCAAGTTGCCACAACCATGCCTTCCGTTGACGAGGAAGTTAAGAGCGGACGCTCTCCAGTATTGGCAATTATTGGTGGAGCAGTCCTATTAAGTGGGATTGGGTTGGGTGCTTATATGCTATTCAAGCGTAGGGGCTAAGCGCCGACGACACTAACTTTTAGTTTTACAAATAACCGGCTTTTTCAATAAGAACAAGCCGGCTTTTTTTATTCGATCCGCTCTTTATTAGCGTGTTTAGGGATATCGAAAACACTCCCCGGGTTTCATAACATGTACACGAGAGTTGGTTTGGGCTTCAACTTGCGCTGCCCAGGCATAAGGATCTTGCTTAATCAAATCAAAGGTACTGTAATGCATGGGAATTACAATGCGCGGGGTGAGCAGCTTGACTGCGCGTAGTGCATCAGTAGGCCCCATGGTGTAATTATCACCAATTGGAATGACAGCCAGGTCCAAGCCTTCTTCTCCAATCAGGCGCATATCACCGAATAGACCAGTATCGCCAGCTAAATATATCTTTTCACCCGTATTTGCGGTAAGCAGAAAGCCAGCAGGGTTTCCACCATCGCTGCCGTCTGGAAGGCTAGAGCCATGTAGGGCAAGGGTCAGTTTGAGATAGCCAAAGGGGTGTTGATACCCGCCGCCTATGTGCTGGGCATGGGCTTTAACTCCTTTTTTTCGAAGCCAACCACTAATCTCGGCATTGGCAATCACGGTGGCATTACAACGCTTGGCAATTTCCACTGTGTCTCCGACATGATCGCCATGACCATGGGTGACCAGAATGTAATCCGCGCTGACCTCAGAAGCCTTGACTGGTGCAGTGGGATTTCCTGTGAAAAATGGGTCCACTAAAAGATTGAAAGTGTCGGTTTTTAATCCCCATGTGGCATGTCCATACCATGTTAACTCTAAGCTCATATTTTTCTCCTATTCTTTAAATAAAACTTATTGAACAATCGCATTTTCCAAATTATTGGCCTAAAAGCCAAGTATATTGAAAATCGGCACCCTGATAAACATCTGATGTGACCAGGATAGGGTTGAGAAGGGGAAAAAGCACCCGGTATAACCCCTCGTCTGTCACCAAGTAAAAGCCTTTAGAATCTGGCTGCCAGAAAGCGGTTTTAATGTGCGCATTACCAGCGGTTTGTAGCAAATTACCCTGAGCAGTATACAATCTGACGCCGAGTTTAGTCTCATTCCAGGCGATAAGCCAATTCTTACCGGGAGAGAAGACCAGGTTGCTCTCATTGGCAATGATCAATTTTGACCCATTTGTATCAAAACAGCTGACACCGTGTCCTCCCGCTGCCATGAAGAGACCTGCTTCCGATGACCATTCAAGTGATGAGAACTCTCCACTCAACACCAGCTTGAAGGGCGAACCACCAGTAGTAGAGATATATATACCCGGGTCAAGTTTATTCGCAATTGCATCGTCCTTGTTTATTAGAAGTGAGATAACTTTCCCTATGGGATCAAATTCTAGTGAAGAAAATTGGCCTTGGAAGACGATTGTCTCTTTTTCCTCCTCCAAATTGACCTGCCGCAATGTTGAATTACCTACGGGAGTTTGTGAATAGCTCAGAAAGATCTTGTCATTGAGCCAACCGACCATCTTATCTCCAAGGCTGCCTTCTGGAGGGAGGTAAAGGAAACGGGTGCGGTCATAATCAGGCATACTGACATCAGATACGGCGGTAATTTTCCATCCTGTCTCCTGATCGATACTAACAGCTTCCTGAAAAATCAGCCAGGCATTATCAGGCGACCAAAAGGGTGTAAGGCTTTGGCGATAACGAACTGTCATTCGTTCTGAAAGTGATTTTTTTGGGTCATACAAATAAATATCCCCAGAATCTCCATCCAGGGCAGCGGTAAAAGCTGCATACTTTCCGTCAGTCGTCCAAACAACGCCATGTTTCTGCGTGATGCCTAGGAGTGCTTGTTCTGCTCTTCTATCATTATTTGTGACAATTTCACGCTGCAGAAAAACAGACAAGAGCGGGCTGATGATTGAAATTTCTTCATACGGATTTTTAAGTGAATAGAGGCTCAATTCATTTAATTCTTCTACCCGGCCAGCTCGTAACAAGAGCTGTGTCCCATCTGGAGATAGACCATCTACAAGATCTGTCAGGCTAACCAGAGGCGGAAGGTTCAGGATTGAGTCCTTTGACGTGTCAATACCAAAAGCATGTAAACTGGTACCGTCTGCAGCGGGAAAGAGCAACCAGGAGTGATCTTCCAAGTGGGTGGGCACTGGGGTTATGGTCCGGGTATAGGGAGAGGGAGTAAGGGTTGGAGGACGGGTTGGCTGAGAAGTCAAAAAAGCTGATTGCGTGGCAGCTATTACGGTCTGTGTTTTGGCACGTGCTTGTGCCGTTGGAGTTCCGATCCAGACAACAGGCGTTGCAGCACTCAGTTGGCAAGCCATACTGAGCACCAAAATGCTTAGTAATCCAATCAGACCGACTTTTTTTGCTTGCATATATCTATATTAACCCCAAAACGAGCAATTTGAAACAATTTATCAGAGAATCTCGAGATTTGCCAGAGATGCCACCAATGCCTTTAATCCTACACCTTCAAAAAAGACTTCCACGGTTTCATCGCCAAACTCAAGACGGCTGATGCGGACAACGCCGCGGCCATATACAGGATGTCGCACCTGCGTCCCTGTTTTAAATTTTTTCTCTGAGGGAGCAGTTTGGCGGCTTTGATCTCGATAGGCTGGTACCTGCCAGCGGGCTGTGGTTAGATCTTTATAACTGCTCAGACGGCTGGTGAAACTACGCACGCAACCTTCCAGTAATTCGTCGGGCAGGTCATCTAAAAAGCGGGATGGCTGCGTTTCTTCATAGCTACCATAAGGACTTCGCCTGCGGGTAGCTCGCACCAGTGTGAGTTTTTGTTTAGCACGGGTAATACCCACGTAGAACAAGCGCCTTTCCTCGGCCATGGCTTCGGCATCGTCACGCGAGCGGCTGTGCGGGAGGAGCATCTCATCAAGTCCAATGATGAAGACGCGCTCAAACTCCAATCCTTTGGCAGCATGTAGGGTCAGCATTGTTGGAGCATCAACTACTTCAGGGAGGGTATCTTGATCCGCTACGAGTGCCATAGCTTCCAAGAAGGATGCCAAACCTTGGTCTTCATACTCGAGGATGACAGTGCGCAATTCCATCACGTTCTCCCAGCGATCCAGACCTTCCTCGCTGCGGTCGTTGATGTAGGTGTGGTAGTCAACGCTCTTCAGAATTGAGTCGAATAATTCTGAAAGGCTGGCTTCATCGGCATACTGACGCCAAATGGCGAGTTTGCTTCCAAATTGTGCTAATTTTGTCGATTCCCTACCGAAATAGGTGAGTAATTTTGAATTAGCGCCATCAGAGAGATCCAATAAAACCTCACCCGGGCTGATGCCGACAGTGTCGGCCGCTTTTTTCAGGTTTTCAAACGTCTTATCGCCTATTCCACGGGGTGGCAGGTTAATGACTCGAGCCAAGCTAACCTCATCCTTGGAATTATGCACCAGGCGCAAATAAGCAATGGCATCTTTAACCTCCCGCCTGCCATAGAAGCGTTGGGCACCTACCAATCGGTAATTCATACCTGCCCGGCGGAATTCCTCTTCCAGTAGGCGGGATTGGGCATTGGTTCGATACATAATGGCAAAATCGCTGGGCTTTGACTTGCGAGTTCGAATGAGGCGATCGACGGTTTCAACCACAAAGGCAGCTTCTTCGCGATCATCTGCGGCTTCATGTAGCACGACCTTTTCACCTTTTTTTATATCCGTGAACAATTTCTTGTGTGTACGGTTGGGATTGCGGTCAATTACTGCTACTGCTGCGTCCAAAATGTTTTGGGTGGAGCGGTAATTTTGTTCCAACAGAATCACCTGGTGTTCTTTAAAATCTTTTTGAAAGCGTTGGATGTTGCGGTAGTCCGCCCCGCGCCAGCGGTAGAT
>CAZJLN010000157.1:0-5536 GCA_964546745.1 uncultured Anaerolineaceae bacterium
TGATCTGCCAAAATACTTGGAACGCGGTATTCCAATAGGATTGGCAACTGATGGAACAGTCAGTAGCAGCAATCTGGATCTGTTAGAGCAGATGCGTCTCACAGCTCTCACCCAAAAACATTATCAGCAAGATGCAACCACAATGAACCTGGATACAGTGTTGGACCTTGCCTTCCAGGGAGGTGCTCGAGTACTTCACCAACCTGAACTGGGCAACCTAAAGGAAGGTAGCCTGGCAGATATTGTACTTCTAAGAAAGGATCGAGCTTCTGCCATTCCTGAGATTAATCCTGCAGCCAATCTCATCTACAATCTCGGCGCTGCGGATGTGGACACTGTAATTTGCGACGGAAAAGTCCTTTATTTACATGGATCGCATCAAACACTTAACAAATCTGAGATATTTAGAGAAGTCAATGCCCGTTTAGAAAGATTATTGCAAGTAGATCTGAATAAAAAGATCGCTGATTATCCCTCATAAGCAAGACACTGGAATATAAATCCAAAAAAACACACTTCCATTCGTTTAAATGATGGAAGTGTTCTCTAAAGTAATAAGATCTGTTTTTCTATTCAGTTTGATAAATGATGGAGCCAGTTGGGCAATTCGCCTCACAGGTTCCGCATTCAACGCAAATTTCCACATCAATATGTGCTTGGGTTTCATCCTCCGTGATGGCTTCGGATGGACAACCTGAAATGCATGCGCCGCATAAGATACAAGAATCTAAAACGATATATGGCATTGTTTGTTCTCTCTTATTCCTAAATCATTAACCCACATATATTCTTTGAGGGTCTATTTTTTTACGAATGAGTCTTAACTCCTCCGTACTGGGTCCTTCAGTAAAGGGGGTGTGGGTAGGGAGTTCAGGCTCGAATCCCATGGTGTCGATTACATCTTCAAGGGAATTTCCTGGATGTATAGAAAGCAGCTGCATGCGCTTGGTCTCAGGGTGAAATCCAAAAATCGCTTTATCGGTGATCACCCGGCTCGGACCTCCGGTCAAGCCTGCTTTTTCACGGCTGTCACCGCCACTTAAATACCCAGGGCTGGTGATAAACGAAATTGTTTTTTTGATTTTTCTTGCTTCGTGTCGCATAATAATGATCGTGCTTTGAGCAGAGGATGCAATATCGTTGGCACCACCACTGCCAACCATGTGACGGAATTGACCTTTAGGATCACCAACCAATGTAGTATTTAAGTTGCCAAATTGATCCACTTCCAGTCCGCCCAAAAACCCCACATCCACTCTTCCTCGGTGTAATACCATGCCTAAGATATCCACAAAACTGCTTAGAACCTTTGCGCGGTACCAAACCCGTGGATCAGCCAACCCAACCCCGGTATCAATGGGTTCGGGATCGATGACCCCTAATTCAAACAACATGGTCATATCAGGGGCATGAGTCATTTTTGCTAATAAAGACGCAACCATTGGTAAGCCGATTCCGACAGCTACTACCTGATGGTTTACAAGTTCTCTTGAACCTGCAACAGCCATTAATTCTGAGGGTGAATAATGATTAGTCATAATGTCATCTCTTATCAGTATCCTAAAATCGGGTCAGCTTTTAAGGAGTTCAGTCGCTTAAATCCGCCTATTTTGTCCAGGAAATCCCAATGATCTTTGGCAGAGAAAACAAACTCATCCAAATAAGCTTTAAAACTTTCTTGCGATGTTGATGCTTTTACATAAAGCTGAATATGCTCTGCGTCATAATCATGGGCGCCAAAAACAGAGGTTGGAAATGCACCAAACGACAACTCAACCACGTGTGAAACCACGAAGCCAGGCACAACTGTTTTTTCTGGTTCCCGACGAATAGCCTCTGTGGAAACTAAACGCTCAGTGATAACGATAGTCCTTTTCCCAGCTTTCACTTGCTCTGCGTTATCCCAGCGCGGACCAAGGATCCACGCATTGCCTTCCTCGTCAGAAACTTGCGCCTGAACAATCGTTACATCAGGAACGAGCGGTCGTAACGCCAGCCAATCTTCTTGCTTGAAAGGATCCACCACCATCGCCACATCCTCTTTGTGCTTTTCTTCGAGCTGTGCCAGAAGGTCTGAACCCCGCAGAGATCGGATCGGAATAAAGGGGATGCCAAGGGCGCCGGCTAAATATCGGAAAGTAACGGATAGGCTGCTGTACTCCTGAGCATCTAATGTATGATTTTCAATACCGCGATTAACATTGGCTAACCTGCCAAAACGATCCAGCGATCCACCCCCGTAAATAAATCGATCTACCAAACCTGCCCCAGCTAAGATATCAGCATCCATCGCACCAACACACTGTGAAAGCGTGAGGTGATCAATTTGTTGCCTAATGACTTCATGCGCAAAAGCCATAGCACAGCGTGTGATGGCGAAGCCTGGTAAAGCAATATGGGATCCCGATGGAATGCTAGCAACTGCCTCATGCAAGGTACTTATTTTTGACATAATTACCTCCTAGTCGAGACTTGGACGTTTGTCAAATAAGATCAATAGAAGGTGGCATTCGCCTTCCTCAATCTTGATTTCTGCCAGCTCAACAGGTCTATCCAGTCTCTCTTCGATGGCAAGCACCATTAGGTTGGCAGGGATGCAGGTAAAAGGTTCAATCCCTTTTGTGATCATCCTTTCTTCAACGTTGCGGTGAATACAGCCTTTGACAGAAACTCGAAATAACCGATCTTCTTGACTAAAGCGCACCTGGCTCACGATCCCTTTTTCTGTCAGCACCTGAGCAATGCTTTGAATAATTTCTTCTACCTCATCAGATCGGATAAGGGAACGCACATTCTCCTGGTAGAATTCACTACCAACAGTCGTCATCCGAAATCGCGCTCCTTTTCCGCGCTCATCCCAGAATGCTTTCTGCAATTCATAGATCAAAGTGTTGGCATAATCTTTGGGAATTAAGTTCTCGTTCATGCTTCCTCCTGGTAATATTTTTCTCCCCAGACTTCGGAAAACACAATCTCATGTCGGGGAAGCCTCGGGCGGGGGCGATGGGGTCGGGTAGGGTGACCGATAGATATGATACTAATCGCTTTGAAACCCTCTGGAATAGACAAAAGATCTTTGATCCTTAGTTCGTCTCGGATATCGATGCAGGGGGCAATCACCCAGCAAGCACCTAAACCCAGGGCAGTGACCATCAATAAAATGTTCTCTATTGCTGCTGAGGTATCAAAAGGTAAGTCCCACACATCTTTCTTACCAACGATCACTAAACTGACAGGTGCATCTGCAAGAAACGCAGATACCTGACCTGAAGTGAGTTTTTCAAAAGCAGCTTTCTTTTTTGCTTCGTCTTGTAAACCAGAAAAACGCTCTTGCATTTTTTTGGTAACAAATTCGGCAGTAAAACGCCGTCCGCTCCCCCCGCCTGCAATCGCACCTAACTTTTTCCGGGTGACAGGGTCTTTAACTACCACAAATCGCCAGGGCTGAGCGTTCTCTCCTGAGGGTGCCTGTCTAGCTGCTTCTAAAATTAGATCGAGATCTTCATTAGAAATGGGTTCGGGTGAGTATTCACGGATGCTGCGACGATCTTGGATGACTTTCATCGCTGCATCAGCAAGTGAGTATAACTCTGTCATGTTCTCTCCTTAAATGGGTAGGATTTTAAAAATTAGATAAATGTATCATCATGCAAGACACCGTTTCAACATACGATACAAATAGAATAGCATTCCCTTGAAAATTTGTCAATAGTGATTGAATTTTTAATGTATACTTGATTAATAAATATTCGAGAGGACTTTACATTGGACGAATCCATTAGAGCTGTAGATAGGGCTTTAGATGTGCTGATGTGTTTTTCATCGAACACACCTGAGTTAAGTATGACGCAAATAACTGAAAAAGTGGGGATGCATAAAAGCACTGTGCACCGCTTACTTGGAACGCTTGAAGCAAAAAAGTTTGTTCAACGTGATCCTGTCACCGGAAGATACAGACCAGGCAACAGTCTTCTGCAGCTTGCATTTTTGACCCTGGAGCGTTCCAATTTAAAAGAGATCGCACTTCCATTTATGCATCGGTTAAATGAACAACACCTCGAAACAGTGACTTTATCGATCCGAGATGGTTCAGATATGGTCTATCTAGCGGTTCTTGAAAGTCCTCAAAAAGTAAAAATGGCAGCCAAGCCAGGGGAAAGATTACCTGTCTTTAGCACAGCTTCAGGTAAAGTTGTTATGGCGTATTCAGATGACGCTTTCGTCAAACAAATCTTAAGCCAGGAGCTTCCTCAATTTACTTCATTCACAATTCGCGATCAAAAAACCATGTATCACATCTTGGATCTGGTCAAGGAGCGTGGATTTGCTTATTCTGAACAGGAATATGAGGATGGGATCAATGCAGTTGCTGCCCCAATCATCAATAAGAACAAGGTTGCGCTGGCTTCAATTGCTGTTGCAGGGCCAGCTTACCGCCTCTCGGTTGAGCGCATGCTCAAGATTGGTCCATCCGTTGCCGATGTGGCTCAGGAATTATCAAAAGAGATCAATGCGACCGCTACGATTTAAGTAAATAAAAAAGGACCCGTAAAGGTCCTTTTTTATTTAATAATTATTCCCATCTGATCATAAAAGGCTGTCTAGAACATTTTTAGATTGCGCTCGAACTGCTTCATGGAGGCTTGCTCTATGAGAATCCATCGTCACAACGACGGGAAAATCCTCTACTCGAATCACCCAAATGGCTTCGGGGACTCCAAATTCGAATTTGTATACACCTTGGACTTGTTTAACCGATTCAGCAATCAGGGATGCAGCCCCACCAATGGCATGAAAATAAACCGCTGGTACCTCACTGCATGCTTGCAGTGTTTTTTCGCCCATCCCACCCTTACCAATCACCCCTTTCAGATTGAAGTGTTTCATGATGCCTGCTTGGTAAGGTTCTTCACGGATACTGGTTGTTGGACCGGCTGCAACGAACTTGGTTGCCTTTGTATCAAGACCCGAAACCACTGGTCCACAGTGATAAATAATTCCTCCATCCAGGATCGGTTTCAGGGCTGCATAAATAGCCAGATCTTCGCTACTGGCATCGTGAGTTGGATGGACGAATGTGTCGTTTAACCATTTGTGAACGGCATCTCTTCCAGTGATCATTGTCCCTGTTAACAATACACGATCGCCAACCTTGAGTTTTTGAATTTCTTTATCTGAAATGGATGTTTGAAGTGTAATCTGCATGAGCAACTCCGCTATTCGTAAGTAATGCCATATTGGTTAATGATCATTTTTCTTCGCCGGTATGCCCAGCACATATAGGAAACTGACACAAAGTATGACGCAGGTAATCGGTGTAAGGAAGTGATCTTTGTTCCCAAAACAGTGGATTTTCCGCCAAAACCCATTGGACCTATGCCAAGTTGATTGGCTTCTTTGGTTATCTGGTTTTCAAGTGCATTGATTACTATATCATTATGGACATCATCGACATCCCGTAAAAGCGCTTCCTTGGATGCTGTGTATGAAGTTCCTCTGTCTCCACCAATGGCGACACCCAAAAAGCCTGGAGCGC
>CAZJLN010000158.1:0-5532 GCA_964546745.1 uncultured Anaerolineaceae bacterium
ATCTCTAAACAGAAATTACCCTTTGGATTATGGCCTTCACCTATCACTCCGGATATGATCGGACAAGGAATTCGTCTTCAGGATGTTTGTTGGAGTCGGGATGGAAGCTACCTATTATGGAGCCAGTCGCTCTCAGGCAAGACTAATATCTATGCGAAACCTGATGACGGTTCGCCATATGACCTGACAGGCACCCTGTATCCTTCTGGTGGAGTTGGTTATGGAGGAGGGGAGTTTATAGCCGGGTCTGATTTCATCATATTTGTTGAAAAGAATGGACGGCTTTACAAGCGCCATATTGGCACAGGTTACCCAAAAACCATCACACCTGCCTTTGGTCATGCTGCTTCCCCTACCCTTTCGCCTGATGAAAAATGGGTGGTGTTCGTACATAGTTATGAGGACACCGATGTTCTGGGTTTGATTGATAAGGATGGATTTTCATGGCCATCAATCCTGAAGAGCGGTTCTGATTTCTATATGCAGCCTGCCTGGAGTCCTAATGGAAAAGGCTTGGCATGGGTGGAGTGGGATCATCCTAATATGCCATGGGACGGTACCCGGCTCAAATTCGCGATCCTAGATGGAGAGAGACCTACTATTTTCGAAGAACATATTCTTGATGGAGGTATAGATTTGCCTATTTTTCAACCTGAATTCTCCCCAAACGGCAAGTTCCTGAGTTATATCCGTCAAGCAGGAGATTTGGATGAACTGGTGCTCTTGAATTTGGAAACGGGTGAAAGACAAATAATTGTTAAGGATGCCATCCTACTGCGCCCTGCTTGGGTACAGGGAATTCGAAGCTACGCATGGGACCCTTCCGGAAAGACAATTTACTTTTTTGAAGGGCAGCAAGCAATTAGCTTGCTCAAATCCGTCGACATTTATACGGGAGAGATCAAAACAATAAATATGGATCTATACACCAGCCTGGGTCAGATTAGCATCTCCAAAAGTGGTCAAATTGCCTTGTTTGCCACATCGCCCACCAGCCCAACGCGTTTATTGGTGCTCGATAAAGATCAGACACAAGTGATTGTCCGAAGTCCAGCTGAATGTATTGTGGCTGATGACCTGCCATTATCGCTGCCAATTGATTGGATTTCCTCCGACGGGCAGAGGGTTTTTGGCATTTACTATCCCCCGACCAACAGCCAATTCACTTCTGATGGCTTACCACCAGTGATCGTTTACATTCATGGTGGTCCTACTTCTCAGGTTGGCATCGGTTTTGATCTGGATACTGCCTTCTTCACAAGCCGTGGTTATGGCTACTTTGTCGTAAACTACCGAGGATCGACCGGCTTTGGACGATCTTATATGCTGGCGTTACGTCAACGCTGGGGAGAATTGGATACTCAGGATGCTGTTGAAGGGGCTAAAGCCTTGATTTCAATGGGATTGGCAGATCCAGATCGACTTGTCATTAAGGGTGGCAGTGCAGGTGGATATACGGTTTTGAACTCCTTGATCCAATATCCACGTTTTTTCAAGGCTGGCTTATGCTCTTATGGTGTGTCTAACCTATTTACTCTCGAGATGGATACCCATAAATTTGAGGCACATTACAATGCATCGCTGGTAGGTACACTGCCAGAAGCTGCCAAACGATTCTACGATTGGTCACCTGTTTTCCACGCAGACCGCATTAAAGACCCTGTGGCTGTCTTTCAGGGAGCTGAGGACAAGGTTGTAACCCCTGACCAATCTGAGACAATTGTGGCTGCATTGCGTGCTAATCATGTGCCGCACGAGTATCATCTATACGAGGGCGAAGGGCACGGCTTTCGTAAAAGTGAGACATTAATCAAACATTACAGTGCGATCGATCGTTTCTTGAAGCAGTATGTGATTTTTAGTCGGTAGTCGGTTATAAATAATCAAGGCGACTGATAGTCTACGAGTCGGCCTGTAGAACACTTTATCTTCTAATTTAAGTGACTAAAGGTTATTGAAAACTGGACGAAATTTAACTTCGTGAGATTTGTTCAAGGGGTTATTTATATTTAAATCATTTGAAGAAGCGAGGCAGAAAAGTGCGATGAGTCTCAAGGAGGTCTTTCAAAACCAAATCAACGGCAGACTCTTTAGGACCCAGAGGGTGCGCAATCATCGCCTTCCGGGCGGCAGTACGATCTCCGTGTACAGCAGCCTCGACAGTCAAAAGCTCGTATTCTTTTACTGCTGAAATCAAGTTAAAACACGACAGTGGTAGAGGTCGAGCGGGCAAGGGATGAATACCATTTTTATCAACCGTGCAGGGCAACTCCATCACCCAATCTGTATCATACTCCTGAACAGCCCCTGCCTGACGTGTGTTGACAACATGCTCCTCTCCCCAATTGTTGTAATGTGCATTCAATAACTGTATGGCAACAGTGGAATACCAAGCTCCTCCACGCAGCATCAACTCTGCCGGCGGCTCCGTCAAATTAGGATCTGCATAATCTCCTAGTAACTTTTCTTCTATTTTCATTACAGCATCAGCGCGAGAGGGAGGCCATAGTGACTGCTTTTCAAGCATTTTTTCGGTGTGATAGAAGTATTTTAAATAAGAATTCGGTATCATGCCTAGTGTTTTTACCAGTTCAGGATCAAACTCAGGATCTCCTGCAGATTTTAAGTGATCAAGGTAGTTCCTCATGACAGATTCCCATAGGCTTACTCCGTCTACCCAAAAGTCGGTAACCCAAGTGAGGTGATTTAAACCTAGTGTTTTAATGACAGCTCTTGCTGGGGAGATAGATATTCCACTCAATTTAGAAATCTCAGAGAGAATAGCCATTTTGGTCGTAAAGGCAGAGTTACAAACGCCAACAAATTTTACCCTGGGAGCATGACGGCTTAAAGCTTCCGTGATCAGCCCAGAAGGATTAGTGAAATTTACCAAAAGGGCATCTGAGGCGAGCTTTTGAAGGTCATCTGCCACATCCAGAATAATTGGAATCGTGCGCAGAGCTTTTGCCATCCCACCAATGCCAGTGGTTTCCTGCCCGATTAATCCATGGCGCTTGCCAAGGTATTCATCCTCTCGACGAGCAGGCATTTGCCCAACACGCAACTGGGTTATGACATATTGTGAACCGGAAATAGCAGCTCTTTGGTCGGTGGTGAGAACGACCTTGAAAGAATTGGATTTCGAGGCAGTAATACGTTGGGCAAAACTGCCAACAATATTCAGTCGTTGTGCATCGATGTCCATGAGCCAGAGTTCCGAAAGTGGGAATTGATCTATCCGATCAAAAAACCCTTTGATGAGTTCAGGGGTGTAAGTGGAACCGGCTCCGATAACAGAAACTTTTAGCATCTTTTCTCCTCGTGAAACAAAACGAACTGATTAATGATAATGCTATAATATCTCTATCGATTATATACTCATTCAGGTTCAACCTTCGGAGGGAAGATGACGCAAAATGAACACCAATTTACGACTAAAGATGGATTGAAGCTCTATAGTAAAGTTTGGATGAGCGACAAGCCGGCTAAAGCTTTGGTGCTGCTTGTCCATGGTTTAGGAGAGCATTTGGAACGCTATGACCATGTGGCAAAAATCTTTAATGAAAATGGATTCCATATTTACAGTTTTGACCAACGTGGACACGGAAAATCAGAAGGGAAAAGAGGGCATACCCCTTCTGCGCAACATTTAATGGATGATATCCTCCTGGCATTACAAAAAATTCGGGAGGAATTTGGGGAGACACTTCCAGTCTTTTTATACGGTCACAGCCTGGGGGCTTTAGAGGTGTTGTACTTTGGTACAAAAGAAAAAGCAATTGTAAAAGGCATCATTGCCACTAGCCCTCCCTTGGAGCTTTCCGGGACACCAGAATCGAAAAAGAAATTGGCAAAATTCATGAACAACTTCCTTCCTGGTATGACGATGCCAAATGGTTTAGATGCTAAGGGGCTTTCGCATGACGAAGAAGTCGTTAAAGCCTATCAAACAGACCCTCTGGTGCACGATAAGATCAGTGTTAGATTAGGCATGTTCATGTTTGAAGGCGCTGAGGTGGTTTTGTCAGAAGCCAATAATTGGCAATCCCCCCTTCTGCTGATGCACGGCACCGATGATCCCATTTGTGATATCAAAGGCTCAGACAAATTCTTTGAGCAGCTTGCTTATGGCGATGTGACCTATAAGCGCTGGGAGGGTTTGTATCATGAAACCCACAATGAGCCTGAAAAAGCAGAAGTGATCCAGACGATGGTGGATTGGATCAAGCAGCGATTAGCTTAATCACAACTTATTATATACAAAAGAGAATAATTTAAACAAAAATTATTCTCTTTTTTACTCATAAGCTAAGATAATATTTCTTGAGTTTACCACCGTCCTCAATCACCTCCATCATTTAACCACTATCGGAATAAAGAGCTTTGCTTCTCCTGAAAAATTGACCACATTTGCATCGGGCGGTATGGTCACATCTCGATATGGGGGCGTAAATGAATAACCTTTCTTTGAAGGTGTGATGGTGTAGATACCTGATGGTATATCGCCAAAGCTAAACACCCCATTTTCATCTGTTACAGTGCTATATCCACCTGTGGCAGTTATGGTCACATCTATAAATGGGCTGCCGAAGTAATCAATCACTTCACCATTAATTCCGAAAGTGGGCTGCAAAATCACAAGACCATTATTGGAATCGGCTACATAAATCCAATCGTTGGCTACAACAACATCCATAGCACTTCCGGCGGTGTTAAAGGTATCCCTCAAGATTGGGTCAGAAGGATCTGTAACGTCCAGCATGATAATTCCATCATTCGAATTTGCTATATACGCAATCCCCGATGCAACAGCGCAATCCCAAGCATAGTACGAACCTAGTATTTCAAAATAGCTAAGTAAGAATGGTACAGCCGGATTGGTAACATCAATAATTCGTAACCCATCAAATTCTGAAAGATAAGCAATGTTACCAGCAACAGTCACTCCAATGGAGTAGCCGGGTGAAGGATAACCTCCAGCGTTATAGATGTTATATGGATCCGAGATATCGAAAATTCTTAATCCACTTGAGAAATTTGCGATATAAGCGTAGTCCCCTGCTGCATCAACTTCAAATACATAATTTAGCATGATTTGATTATTGATTATTGTTGGATTTGTTGCATCTGCAATATCAATTATGAATATTTTTGTTAAGTCTGGATTATCATTGTGTTGTAGAAGATATGCATAATCACCTTCTACATCAATACTAAACATGTCATCCAGGTCGATCTGTCCTACTAAAATGGGCGAGGAAGGGGTAGTAACATTCAAAATCTTTAAAGCAGAACTTGACAATAAATACAAATAGTATCCTTCTAAATCTATATCCTGACATAATGATGTATAAGAACCCACTTCAACCGGTACTGTTGGTTCTGAGACATCAACAACCCGCAACGAACTTCTGTCACAAACGTAAGCATAGTCTCCCTGAACAACTACATCATTGGCATCATCTGGCGTGTCCAGATGCCCAACAAAGGATAAACCTGTAATTACGTTATCAATCTTATTTAAATACTGGC
>CAZJLN010000159.1:0-5427 GCA_964546745.1 uncultured Anaerolineaceae bacterium
TCTTTTACTTCCAGATCGATCTTTTTGCCGGTGAGGGCTTCAAGGTTCTGGCGTAAAATTTTGACACTTTCGCCTTTACGACCGATTAAAATTCCGGGTTTGGCAGTATGAACAGCAACCTTAACTTTGCCAGGGAATCTTTCAATTTCAACGTTGGAAATACCAGAACGTTCAGTATCTTTCAATACCAGATCACGAATTCTTAAATCCTGATGAAGTTGTTCGGTATATTCCTGTCCTTCAGCGTACCAACGACCAAGCCAAGGTTTATTGATTCCTAGTCGATACCCAATTGGATGTACTTTACGACCCATATATTACTCCTGGTTCCTTATCTATCCTGTTTACTATTCCCGTCATTCTCTTTCACGTAGAATGACTGTCACATGTGAACGACGTCGAAGCATGGGCTTGAAACGTCCACGGGCACCAAAACTTCGCCATTTGCGGGTGGGTGCTTCGTCTGCAAAAATGCTGTACACAAAGAGATCGTCTCGGCTTACACCAAAGTTCTCTTCTGCATTGGCTATGGCAGATTTGAGCAATTTGCTGATGGGTTCAGCAGATTTGTTGGGGGTATATTTCAATACATCCAACGCTTCTTCCACTGCTTTTCCACGCACCAAATCCACCACTAAACGGGCTTTCTGTGCGGATGTACCCAGGTTACTTAATTTTGCACGAATATCTGTAGCCATAGTTTACTTTCCTTTGCTGCTTTTTTCGCTGGCCTGATGCCCGCGGAATAAGCGCGTCGGGGCAAATTCGCCCAGGCGATGACCCACCATATTCTCAGTGATATAGATCGGTACATGGCGACGGCCATCGTGCACAGCAATAGTATGCCCCACCATTTGTGGGAAGATTGTGCTGGCTCTGCTCCAGGTGCGAAGTACTTTCTTCTCGCCCTTGAGGTTCATCTGCTCAATTCTTTTCAACAGTTTCGGGTCAATGAATGGCCCTTTTTTCAGTGATCGCGACATCTTATTGTCCTCTTTCTCAGATACGCATCATGCCTTAGCGACGTTTCGCTTTGGAACGATGACGGATAATAAATTGATCGGTGCGCTTATTGCGGCGGGTCTTGTAACCCAGGGTTGGTTTACCCCATGGGCTCTTAGGTCCTGCCATACCGATGGGTGAACGTCCTTCACCACCACCATGCGGATGGTCGCGTGGGGTCATGGCTGTACCACGAACCTCAGGGCGCCTGCCCATATGGCGTTTACGCCCAGCTTTACCAAGTTTGATATTGCTGTGTTCCACATTGCCAACCTGACCGATGGTTGCGCTGCACTCTTGCAAGACGAGGCGAACCTCTCCTGAGGGCAAACGAACCTGTGCATATTTGCCTTCCTTGGCAAGCAGCTGCGCGGAGGTGCCGGCAGAACGTGCCATTTGTGCACCTTTGCCAGGTTGCAGCTCAACGCTGTGCACCATGGTGCCAACAGGGATATTCCCAAGCGGCAAGTTGTTTCCAACACGAATTTCTGCCTGCGGACCGGAGAAGATGGTATCGCCAACCTTCAGTCCCACGGGAGCTATGATATAGCGTTTCTCGCCATCCGCATAGTTAAGCAGAGCCAGGCGAGCGGTGCGATTGGGATCATATTCAATGGCTGCCACTTTGGCAGGAATCCCAACTTTATCACGACGGAAATCCACGATACGGATCTGGCGCTTCTCGCCGCCGCCACGTTGACGGACAGTGATCCGACCAAGATTGTTACGTCCTGCTTTCTTCTTTAAAGGAATAAGCAAAGAGCGCTCAGGGGTTGTCTTGGTAATCTCTTCAAATGTATAGCTGGTACGATGACGTTGACCAGGTGTTTTGGGTTTGTAAATTTTAACAGCCATTACTCCACCCCTTCAAAGATGGGAATACGATCTTCAGCTGCAAGCGTCACGATCGCTTTTTTATATCCAGTAGAACGAACTGCCAGTCTGCGATTGCGCGAATTGCGCTTAGACTTGTTAGGCATGTTAATTGTGTTCACGCGTAACACAGTGACGTCAAATACAGTCTCTACAGCTTCTTTGATCTGCGAACGGGTGGCAGTTGGATCCACCTCGAACACATATTGATGCAGATCAGAAGCCTGGTAGTTAGACTTTTCTGTGATGACGGGTCGGCGAATGATTTCAAATACTGTTTTATTCATATTACTCACCACTCTATCCCAGATAACTCTTGATCACATCCAGCGCCTGCAAAGGAACAATGACTTTGTCATATGAAAGCAGGTCACGAATGTTCAAGTAATTAGCAAATAATAACTTTGCATCGGAAATGTTGCGGGTGGTCATAATAGCAGCATCAAAATCTTCTGAACTATCTGGGATCAGGACCAGGGCACGGGTTTTTCCAGCAAGAGCTGTCAAAACTTTAACCATGGACTGGGTCTTCGCTTCGTCCAATTTTAGATCTTCCACCAAAACAAGTTGCGCATCAGCGGCTTTGACGCTCAGAGCTGAACGCAGAGCTGCACGGCGCATTTTGCGGGGCATTTCCAATGAATAATCACGCATGTGAGGGGTATGGATACGTCCACCACCTACCCATTGCGCTGCACGGGTGCTACCCTGACGGGCACGACCGGTGCCTTTTTGACGGAAGGGCTTCTTGCCGCCGCCAGCGACCTCACCACGTGTTTTAGTCTCGTGGGTTCCCAGGCGGGCATTTGCCATCTGTCGGGTGTATGCCTGGTGCATGAGATCAACATTGACAGGGGCGTTGAAGATCGCATCCGGCAAATCCACCGTACTGGTCTTTATACCTTTTGTGTTGAAAACATCAACTTCCATGATATCTAAACTCCATTCAACGAAAAATCAGAGCCACAAGGGCTACTGTTTTCGTGCCTCTTTGATCACCACTGTGCCGCCTTTGGGGCCAGGTACAGAACCATGCACAGCTAACAAATTACGTTCCCTGTCGACCAGAACCACACGCAGGTTGGAAGAGGTCACACGCTCATTCCCCATGCGTCCAGGTCCGCGCTTTCCTTTGAAAACACGCCCAGGTGTGGTACCTGATGCCGAAGAACCAGGGGCGCGCAAACGGTCAGATTGACCATGTGTGCGAGGACCACCGGAGAAGTGATGGCGCTTGACAACGCCAGCAAAACCTTTGCCTTTGCTGATGCCAACCACATCCACATGTTCGTCTTTTGCGAACAGATCTGCACCGAGCACATCACCTACATTGACGTCTGCGGTTTTAGTGAAACGAAATTCACGAACAAACTTTACGGGAGGTAAATCATTCTTTTTCAGATGACCCAATTGAGCACGCGTTATGCGTTTGGGTTTAACCTCGCCAAAAGCCAATTGAACGGCGTTGTAACCATCCGATTCAACTGTTTTGACCATAGAAACGAAACATGGCCCAGCTTCGATCAAAGTCACGGGTGTCGCCGTGCCGTCATCTTCGAAGATCTGGGTCATACCGATCTTTCTACCAATCAGCCCTTTAAACATTATTTATTCTCCTGTTTCTATATATTTTGCCGAGACTGTCAGTTTGGGCAAAACTGCATCATCTCCGACCGCAACTCAGTCAATTGATGGTCCGCGGCACACATTGTTTTTAGGCCTACGGCACGCTCAACTCTTAAGATGCCTTTATCTGGTTGTCCTAGAGGGCAACCTTATAATGCTATCATACCCTTAAAATATTTTCAAGGGTAAAATTCAATTTAGTTTTCACTGATTCTTCACGTTAGCGGGTAGTCTTTCAGTAGACTACCCCGTGAACAACCTTTCGATCCTGATCGCTTATCGACTACGCCATCTTAATCTCAATGTCTACCCCAGCGGGCAGATTGAGACGCATCAGCATATCAATGGTCTTGGAATCTGGTTCCAAAATGTCAATCATTCGATTGTGGGTGCGGATTTCAAAATGTTCGTGTGAATCCTTGTCAATAAAGGTGGAACGACGTACTGTGTAACGTTCCAGCTTGGTTGGCAGGGGTACAGGACCAACGACTTTAGCGCCGCTGCGTTCCGCCGTGTCCACGATCCGCTTGGCGGATTGGTCCAAAATGCGGTGGTCATAAGCTTTCAAGCGAATTCGAATTTTCTGTTTTGCCATAATTTACCTATTACTCAATAATTTTTGTGATGAAGCCAGCACCTACGGTCAAGCCGCCTTCGCGAATTGCGAATTGTGAGCCTTCTTCCAAGGCAACCTTGGTGATCAGTTTTACTTTCAACCCGGTTACGTTATCTCCAGGTAATACCATCTCCACACCTTCCGGTAAGGTCACATCGCCTGTGACGTCCATCGTGCGGATGTAGAATTGCGGTCGGTATCCGGTGAAGAACGCGCTGTGCCGTCCACCTTCTTCTCGCTTAAGAATGTAAGCGGTGCATTCAAATGTGGTGTGCGGGGTGATGCTGTTCGGTTTGGCGATGACCATGCCGCGCTCTACCTGCTCGCGATCGATGCCTCTCAGCAGCAAGCCTACATTGTCGCCTGCCATGCCACTGTCCAACAGCTTGTGGAACATCTCAACACCAGTCACCACGGAGTTCATGCTCTTTTCCTGCAAGCCAATGATCTCTACCGGCTCTCCTACTTTGATCTGTCCGCGTTCAACACGTCCTGTTACCACGGTCCCGCGTCCCTTGATCGAGAACACATCTTCCACTGGCATCATGAACGGTTTATCCAACTCTCTCACGGGCTCCTGGATGTAGTTGTCTACTGCATCCATCAACTCGTTGATGCACTGGTATTCTTCTGCGTTCGTGTCGGTCGATTTGCTTTCCAAGGCTTTCAATGCCGATCCTCGAATGATCGGAATTTCGTCCCCAGGAAATTTGTTCTCGGTCAGCATTTCTCGCAGTTCCATCTCTACCAGCTCTAACAGCTCTGGATCATCCATCATGTCTACTTTGTTCAGGAATACCACGATCGCTGGTACGTTCACCTGCCGCGCTAACAGCACGTGCTCTCGCGTCTGTGGCATCGCCCCATCAGGCGCACTCACCACCAGGATCGCGCCATCAACCTGCGCTGCTCCAGTGATCATGTTCTTGATGTAGTCTCGGTGTCCTGGCATATCAACATGTGCATAGTGCCGCTTCGCGGTCTGGTATTCAACATGCGAGATGTTGATCGTGATCCCGCGCGCTTTCTCTTCTGGCGCATTGTCAATTGTGTCAAATCCACGAAAATCGCCAAATCCCTTCAGCGCCTGTACTTTCGTGATCGCTGCGGTTAGGGTCGTCTTCCCATGGTCAATATGTCCCATCGTGCCCACGTTCAGGTGGGGCTTGGACCGATCAAATTTTGCTTTTGCCATGCTTCTCTACTCCTTAAATCCTTTTAATTACTCAATTTTTTTTCTATTTTTTCAGCAGAGAGCCCTCAATGGGATTTGAACCCATGACCTCGTTCTTACCAAGAACGCGCTCTGC
>CAZJLN010000160.1:0-298 GCA_964546745.1 uncultured Anaerolineaceae bacterium
ACCTGTTAAATTGTTTAGTAATTATGTTTGAAAAATGTTCATTTTTATTTTGAACTGTTGGGAACTTGTTTATAAGTATTGTTACATAACCGCAAAGATAGCAAAGATAGCAAGGAAAATACACACACCCCCCCTTGAATTAATATAAAATTAACCTTTTAATCAATAACTAAGCAACAATTCAGGTTTAAGAATATATCATTTAACAAAAATTGAATTCTCCTGAGGTGGGAGATGGTTCGCTGGTGTATGCAATAAAACTGCAAAAACCTCAAATTTACTATTATCCAAAATTTGT
>CAZJLN010000160.1:308-5397 GCA_964546745.1 uncultured Anaerolineaceae bacterium
TAGATTGTGAGATTAATTTTGCAATCGAAAAGTTCTTTACGACTTATAGGGTAAAATTCGTTTTATGACAAATGATACGAAAGTAATTTATTCCATGATGCGCGTCGGTCGCATCTATCCTCCGAACAAACAGGTGTTAAGAGATATTTCTCTGGGTTTTTATTATGGTGCCAAGATTGGTGTTTTAGGATTGAACGGGGCTGGAAAATCGACACTACTACGTATTATGGCTGGTGTAGACCAAGATTACATCGGGGAAATTGCGTTTACAAAAGGATATACTGTCGGTCTTTTGGAGCAAGAACCTCATTTGGACAATTCTAAAACAGTCATCGAGGTCATCAGAGAGGCTGTTCAGCCAATTGTTGATCTTTTGACTGAGTATGATGCGGTTAATTCCCAATTTGCTGAACCTGATGCAGATTTTGATGCATTAATAGAAAAGCAGGCTAAATTGCAAGAAGAACTTGATAAACATGATGCCTGGAATCTTGATAATCACCTGGAAGTGGCAATGGAAGCGCTGCGTTGTCCACCAGCCGAGACACGAATTAATGTGCTTTCAGGTGGGGAACGCAGAAGAGTTGCGTTGACGCGTCTTCTTTTAACTGAACCGGATATACTTCTGTTGGACGAGCCTACCAATCATCTCGATGCAGAGTCCGTTGCCTGGCTTGAATGTCACTTGCAGCAATATAAAGGCACCGTCATTGCTGTTACTCACGACCGGTACTTCCTGGATAATGTGGCGGGATGGATCCTTGAATTGGATCGAGGTTATGGGATTCCATGGAAAGGTAATTATTCATCCTGGCTTGAGCAGAAACAAGAACGATTACGCTCAGAGGAGAAATCTGAATCCAAACGGCAACGTACTTTACAAAGAGAACTTGAGTGGATTCATATGTCTCCTAAGGCACGTCAGAGTAAGGGTCAAGCACGTGTTACTGCATATGAACGACTATTAAGCCAGGAATACGAAGGTAGACGTGAGGATTTGGAGATTTATATCCCACCCGGTCCTAGACTGGGAGATATCGTGATCAATATTGATGGTGTGACAAAAGGATATGGTGAGCGATTATTGATCGATAACCTCTCAGCAGTGATCCCCCCAGGTAGTATTATTGGCGTGATTGGTCCAAATGGAGCAGGAAAAACCACCTTACTGCGGATGATTATTAGGCAGGAAGAACCTGACAAGGGAATGATTACGATTGGAGAAACCGTAAAAATCGCTTACGCAGATCAATCTCGTAAACTTGATGATTCCAAAACGGTTTATCAGGAAATCTCAGGTGGATCAGATACACTGACTTTAGGCAACAAGCAAATTAACGCCCGAGCCTATTGTTCCTCGTTTAATTTTTTGGGTGCGGACCAGCAAAAGATGGTTAATACCTTATCTGGTGGTGAACGCAACAGGGTTCATTTAGCTAAAACTTTGACCATGGGTGCGAATGTAATCCTGTTGGATGAGCCCACCAATGACCTTGATGTCAATACACTACGGGCATTGGAAGAAGCATTGGAAGCTTTTGCAGGATGTGCTGTGGTTGTGAGCCATGACCGCTGGTTTTTAGACCGCATTTCCACTCACATCCTGGCATTTGAAGGTGACAGTCAAGCCCATCTTTATTTAGGCAATTGGTCTGATTATGAAGCTTTCCGAAAAAAACAACTTGGGATTGATGCAGATCAGCCTAAACGGATAAAGTACAGGGATTTGAAGCGATAAAAAAAACAGGATGCAGAAAACCTGCATCCTGTTTCACTCATTGAAGTTATTTACTCAATAACCTTGACATCTTGTGCCTGGGGACCCTTAGCACCTTGAACGACCTGAAACTCAACCTTTTGTCCTTCTTTCAGTGTTTTGAAACCATCAACGATGATGGCGCTGAAATGGACAAAAACGTCTTTGTCTCCGGATTCGCGAGATATGAAGCCGTAGCCTTTCTCACCATTGAACCACTTAACTGTCCCATTTTCTCGTTCTGACATGACCTTACTACCTCCTGAAAAATAAAAAACCTTTTATAAAATATTGTTGCGAGAGGTCTTAGATCAGTACAAGACGAGCACTTAATTCTTAGAACTTTCGCTAACTTTCAAATAAATATACACCTAACCTAAAGCTTCGTCAATCCAATTGCTCAAATAATTCATGTTATTTTTCCCAGAATTGGGGCAAGTATTCCCGATAGGTTGTCAAGTAATCATCCAGTATTAATTTGGCTGTTGGGATATCTCGGATAATGGGGTCTAAGAGCAGGCTTTGCAGGGCAAGCTGACGATCTCCGTGGACGCAGGCATCTACACATAGCTGGCTGGTGGTAATCTCACGACAGAGGATTTCAGCGATACCATCTGGTAAATCATTGAAAGGTAAGCCGTGTATTCCCTGGCGGTTGAGGAGGGCTGGCAGTTCAATGATGGCGTCATCAGGCACATTGGGGATATGGGTTCGGTTGGGAATATTGACTGCTTCCCAGAAGCTGTCTTTATTTTGCATAACGCCTTCGATTATTTCAACAGCGCCTTCGCTAAAAGCTTGTGCAAATTGATCGGGATTATCTTTATGCTTAACTGCATATCTTATGCGTTGCCATTCCTGCTCTCGGGCAGATGCATGTTCTTTCCAATCGTATAGACTTAAGTCATATTTCTCCCAAGGTTGAGTGAGTGGATCACTGACCCAGGGCAGATATTCGCATAGGTGTTCGTCCCCAGGAACTGGAAACAGGCCAAAGGCATCAAAGACATCTCGAGTCAATGGTTCAAAGGTGGGATCAAGCTTTTGCCAGCGTTTACGGAAGAGGGGATATAGATCAGCGCCTGTCATACGGTCTCGGAGGTCCAACATCCAAGTGAAATGGTTTACACCGACAGCTTTTATCTTGAAATTCTGGAAACCAAGGTGAGCCATACGTGCCATGGGTTCATTGTTCTTCTTATCTGCATGAGTGCTTAAGAAGTCGTCACCAGGGTCGAAACCATAATCAGGCGCTAGGGCTTTGGCAACCATGGCATAGCCAGCTGCCAATTGATGACATAGACCGACTACTTTAATGTCACTGTAGCGGTGGATGAGGGTACATATGCGTTGCATTGGATTGGTAAAATTAATGAACCAGGCATCGGGGCAATGCGCTTCCATGTCGTAGGCGATATCAAGAACAGGTAGGACATTGCGTGCTGTATGGGCAAATCCGCCAGGTCCTCCATTTTCAGCATAGGGTTGACGCACACCATATTTTAGAGTGATTTCATAATCTTTTTGCCATAGTTCTTCACGAGGAGGAACTTCGATTGCAGAGATGACAAAGTTAGCATCTGGTAAAGCTCTTGTATGGTGTGAATGGGCAGTAATTTTCTTTCCACAACCCCAAGTGTGATTAAGCCACTCTGCCAAATCTCCGATCTGATCTAGTGCTTGCTGGTTTTTATCAACCAACACAATTTCTGCTCCTCTTAATGTTTCACTTTTAAGCAGAGTAACCAGTGTACTCATCCCGAATGAAAAGCTACCAGCACCAATACAGACAATTTTAGGTGGATTCATGAGATACTCCTTGATTCGTAAAATAGTCTAAAGCCTAGAAGTCCTATCGTCTTACCACAACAGTAACATATTTGATAATAATTTAAAGATTATTTAGGTGCTTATTTATTGATTTAGCAGCCAGACGGCCAGCTCCCATCGCCAGGATTACAGTAGCACCTCCAGTGACAATGTCGCCACCAGCGAAGACGCCAGGTTTGCTAGTAGCCATGGTGGCTTCATCCACGATGATGTTTCCCCAGTGGTTGAATTTGAGATCTGGGGTGGTTTTTTGGATAATTGGATTGGATCCGTTTCCAATGGCGATAACAACCAGGTCAACTGGGTATGTGTGTTCTGATCCTGGTATGGGGACAGGACGACGGCGTCCAGAGGCATCTGGCTCACCCAAAGTCATATGCTGTAAGGTTAAGGCAATTAACTTTCCAGAGGAGTCACCGAGAAATGCAGTAGGCGTGGAGAGAAATTGGAATTGGATACCTTCGTCTTTGGCATGGTGAATTTCCTCGAGCCTACCGGGCATCTCTGCTTCACTTCGGCGGTAAATGATATTGACTTGTGCGGCACCAAGTCGAAGGGCAACCCGAGCTGAATCCAGGGCTGTGTTCCCACCCCCTATTACAGCGACTTGATTGCCTTTTAAATCCAAAATTGGTGTGTCAACTTCAGGGAATTTCCAAGCTTTCATCAAGTTTACCCGGGTGAGGAATTCATTGGCTGAGTAGATACCTACCAAGTTTTCACCTGGTATATTCATGAAATTTGGCAGACCAGCACCCACAGAAATAAAGACTGCATCAAAGCCTTCGGATTCAAATAATTCATTAATTGTCAGGGAGATACCAATTACTGTATTCGCTTGAAAGTTGACACCCAGAGTTTTTAGAGAAGTCACTTCTTCGCGCACAATTTGCTTCGGGAGACGGAATTCCGGTATGCCATAGATTAGCACCCCTCCAAAATCGTGAAAGGCTTCAAAAACTGTTACATCATGACCAGCACGAATCAGATCTCCTGCGCAACTGAGGCCAGCTGGACCTGATCCGATGATGGCGACTTTATGCCCGGTTTTTGTTTGGGGTAGAGAGGTTTTATCTTTGGTTTCATGATAACGGGCGAAGTCAGTAACAAAGCGAGCCAAAGCGCCAATGGAAACCGCATCGCCTTTTTTTGCGAGAATACAGGCGCCTTCACATTGGTCTGATTGGGGACAGACCCTTGCGCAGACCTTTGCCAACACATTGTCTTCTTCTATTTTACGTGCAGAAGCTACAAAATCGCGTTTAAGGAGAAGATCAATGAATTCGGGGATTTTCACGCCCACCGGACAACCTTGCACACAGGCAGGCTGACGACAGTGCAAACATCGTTGAGCTTCCAAAATAGCGATTTCTTCTTGAAAACCCAGGTTAACTTCCTCAAAGCTTTTTATACGGCTGGTTATAGATCGTTCAGGCATCACCTGCCGAGGGATTTTTTGGGGAGGTGGTGTTTGAGTTGTAGCAGATTTAATATCTATTGATG
>CAZJLN010000161.1:0-4746 GCA_964546745.1 uncultured Anaerolineaceae bacterium
TTCAATTTTCATAATTTCCTCATTAAAAATACATTTTATAAGTATACCGACAGGCATTCATTTGTCAAGCAGGATGCCTTGGCAGGTGGTTACGATTCCAAGCTGAAGTAAACAGACGTCGGTTGAGTTAGGGCAGGATTCTTTCTGGGTGGGAGTAAACCGTAAAGTTGTCATTGCGTAGATAACCGATCAGGCTGATCTGCTGCGCTTCTGCAATGGTCATGGCGCTGTAGGTTGGGCTGGTGCGCGAGACGATGATGGGCACTTGCAGCCTGAGGGCTTTATGGATCATTTCTGAGCTGATTCTGCCTGAAAGCAGCAGTAATTTTGGTGTAAACGCATCCTGCGATTGTAAGAAGAGCCCGGATATCTTGTCGATGCAGTTGTGTCTGCCCACGTCTTCAACAGCCAGTTTGATTTCCTCGCCATCACTTAAGGCGGCGCTGTGAAAACCGCCAACACTTTGATGAAGCGTTTGGAGTGAGGAGAATTCTTGGTAAAGAGCGATGATTTTATCACCCTGGATGGATTCCATCTTGTTAAGAGACTTTACCTGATTTTTCAGAAGGGGAGAGATGCCGGTGGATGTGCGGTGAAAAGAGTTGGGTTTTTGGACTGGATGCGAGAGTACGATATCAATACTGGTAATGTCTTCAGATAAATTAATACTATTGATTTCGCGTAGGTTATCAATTATGTTCTCGTTCCAAAGAAAGCCGATCGCAAGAGTCTCAAGATAGGTAGGTGTACAGATCAATGTCAGCCACGGATCGTGGTTAACCCTCAGCTCGATAGAACACTCCGTGATCACGTTTTGATGCGCCGGCGAGAGCAATCTCGATTCAGTTGTGTATTTCCAGACAGGAGTTATTTTAAATTCATCCATTGGTATCAATCCTCTCTTGTAGGCTCGTATTTATTATCCCCATTATAAAATCTTTTCTCAAATCAGCAACTTGATGAAATATCTTTTGGATGATAAGAGTCAAGAATACCAGCTTTGTCAGGAGAAAATGGGTGATTCACTTTGATTAAAATAAGTCGAATTGCGTATAGCATAATTTTTATCTGAATCTGAACTGTTATTTCCATTATGGAAACGTAAATCAGCAAATTCGTGGAAGCATCTCACCTGCCATCATTTCGACGATTCGTTTCGTTCCCAACTCAGTGCGTAAAAGCACCCGCCCTGGCTTTCCTTCAATCACGCGACCAATTCTTTGCGCATCTCTTCCGTAGGGGTGAAGGTTCAGAATTTGCAAGGCTTTTTCGGTCTGCTGGCTGGGCACGATGATGACCGCTTTGCCCTCGTTGGCAATATTAAGCGGGTCAAAGCCGAGCATCTCACAAGCCGTGCGCACCTCCGGCTTAACTGGAATAGTCTCTTCTTCGATCTGAATGCTCACTTGCGATTGTGATGCAATCTCAACCAATGTGGTACCCAATCCGCCGCGCGTTGGGTCGCGCATCACATGCACAACTGGGATTTCATCTACAAGTAATTCAATCAATTTATTTAAGGGAGCAACATCCGATTGAATGTTAGATGTAAAACCCAGGTCACCACGCGCCTGCAAGACGGCAATACCGTGATCCCCGATCGACCCGGAAATGATCACCTCATCGCCCAGTTGAGCATTCTGACCACGGATGTGTCTACCTGCAGGAAGCCAACCAATGCCAGTGGTACTGATGTAAACGCCATCCCCCTTACCCTTTTCCGTCACCTTGGTATCGCCGGCAACGATGCTTACTCCCGCTTCAAGGCAAGCTGCCTGCATGGACTGCACGATCCTTTCAAGCGTTTGTATTGGGAGTCCTTCTTCAAGAATAAAGGATGCGGTCAGGTAAAGCGGCTTTGCACCCAGCATGCTGACATCGTTCACTGTTCCACACACTGCCAATCGTCCGATATCCCCGCCAGGGAAGAAGAGTGGGGAGACGATATGTGCATCCGTGGAGGTCACCAGGCTGCCGTTCTTGAGATCCATACCAATCGCTGCTGCATCATTGCCCTCATCCAGTGCAGGGTTGGAAAAATAGTGATGGAAAATTTCTCGGATCAGATTGAGGGTTAAAAGTCCCCCGCTGCCGTGCCCCAGCAAGATCTTTTCGTGTTGCTGGATGGGTAGCGGACAGGATAATCCCTGATAATTGGCAAAAGAATTATTCATAGGCAGACTCTCTGTGATAACGAAAATAAGCTGCGCAGGTGCCTTCAGCAGACACCATCGGTGCCCCTAAGGGAGTGGCAGGTGTGCACTGCTTGCCAAAAGCCGAGCATTCTATTGGCTTGATCAATCCCTGTAAAACCTGCCCAGCCTGGCATAGAGGTGATTCTTCAACCCGGATAGGCTGACACTTGAAGCGTGCTACCGCATCAAAAGCCTGGTATTGCGGCGCAAGTCCTAATCCAGACATGGGGATCACCCCGATGCCGCGCCATTTTCGGTCGACTACTTCAAAGACCTTCGAGATCATCGCCTGTGCCACCTGGTTACCCTCTCGGCTGACCACACGCCCATACGCGTTTTTCACCTTCGTCTGCCCCTTTTCCAGCTGCTTGACCGCCATCAAAATGCCCTGTGCCAGATCCAGCGGTTCAAATCCGCTGACAATGATAGGACAATGATAATGCTGGGCGATAGGTTCATACTGCCAGTACCCCATCACCGCGCACACATGCCCCGCAGCTAAAAAGGCATTCACCTGCGATCCGGGACTGTCTAAGATCGCGCGGATAGCTGGGGGAACCAGTACATTGGCAGGCAGGATGCTGAAATTGTCTATCTGTTGTCTGGAAGCATGCAGCACGCTCTGGGCAATGGAAGGAACTGTCGTCTCAAAACCCACTGCAAAAAAGACCACTTGTTTGTCTGGATTGGCTTGTGCTAGTTTCACGGCATCCAATGGGGAGTAGACCACGCGCACGTCTGCGCTTTCGGCTTTAGCCGTCAGCAAGTCTTTTTCAGATCCTGGTACGCGCAGCATATCGCCAAAAGAAGTAAAGATCACTTCAGGCAGCTGAGAAATCTGGATAGCTTGGTCGATCAGTTCCAGGGAGGTTACACATACTGGGCAGCCTGGACCATGGATCAGTTCCACCTCAGGCGGCAGGAGTTGATCCAAACCGGATTGCATGATGGCATGTGTTTGCCCGCCACAGATCTCCATGATTTTCACTGGGCGTGTTGCTTGAGCGCGAATTTGCGCTAAGATATTTTTGGTCAGATTTGCATTGCGAAAAGATTTTAGAACTTCCATGGTTGGCTTTACTGGTCCTCTGCCGATGCATCAAGGTCCGCGAGGCGCGCCATTTCTTGTAGGATCGCCAGGGTTTCCTGGGCTTCTTGTTCCGAGAGGATGTTCAGCGCAAACCCGGCATGCACGATCACATAAGCCCCAACACTAACTTCTGGGACGGTTTCAACGCAGACTTCTTGAAAAACACCGTCAAAATCCACCTTTGCCATCTTGGTGCCGGCGTAATCAAACACTTCAATGATTTTTCCTGGGATGCCTAAACACATAAATTGCTCCTCGATGGTCTATCCAACCGTTTTGGCTGCCACCATTACCTGACCCAACGACACACACCCGTCATTGGGGGGAAGGTGATGGTGCACAAGCACCTCGAAATGATCTTTTTGCAGTGCTTTAACTGTATTCACTGCACAATAAAGATTCTGCCATACCCCACCGCTAATTGCAACCTGCTTGACCCCATTTTCATCGCGCACTTTTTGGCACACTTCCAGGCTCATCTGAACAACTGAACGGTGAAACCTGGCGGAGATCTTGGCAGGAGACACTTTATCCAGCAAGTCCCGCACTACCGCTTTGATCAAGGCTTCCGTCCTGATCTGATCTTCAATAATCTCAAAGGGGTAGAGACTCGTCTCAGATGGATCCAGGATGGCTTCCAATTCAATGGCTGCCTGACCTTCATAATTGATCTCCTGTCGAATACCGATCAGGGAAGAGATCGTATCGAACAACCGTCCCATGGAGGATGTCAGGGGTGCGTTAATACCTTTTTGGATCTGGGCAGTAACAGCGTTACGCTCAACTTCAGAAAGATAATTGACAGGTGGAAGGGAACTAACCAGATCGATTTTATGAGCCAGCAGAGTGCTGAGTGCCATGCGAGCAGGCTTTTTTATTGCAAGATCTCCACCGGGTAGAGGAACGTAAGCAAGGTGAAATTTACGCTCAAAACCTTGATAACTCGCCAGTAACACCTCACCACCCCAAATATGACCATCTGATCCATAGCCCGTGCCGTCAAAACTTAAACCAATGACTGGCTCGTCCGAATCCCAACCATTCTCAGCCATACATGCAGCGATATGAGCATGATGATGCTGCACAGGCACGAGAGGCAGCTTTTCTGTTTCAGCGTGTTGGGAAGCGTAACGCGTTGCCAGGTAATCCGGATGTAGATCACAAGCCAACAGACTGGGTTTGATGCGAAACAAAGCTTTATACTGTTCAATAGCAGATTCATAAGCCTGAAGCGTCTCAGCATTGTCAAGGTCACCGATGTGATGACTGACAAAAGCGTAGCGATCGCGTGAGAGGCAGAAAGTGTTCTTTAGCAGTGTACCCGTTCCTAAGACTTGAGGACAGTCCATAGGCAGCCGGATCGGGTTAGGTGCAAATCCGCGCGCACGGCGTATGGGATAAGGCTCGCCTTCTCGCAGGGCAAAAACCGAATCATCCATGCGCGTGAGGATGGGGCGATCG
>CAZJLN010000161.1:4756-5386 GCA_964546745.1 uncultured Anaerolineaceae bacterium
AAGAAAGGCGTCTGCGATATTATTTAGCTGGAGAATTGCCTGTTCAGTTTGATAAGCGATCGGCTCCTCAGAGAGATTGGCACTTGTCATCACCAAGACAGATGGAAAGCCTTCTGTTGGCTCAAGAAGAAGTAAGTGCAGTGGTGTATACGGGAGAAAGAAACCCAAACGTGTTTGCTTTGGGGCGGTGTGCAGAAGCGGGTTATATGCCACGTTCAAAGCCGGCAGCAAAACGATTGGGGATTGGGGGGATTTAAGCAGTCTTTCAGCCTCCGCGTCAACCTGCGTGTACAGGCGGATGGTCTCAAGATTGTTTGCCATCAGTGCAAAAGGCTTTTCAGACCTTCTTTTACGCTCGCGCAGCCGGTTGACCGCATCTTGGTTGAAGGCATCCACTGCCAAGTGAAAGCCGCCCAGACCTTTAACTGCCAAAATCTTCCCAGTCTTTATCAATTTGCGGGCAAGTCGAAGTGCTTCCTCGGTTTCAGCGACCTTTTTGCCCCCCATTTCCATCCAGATTTTCGGTCCGCAGACCGGGCAAGCAATCGGTTGCGCATGAAAGCGCCTGTCAGCAGGGTTCTGGTATTCCTGAAGGCAATCCGGGCACATCGCAAACCCTGACATGCTGGT
>CAZJLN010000162.1:0-5274 GCA_964546745.1 uncultured Anaerolineaceae bacterium
GCACACGATGACTTTTTTGTCAATCCTTTTTACACCACTTTATGAGACATTATCCTTTTCCAATCGATTTATTTAACCTAACACATTCCCAAACAGTTAATATACAGGGAAAATAATTTATACTCAACAGATATTTAAGATAATTGTTGAAAGATGAAAAATATGTTAATATTGATTTGAGGGTTGATTTACTTTTCCATCGCAGCGAACAACACAGCGCTTTGATTACTCGCCTCAATGCGGGTCAATAATAGGGGTTCACAACAGGAGAGCAAGATGGAACAAATCTTTATCGCACGAGAAGAACAACTCAGGCAGTTAGGGGAGTGGCTGACCCAAGCAGTCAATGGGCAAGGGCGGGTGTGCTTTTTGAGTGGGGAGGCAGGTAGCGGCAAGACCACGCTGGTGAGTGAATTCGTTAAGCGGGCACAGGCAGCAGACAAGACACTGGCAGTAGCCGTGGGCTTATGTGATGCCCAGACAGGTGTAGGGGATGCCTACCTGCCGTTCAGAGAAGTATTGGGTCAGCTGACGGGTGATGTCGAGGGTAAGCTGGCACAGGGCGCCATCACTCAGGAGAACGCTGGCAGACTGCGCAACATGCTGGTGCTGGCAGGGCAAGCCATCGTAGATGTCGGTCCGGACCTGATCGGCGTGTTCGTACCCGGGGTGGGACTAGCAACCAAGCTGGGCGCTTTTGTGGCGGAGAAAGTGGGCTGGCTGGACAAGCTCGAGAAGCTGGTCAACAAACCCAAAGATAAGCCAGGCGAGAGCGGGATCCAGGAAAGCCATATCTTTGAACAATATGCCAATGTACTCTGCCGTATCGCTGAGAAGCAGCCGTTGCTGATCATCCTGGATGACCTGCACTGGGGAGATGCCGCCTCGATCAACTTGCTCTTTCACCTGGGCAGGCGCATCGGACAGCATCGGATATTGATCCTGGGCACCTATCGCTCAGCAGAGGTCGCCATTGGCAGAGGCGGAGAAAGACACCCGCTGGAGAAAGTGCTGGCAGAATTCAAGCGCTACTTTGGCGATATCACCCTTGATCTGGACAAAGCAGTTGAGGAAGAAGGCAGACAGTTCGTGGAAGCTTTCCTGGAGAGCGAACCCAATAACCTGCAGGATGCCTTCATCACCAACCTCTATCACCATACGGGCGGGCACCCCTTGTTCACAGTGGAGCTGCTGCGCAACATGCAGGAGCGCGGTGACCTGGTCAAAGATAATGATGACAGATGGGTCGAAAGCCAGAGCCTGAACTGGGACGATCTGCCGACCAAAGTGGAAGGGGTGATCGAGGAACGCATCGGCAGACTGCAGGAAGAGCTCAAACAAACCCTGACCATTGGCAGTGTACAGGGAGAAGACTTTACCGCAGAGGTAGTGGCGCGGGTACAGCAGGCAGAGGCAGGGGGATTGATCCGCAAGCTAAGCGGGGAGTTGGAACGGCAACACAGGTTGGTGCATGCTGAAGGCATCAGACGACTGGACCCGGGTGGTCAGCGTCTGTCCCTGTTCCGCTTCCAGCACAACCTGTTCCGTACCTATCTTTATAATGAACTAAGCGAGGCTGAGAGAGCCTATCTGCATGAAGACGTAGGGAATGCATTGGAAGGATTGTTTGGAGACCAAGCGGATGAGATCGCCGTGCAGCTAGCACTGCACTTTGAGAAAGCAGGTGTGGATGAGAAAGCGCGCCTCTATCTACAGAAGGCTGGGGAGCAAGCCGCTGCCAGGTATGCCAACGAGGAAGCGATTGACTACTTCACCCGAGCACTGGAACTGACACCTGAAAATGATTTACAAAGGCAATATGACTTGCTAATGCTAAGAGAAAAATTATTATCGCTTGCTGGGAACCGCGATTCACAATTAAATGATCTAGAGAAATTAGCTAATTTGGTATCTCATATTGGGAATGAAAAACAAAAGATTGATTTTTTCCTCCAAAAAGCAAGTTATTTTGAGCAAATAGGCAAATACAATGAAGCGATGAATTTGGTTGAAAAAGCCAGAAACATCGTTTTATTGCTAGATGATCAATCACAGTATGCACACATTCAAAAAGCCATTGGATTCATACTTTGGAAGAAGGGGTCATTTAACGAAGCACTTAAAGAATCTGAACTAGCGCTTGAATTGGCTCGTAACTTCGGATTAAATCAACTTGAATTAAAGGTGATGCATGATCTTGCTGTGATTTATTGGCGGATGGGATCGACGGATAAAGCTGGAGAAATTGCACTTGACACTCTTGTCAAGAGTAAATCAGCAGGCGATACGAGAGGTGAATCATTTGCCTATAGTATTTTAGGAAATATTGAATTAAGTAAAGGCCATTACCAAGAGGCAAAAGAGCATTATCAAAAGATGTTGCAAATAGAAACTAAAATGGGAGATATCCGAGGGCAAGGCATGGCTCAGGGGAATCTTGGCATCATTGCAGAGATTGAATGTGATCATTCAACCGCCATTAAAATCTTTAAAAACGTTCGTAATATCTTTCAACGGATGGGAGATTTGGGAAGTGAAGCTCGGGCATGGGCACATATTGGATTGGATTATTCTTTACAGGGAATGTTTGAAGAGGCAAAGCCATACCTTGAAAAGGCATTGACAATTTTCCGTGAAATTGATGGCAAACAAGGCGTCCAATGGGTGCTTACTTTATTGAGCAGGATGTACCTTGATATTGGCCAACTGGTTGAAGCTGAAAAGTACTGTGTGGAAGCTTTGGAAATTGTTGAGAATGCAGGTATCAGGTATTATGAAAAATTTCGCTGGTGGCTTTTTGGAAGGATCCATTTAGCGCAAGGAAATATTGATCAGGCTGAGAGCGATTTTCAAAAAGCATCAGAAGATATGAGTGAAGGCAAGCAAAGAAAGGGTGTTCTGGCTTCCTTTGCAGATGTGGCACTTGCCAGGGGTGAATCACAAGTTGCTTTGAAGTTTGTTGATCAGATTTTGGAAGGTGGCACAGACCTACCATTAGAAACAGACAATAAGGACAGAATAGAAATATTACTAACATGCTATCGCGTATTACTTGAAAATAAGGATGATAGAGCAAAAAGAATTATTGAAGCAACTTACAACGTGATCATAGATCAAGCTAATCGTATTGAATCCAGAGAGGTAAGGCAAACTTTTCTGAAGAATGTACCAGCTAACCGAGAAATCTTGCAGGCGTACAATCAACTCGCTTGAACAAGAGGGATAATTTTGCCCCTTGCATAAACCAGTCTCTTCAAGTAAAATCAATCCTTCATAGGGCAATTTCAAAAATTGCCCTTAAATTCTATTGACTCTATTTCCCTTTTTGGTTATACTGTAAGCTTGCGCTTTGTGCCCTGTAACGGGATTATTAACCGTTTTAAGCATAATTCGGAAAGCTTTTAGGAGATGTGAATGGCTGATTTAATGCCTCCAAAGTCTTACGCACGAATACCTGTTGGTCTCGGCATGCCGAAACTAATCCAGGTCCAATTAGATTCCTTCCAACGTTTGAAGGATGAGGGCCTGGGAAGTCTCTTCAACGAGATTTCGCCCATCGAATCATATAACAAGGATCTGAAGCTCTATTTCCCGAGTGATGACCCAAAATCAAAAGAATTTAACCTACGCTACTGGTTTGAAGCTCCCAAGAATACTTTGGAAGAGTGCCTGGAGCGCGACCTGACTTATTCATGCCCGCTATATGTCTCTGTCCTCTTGGATGGTGCTGGTGAGAAAATCAAGCAAGACTTGTTCTTGGGCGATTTTCCTGAGATGACTGAGAAGGGTACCTTCATTATTAACGGCACTGAACGTGTGGTCGTATCCCAACTGATTCGCTCCCCTGGCGTCTATTTTGAAGCTGAAGTAGATCGCGCTACTGGTCGTTTTCTTTCCACTGCCAAGCTGATCCCAGATCGTGGTGCCTGGATGGAATTTGAAACCCGTAAGAATGATTACATCATCCTGAAATTCAACCGCAAGCGCACTGTGCCGATTACTGTCTTCCTGCGTGCAATGGCAGCCGTGGATGATGGCATCATTGATTCTCCTCTCAAAACCGGAGATGATGCTGAAATCTTGGCGCTGTTTGCGGATGTGGATAACAACCCAGAGCGGCAGTACATTCAATCCTCGATTGACCAGGAACCGGAATACGATTTAACCAGTGGTATGACAAAGGCACAAGCCTCCCTAATTGAGTTCTTCAAACGCTTGCGCCCTGGTGATCCGCCCACAATCGATAATGCCCGCGCTTTCTTGATTGAGCAGCTCTTTGACTACCGCCATTATGACCTTGAAAAGGTCGGGCGCTATAAGCTCAACCAGAAGCTGGACATCCCTGTTGAGACTGTTCCGATTTCCCACCGCCGAATTACCAAGCTGGATATTATCCGCCTGGTACGGCACATGATCCAAATCAACAACGGCGTTGTGCCCCCAGATGACATTGATCATCTCGGCAACCGCCGCGTCAAGACCGTAGGCGAGCTCATCCAGAATAAACTGCGTGTGGGTTTACGCCGTATGGAGCGCGTGATTAAGGAACGTATGTCCATTCGCGACCAAGGCAATGTGACCCCTGTAGGACTGGTGAATATCCGTCCCGTGGTGGCAGCTTTGCGTGAGTTCTTTGGCTCTAGCCAGCTCTCCCAATTCATGGAAGAGACCAACCCGCTCTCAGAGCTGCGCCACAAACGCACAGTCTCTGCACTCGGTCCTGGTGGTTTGCGCCGTGAGCGCGCCGGCTTTGATGTGCGTGATGTGCATTTCTCGCACTATGGTCGCATCTGCCCAATTGAGACCCCTGAGGGTCCAAACATTGGTTTGATTGGTCGTCTGGCAGCGTATGCCACGGTCAACGAATACGGCTTTATTGAAACCCCCTACCGCAAGGTCAACCGAGCTATGCGTGGGGATGATCCCAAGCTGGTGGATCATCTGTTGCGGCAGGACATTGTCGACCCAGACACCAATGAAGTTATCTACAAGGCGGGCGAACGCACCACCAAAGAGATGGCTGACAAAATCAAGAGTCTTGGGATAGAAACTGTTTTAGTACGCCCTTATGTGACCGAGCAATATGAGTACCTCTCTGCAGATGCGGAAGATAAATATGTCATTGCTCAGGCACATGCGCCTTTGAATGAGTACAACGAGTTTGTACACCGCACCTCTTGCCGCTACTACTCCAACTTCCAAATCTATGACTATGAAATGATTGATTATATGGATGTAGCACCCAACCAGGTGGTTGGCATCAGCGCTGCGCTG
>CAZJLN010000163.1:0-5272 GCA_964546745.1 uncultured Anaerolineaceae bacterium
AAAGGTGTTATCAGCAATTACATCCCCGAGCAAGTATTCTCCCAGCCACTCAAATTGATGCGGCTCAAAAAGCACTTTCTCACTCATACCTTGTACTGCTTTTAACACATCTTGATAAGATTCCTCAAAGTTTGTCCTGACGGTCTCAATGCTTTCATCTCGGTGACCCTCCCAGATTATTTGATTTATTTCATCGATCTGCTCCCAGGTAAAAATCTCATCTGGTGCTTTGGGCCGCTCTCCGCGCTTGCCCGTCTCATACCAATCCAACGCTCTTTGCTGCCACTCCGCCATATGTGCCACGACATCCTTAACTGACCACTCCCCGCAGGTCTTCGGCTCCACCCATTCTTCCTCACCAACTCTCGACAAAACTTCTACGCACGCCCTGTGCGCTTCCTCAATTTTCTTAATGAACTCTTCTTTTCGATTCATCTTTCACTGTTTTTACTCTGTATAATTATTTTCTCTTGATATGATTGTACGTCAAATCGTTCTATCTTTTACTTATTAAAACAAAGCATCAATCCCAAAAAGCGCTTATGCTATAATCAAAAATTAGCATGTAAATCAATACATCCTAAAAAAAATAAGAGAGTGCTGTATGTTTAACAAAATTAAGAAGATCTTCTCAGGAGATCCTCATAAAAAGAAAATTGATTCCATGATCGCCATTGTGGATCAAATCAATGCCTTAGAACCTCAATATGAAAAACTGAGTGTTGACGCATTAAAAAACAAAACCAGTGAATTTCGTGCCCGACTGCAAAAAGACAAATCCCTGGATGATTTACTCCCAGAGGCATTCGCTGCAGTCCGGGAAGCCAGTAAACGTGCCCTTGGTCAACGCCATTATGACGTCCAACTAATCTGTGGCATTAACCTTCACCGAGGCAACATATCAGAAATGCGCACAGGCGAAGGCAAAACCCTCGCTGCCACCCTGCCACTCTATCTCAATGCGCTTACCACAAAGGGTGCCCACTTGGTCACCGTCAATGATTACCTGGCAAGGCGTGATGGTCGCTGGATGGGTGCGATCTATGATCTGCTTGGCATGAGTGTCGGCATTCTTCAAATGGCAAACTCTATGGAGTCCAATGAGTTAGCCTACCTCTATGACCCCAATGAAAGTTCCTTAAAAGAAGAACTTCATCACTTGCGTCCTGTCATGCGTAAGCAAGCTTATGAAGCTGATATCACCTATGGCACCAATAGTGAATTTGGCTTTGACTACCTGCGCGATAATATCGCCATGAACTGGAATCAGCGCGTACAAAGAGGTCATCATTATGCTATTATCGATGAAGTAGACAACATCCTCATAGATGAAGCCAGAACGCCACTGATCATCTCTGGTCCTGCCCATGAGGATTCCGAGAATTATATCCGCATGGCTCAGGTCGTCCGCGCTCTTATTCCAGAAGATTTTGAGGTCAGCGAAAAAGACCATACTGTATCCCTTACCGAAATTGGTCTAGCCCACGTTGAAGATCTGTTGGGAATGCCATTACGAGACCCCGACAGACCAGAGGATATCACCCCCGAGCAAGCCCGCCTTGCTGGCTTCCTTGAACAATCTCTACGTGCACAATTTCTATTCCACCGGAATAAGGAATACCTGGTACAGAATGGTCAGGTTGTCATCGTAGATGAGTTCACCGGTAGGCTCATGCCCGGTCGCCGCTGGTCTGATGGCTTACACCAGGCAGTTGAAGCAAAAGAAGGGGTAAAGGTCCAGGCGGAAAATATTACCCATGCCACTATAACCATCCAAAACTATTTTCGCATGTATGAAAAATTAGGCGGTATGACCGGTACGGCACTCACAGAAGCCGAGGAGTTCTACAAAATCTATACGCTAGACGTGCTAGCAATTCCGACGAACTTGGAATATTTGGCATTAAGACCTGATAGTGATCTAGAATCTATTGAAGCCAAGGATGAGTATGGCTATAAATTTACATTTTATACTAAGTCAAGTGATCCAGATCGCAAACCGCTATACTTTAAAAGAAAAGATTACCCTGATATTGTCTACCGTACTGAAGAAGCTAAGATTAGGGCAATTGTTCGAGAAATTATCCGTTTTTACATAAAAGGACGTCCCCAACTGGTTGGATCGACATCCGTTGAAAACTCAGAAAGATTATCCGAACGGTTGAAGGCAGAGCCTGTTCGCAGACTCATTCAGACCTTATTGCTTCGCCAAGCATGGATGGATAAGAACAAAATCAGTGAAGGCGAACTAGTTTCCTCTCCAGAATTGAGTTTCCTTAATGAAGGACTAGACAAACTTAAAATGCCTGAGCTGCGACGTTTGGGCAGCCAGCTGGGCGTTGAATCCTTAGATCCATTAGATCCCACTAATCATCCAACCATTCTTAGAATCTTAGACCTTCAAGAGGATGACATTCCGCGCCTCTTACCCGTATTTGAAGCCGGTATTCCTCACAATGTCCTAAACGCTCGCAAACACACTGAAGAATCACTGATCATCGCAGGAGCTGGCGCTTTTGGTGCGGTCACCATCGCCACCAACATGGCTGGGCGTGGTGTCGATATCAAGCTTGGTGGAGAACTGCCAGAAGAAAACCTTTCTGTGGTCAATAAAATCCTGGCAAACGCTGGTTATGAAGATCCCTATAACCTGCGTATGCAAGATCGCTTGGAGGCATTAAAAACTATCCCTGAATCACAATTCACATATTCTCAGGAACAAGTCCAGATGTTCCTTAAATACATGGACGAAATGGATAAAGTCCGGGAATTGGGCGGCTTGCACGTAATTGGCTCTGAACGCCATGAAGCACGTCGCATCGACAACCAATTGCGCGGTCGTGCAGCTCGCCAGGGTGATCCAGGCTCTTCCCGCTTCTTCCTCTCTCTTGAAGATGAGCTGATGCGTTTATTTGGTGGAGAGCAGGTCGATAACATGCTCACCCGCCTTAAAATTGATGAAAACATGCCAATTGAAAGCGGACTAGTCAGCCGCTTGGTCGAAGGCAGCCAGACAAGGGTGGAAGGCGCAAACTTTGACACTCGAAAACATCTTCTCGAATACGATGATGTCCTCAATGAGCAGCGCAAGCGCATTTATGCCCAGCGAGACCGCATCTTCACCAAGAAGGACCTACGTGAAGATGTCACAGAAATGCTGCGCACAGAACTGGGCAACCGCATTAAGAATGCCCTTTCTGGGAACGATGGTATCTGGAAACTTCTTGCCTACCTGGAAGAAATTCAGCCGTCCATCAACTACACCTGGGTAAGCTTCCCCTCCTATGGCTTAAAAATGGTCATGGATCATATTACTCACCGCAGTTCAGAAGATGTATTGATGGATCAATTACTTCAGGTTGCCAATCAGGCGGTCAATAAAGAAAATAATCATCTCTCCCAAAACGTATCTGACTTGCTCGCAAATTCAGAAAGTAGTCTAAAGTCTCAAATTGATGAACGCTATGATGCGCTTGAAATCTTCCTGGAAAATGTCAAAGATGACGAGAACGCAAGTAAAAAAGATCTTTCTGTAGAATTATCCAATCTGATCCATATTCCCATTCGCCTGAGTGCAACCCAACAAAAGGCTCTCATCGATGATCCAAATACCTTAAAGCAACCGCTAAAGGACTCCATTAAAGTTGTTCTGACCCAGATCATGCTTCGCCGATTAATCATGACTCTCGAAAGGCGTCTAAACGAAACATGGAATCTTAAACCAAATGATTTAGCCTCAAGACCTTGGAAAGAAATAGAGAAAACATTCGTTGACCAGGTTGAGGAAAGTCTTTCGAATCGGGTTAAAAAATTGTTTGGTGATAATGGCGAAATTGCCAAGGATCTGAACGCAAATCGTGAACATATCAGGGCAGCTCTTACAGACGAAGGCGAGCTGATGCGCTTGCTTATTCTGATGACAGAAGGTACGGTGATCACATTCGATGCCAAAAGCCATCGCCGCCAATTAAAAAATGCTGTTCGGATGAACTATACATTCCTCCAATCACAATGGTTGGAAGGAGAATCAAGTCAACAGATTTCTCAGGATGTCCTATCTCATCTTGAAATTGCGGAAGAAAAGTTTATTCAGGTATTCGGTAATGCCGAATGGGACAATTTACAGGCAAATACCGCTACCCTCCAATCGCTGTCAGAGCCTTCCAGGACTGGCATGATTGAGGTATTGGGTGAAGATGAGTTCAACCGAATAAAGGACTCCTCATTATTAGAAATCTCTCCAGAAACTAAACAAAAAGTAGTGGATTATTTAGGCAGTCAAACCCAAAACCGAATCTACCAGCGCCTTTTACTGAGTACTATCACAGAATCTTGGGTTGAGTATCTGACCAGAATGGAAGCCCTTCGCGTCTCCATCAGCATGGAATCGTATGCACAGCGTGACCCCTTGGTCCAATATAAAAATGAAGCCAGTCGCATGTTCTCAGAATTGCTCTCCGAGGTGCGCGCAGGCGTGATCAGCAAGATGTTCCGCTACCGACCAACCCAAGCAGTCAATGCCCAAACCACAATGAAAAGAGTATCTGCTGAGACTCCTAAGGAAAGTGCCTCCTCTTCCGATAAGGCAACCATTGAAAAAACAAAATCAAAAAAACGAAAACGCCATTAGCGTTTAAAATGAGGTCAGTATGCATATTTTGGTAACAAATGATGATGGAGTCACTGCACCTGGCTTGCTTGCCCTAGTCCAGGAAATTCGCAAACTAGACGCAATCATAACCGTCTTGGCCCCAGATCACAACTGGTCAGCATCAGGTCATGTCAAAACCATGCACCGCCCTCTGCGTGTCTCTGAAACAATTCTAGCTGATGGAAGCCAGGCCTTTAAAAGTGACGGTGCTCCTTCGGATTGTGTCGCACTAGCAATGATGGGTGTCTTCCCAACCGCTATCGATGCAGTCGTCTCAGGTATCAATCCGAATGCCAATATTGGGCATGATGTCACCTATTCAGGCACCGTTACCGCTGCTATGGAAGCCGCTATTTCAGGTAAGCCTGGCTTTGCTGTCTCACTCGATGCTCCTGAACACCACGTCGGTTACCTCGATTATTCCGCCGCTGCCAGCATCGCCAGAAAGTTAATTGCAGCTTTGATCAAGAATGGCTTTGGTCATGAAAACCCGCTTATCTACAATATCAACGTACCCTACCTAAAAGAAGATGAATTTAAAGGCATCCTTATCACCCGTCAGGGTTTACGCATCTATCGCGATGAATTGGTCAAGCGTCTTGATCCTCGTGGGCGCCCCTA
>CAZJLN010000164.1:0-5235 GCA_964546745.1 uncultured Anaerolineaceae bacterium
ATGATGGCTCTGGAACAGGTTCAGGCTGATAACCTGTAAATCCACAAAAATATTCTTCAGTGTTCTCTGTTAATGGGAATATCCCATCTTCATAACCAACGGATCCATCTTCGAATGATTTTTGGTCGACCTCATCGCCACAAATAATTACATCCCAATTTAGGACCGAGGCAATCTGATAAGCGGATGCCCCTAACTCTGTCAATACTGGTGTTGGCTTTGGGGTAAAAGTATTTGTTGGCTTAGGAGTGTGTGTACTTGTCGGAATTTTTGTGGGAGTTGTAGTATTTGTTGCTGTTGGATCTGGTGTGTTTGTTATTGTAGTGGATGGTGGAATAGATGGACTATTTTGGGTCTCTGCTTTTTCCTCTGGCGGTAAAACCTGACTCGTTGGAACAACTATAACTGACGAACAAGAAACTAAAAAAGATAAAGAAACAAATAGGATAGTGTTTAAGATCCAGCTTCTTTTTCGACACATGGACAGCCCCTTTCACATGACAGGTGAATTGAGAACAAATCAATTATAACAATGGAAATCGTATTTATTATCACAATAATTATGTAGATTTAATCCAAGACCCCTTACATAAATGAATCAACCTTAATACAATTACGAGGAAGGAGCGATCATATCATCCCAGTATTATCGGGACAAGTCGCCCTCCGAGTGCAGAGTTCGTTGCATCAGTCCCCCAAAGGGGGAGAACTCTGTGTACAGAAATTCGAGTTTAAAGCTGAAAGCTGAAGGCTGAAAGCCAAGGGAAATAGAATTGAAGCTGTTTGATGAGTTAAAAAACAAGATAAGGATTTGGTTAAGTATCCCCGAGACTGAGAACACGTTTCTCGTCGGTACCAGCTCGCTGACCACAACAGAACGGGACCTGCCCGACTCGCATTGCGTGCAAAGCAACACGCGCGAAGAGATCCTCGAGCAGTGCATGGATGCGTGGCGATAAACCCCCTGGCTAGGCGCATTGTGGAGCTGACAACCCAGTACACGGTCGGGAATGGCTTTGAGATCAGCACACAGGATAAACGCACCCATAAATTTATTCAGGAATTTTGGGAGCATAGACTGAACAGGATGGATTCGAGGATCCTTGGGCTTTCGGATGAACTTGCAAGGGCAGGAAACCTTTCCCTTTTGATCAGCACGGATCTTTATTAGCCAATACAAGAAAGAGCAACAAAACAGCTTCTCTGGATCACCTCGATCATGACCTCATCGATGCCCCTGAAGCATGAAATTTTTCTCTTTACATGTTTAGAAGACACCCTCAAACAGAGTGTGATCTACCCAGAGGAACCTTAACTTTCCAGCCCGATCTATTGTCCCATTAAACTTTCTATCAATTAATTCTTTTTCTGTGAGCCCTGCGATCTCTGCGAGAGAAAACTCATTTGACTCTGGAAAAATTATCAATCTCTTTGGCAATAACCTTCCCACCAACGCGAATTATTTTGCCTCCAGCACTTTCCGCATTGGTTGGATAGGTAATCCGTGATCCTCAAAACTCCAACTCGATCGCACCCCAGTCGACTTCTTGTAACCCATCGCAGCATAAAAAGGCACGCCATACAGGGTTGCTGCCACGCGGATTACCATGGGAGCATGCTTTTGACATTCTTCTTCAAAGCGCTCGACGAGCATCTTTCCGATTCCCTGGTGGTGATGGTCGCCTCTAACGAACAAACTTCCCAAGCGTTCTTCCCTGCCACGGAGAACCCCGACGATCTCGCCCTGATCCTCTGCCACAAATACCCATTTGGACCGGATTATATTGGCGATCGCCTCCTGGTGAGACTTTTCAGAAGAGTAGGCATGCGCAAAAGGACCCAGAAAGGGCTTTAACGCTTCCGGAGACAGGTACGCCAGGTTGTAGTGTGAGTAGGTATCGGCAATGAGCCTGCCAACACATTTTGCATCTGCTTCGCAATAATCACGGATGGTGATCATGACAAACTCCTCTCAATTTATATTTATTAAAATTTTCACAACCATGAATCAATCACCTAAAGTTAACTTACCTCATAGGAAACAGCTGAAAAATTAAGGGATCCACTTGCAGCAAGCGACATGAATTACAGCACTGCAAGGAATATCTCCTGAGCCTATTCCTAAAGCTGTTATGCGGGTTGCAGTGGTCTCAACAGAGTCATTCGACCAGCCATTACAGGCATAATGATCCATTGGGAGTGTAGTCCCACCAGAATCGACCCATGCTTCCAAAAATGACGGTGGAAAAAAGACGCCATTGTTATTAAAGGCTTTCAATACTTCAGCATACTCGCAAAAATGGGTTTCTGGATCCGTTGCAGTACACAATGCGTTCATCCCAGATCTTCCACCAGCGCTGCCATCCGTCGTGCCATTCGATGAGAGCACATACAGCGCACCTCTGGGATTAGCAGCCTGAGCACCCCCCTTAAAAACGATCGGGAGAAAAATATCTTGTAGCGTTTCCAAAAATGATCTTTCACCCCTAACGGTGTTAAATGTGGTCAAAACTACCATGACCAAAACGACAACCACAGCAATTGATAAAGAATACAGGAATTTGTGTTTCATTTGAATCTCCTAATTGAAAATGATTGATTGGATTTACAGGAATTATATATCCATTCTCACCAGTTTCTATCTTTTCTAACCTTCCCATAACGGATCTTTCTTTTTCTATTTTTTACGGGCTTTGCGAGCTCTTACCAAGAAAATTCCTTTACCATTCTGTTTACCCTGTGAGAGAAAATTTCTTATACCGAATTTATACAAATCAACACGAATTTGCGATAAAATACCTTTTCGGAAAACTAACGCATCATAGATTACCAGGAGATGGTTATGATTAATGCTCAAAATCTAACAAAATACTATGGATTGAATTGCGCCGTGGATAACCTCACTTTCACCGCTGAAAAAGGCGAGGTCCTTGGCTTTTTGGGACCTAACGGAGCAGGCAAAACCACGACAATGCGCATTCTGACTGGCTTTATGCCCCCTACTTCCGGCACGGTCAAGATCGGTGGTTTTGATGTCATCGAGCAATCGTTGGAAGTGCGCCGCCTGGTGGGTTACCTCCCAGAATCCGTCCCCCTCTATAATGACATGCGCGTCGCGGATTATCTCAAGTTCATGGCACAGCTCAGGCACATCAAAGATGTCGATGCCAGGGTTGACCAAGTGATGGAACTGGTCGATATGACGGATCGCGCCCAGTCATTCATTGCTAAGCTCTCCAAAGGGATGCGCCAGCGCGTCGGTCTTGCCCAAGCCCTCATCCATCAGCCCGAAGTACTCATTCTTGACGAGCCTACGATCGGTCTGGATCCTGCCCAGATCATCGAGATTCGCAAAGTGATTCAAGAGATCGGTAAGGAAAAAACTGTCCTCCTCTCCACACACATTCTCTCAGAAGCGCAACAGATCTGTGATAGTGTCATGATTATTAATCACGGCAAGCTGATCGCAGAAGACTCTCCCAATAATCTCCAAAAACGCCTGACTGGTACTCGCAAGGTATTTATCAAGGTTGGTGAGCATATCGACCGCGCTATCAAGATCATCAAATCTTTCCCAGGCATAGAACTTATTCAAGTCAACTCACAAGGTCAAATTGAATTTGAAAACCCTAAAGGTCAAGACCTGCAATCCACCATTGCAAAAACCCTGGTTACCGCAAATATCTCCCTCCTTGAGATTCACACGGAGGATGTTAACCTCGAAGATATCTATCTTCAGCTGATCCAGGACGAATCCACCTCCCAATTAGAAACTGAAAACGACTCCAAAGAGGACCTGGAACCACCAATTGTTGATGAAGAGTCTCTTGAGGAATCTGAAACCCCTGAAACCATAAAGGAGAATGAATAAACTATGCGCAATATTTGGACGATCGCAAAAAAAGAATATACCTCCTTTTTCCACAGTACCATTGCCTATGTCATTGGCGTGGTCATTTTCCTTTCCCTCGGGATCTACTTTTATATCCTGCTCAGTTACGGCATCCGTTATCAATCCTACATCCCCGAAACCACCCTTTTACTGGATTGGATTATCTTCCCTCTCTTCTTCATCTCAGTGCCTGTCCTGACCATGCGTACCATTTCAGATGAAAACAAGAACGGTACACTGGAGCTGATCCTCACTGCCCCTGTGCGCGATTGGGAATTAATTGTTGGAAAATGGTTGGGAACATATATGTTCCTTCTCTCCATCCTTGCCCTAACATGGGTCTTCCCAATTGCTCTCAACTTTATGGTGGACCCAGGCATCGATCAGACCATGCTAATCGCAGTCTACACAGGCGTCAGTCTGATGACCGCTGCCATGACTGCCATTGGCGTCTTCATCTCATCCCTCTTCAAGAATCCCATTCCCGCCCTTTTAGCATCCCTTGGCATGATGATCCTCCTTTGGATCATCCCAGCCCCCGCCAACTACACCAGCGGCTTCATCGCTGACCTCCTCCGCTATCTTAGCATCACCGATCATTATTATTCCTCGTTCTTCTACGGCACCATTGACCTAACTGATACCATTTACTACGTTAGTCTCACGGTTTTTGCTCTATTTCTCGGCACGCGTGTCATTGAAGCAAGGAGATGGAAATCATGAAAAAACAAACCAACACAATTGCCCAAATTAGCTTGATCATTTCCGGTATTGCAGCTTTAGCCAGCGTTGTAACTGCCCTGGTCATGAAGTCATTCAGTCTTCCGGTTCAAATTAGTCTTGCACTAATGGTCGTTGCCCTGGCTGTTTTCATCATTCTGGACCCGCAAGCGCTCAAGAATTTGTTTACCGGGTCTCAAGCGAAACATGGCTCCAACTCCTTGATCCTCATTCTGGCAGTCTTGGGGATTATTGTCGTGATTAATTTACTCGGCTATCACAATACTCTCCGCTGGGATCTTACTGAAGACAAGACCAATTCTCTGGCAGATGAAACGTTAGATGTTCTGAAGACTGTCAACGAAAAAATTACCGCCCAGGCGTTTTTTTCAATCAATGTGTCCAAAGAAACAGCTGAGACGCTCTTGAAAAACTACAGTGCCAATGCAAACGGCAAATTTGCCTACGAATTCATTGACCCCAATGAGGAGCCCGTCTTAGCTACGAACGCTGGCATCACCCGCGATGGCTCCATCGTCCTCACTCAAGGTCAATACTCTGAAACCATCACCACCGCCTCTGAGCAGGAAATCACCTCCGCTATCATTCGTTTGCAGAGCCCT
>CAZJLN010000165.1:0-5217 GCA_964546745.1 uncultured Anaerolineaceae bacterium
TTTGCACGGATATTCCAAATACTGCAGCAATCGATGAACAATAATCTCCTTCTTTAACAGTATATTGAATGGGAGGGAGTGGTGTAAAAGTGGGTTGAAGTGTTGGTGTAGGCGTTACAGTAGGCGTGAAAGTAGATGTTGGTGTAAATGTTACCGTTGTTTCAGGTGTGAGTGTTACTGTTGGTGCTTTTGACTGTTGGGTCGCAAAAAATATAACAACTGCTATTAATCCAAGGATGAGTGTCATTAAACCAAGCGCAAGAGGCAGGCTTAACTTGATTTCAGGTAATCTATGATTTTTTACAGATGAGGAAGAAGATTTTAACTCAGCACTTATCTCTAATTGACTTCCACAAACAAGGCAGCGTTTTGCCGTTTCACTGAGTCTAGTTCCACAGACTGGGCACAATTTTGTTTTTAATGATGATTTATCTTGAACCATATTTTGTCTTTTCTGGTTTAGTAGTATACAATTGCTTTTGCTATTATGCAAGGAAGTCAAATTGTAACTAATAATTATCTCTTAAAGAAAATCAATGCTTAGCCTTTACATTCATATTCCTTTTTGTGTCAAACGATGTTCTTACTGTGATTTTATCACCTACGCAGGAATGAACTATTTGATAGAAGATTATGTTTCAGCATTAATCAAAGAAATTCAATTCATCGGTAATAACCTTATAACTGATCAGGTAATAGGGTCAATTTATTTTGGTGGTGGGACACCATCTTTTTTGCCGGTAGGATTATATAAATTCATTTTTGATGAGTTGTTAAGATTTATTTCTATTAATGCTAAGGATTGTGAAATTACTTTTGAAGTAAATCCGGGAACAGTTGATCATCCTTATTTAAAAAGTCTATTTAATTTAGGAATAAATCGATTAAGCATTGGTGGTCAATCATTTGTCGAACAAGATTTAAAAACACTAGGACGAATTCATTCTGTTGAAGATATATTCAGAACTTACAATTCTGCTCGTAAGACCGGATTCAACAATATCAACCTCGATCTTATGTTTGGTTTACCTCATCAAAATCTTGCCTCTTGGCAATATAATTTGAATCAAGTAATAAAACTTTCTCCAGAACATCTTTCTCTTTACAACCTCACATTAGAACAGGGTACTCAATTATTTAATAGAGTAGAGTCAAGAGAAATCTCAGTACCCGACGAGGATGAAAACGCAGATATGTATGAATTTGCAATTAGGTACCTTTCAAGCAATGGTTTCATACAATATGAAATATCGAACTGGTCTAAATATGGGAAATTTCAATCATTACATAATAAGCAATATTGGGAGAATGAACCATACATAGGAATTGGGGTAGGTGCGCATAGCTATTTTAAAAATTTTCGAACACAAAATACAATATCTATACAAGATTATATAAATAAAATGTCAGATATCAAATCCTCTTTTCATCAGCAATTTTCCCCAGCTTGTATTAGTTCATCACATGTCATAGATTTTATAGCTATGCAAGACACAATGATGTTGGGGCTTCGGATGACTCATGATGGAATAACCGAAGGAAGATTCTTAAAAAAACATCAGAAAAAATTATCAGATGTGTTTGGTGATCAAATAACTGATTTGGTGAATAAAGACTTGTTAAAATGGTTCGAGGTGAACACAGGGAGGGGGGTTAGGTTAACACATAGGGGAATTATGCTTGGTAATCAGGTCTTTATGCAATTTGTTGGTGATTAAGTATCTGACACCGTGACTAAGGTTCCATAACCAATTTTTTCCCAATTTTCCGAAGATGTAACCGGAGTTGTCCAACGATACAACCACTTAGCTTCTTGAATACGCATATTGATACAGCCTTTGCTCATTGGACTTCCAAAATTGTTGTGCCAATAAGTTCCATGTGTTGCAACACCACTTTCCATATAGAAAAAACAATTCCAGGGAACGCCAACCAATTCATATGCATAAATATCACTAGTAAGCCTTCCATCCCCCATATGCTTAGATGGCATTTTATTTTGAATGTGAAACCTACCAACCGGCGTCTGTGTCACTTTATTAGGTAAACCGGATGATATTTTTGTCTCAAAAACAAGATTTTCACCTTCAAAAGCCTTAAGAGTTTGAAAATATAAAGAAATTTCTATTCTTTTAGAACTTTCAGGAACATCTGGTGATATTGGTAAAAGTTCATCATCAGGTATATATCTCAAGTCTTGGCAAGGTACAACAAATTCAGTATCACCAAGTTCATCTCTGACTTTATACCAAGCTTCCTTATCCGGCCCATCAACTATATCAACTATCCAATGCACCGATCCATAATACAACCTATAGAGTTCGCTCCAGCCATAAAAATTTGAATATTGAAAAGAACGAGTATATGGGACTGTGATTTCTGCTAGTTGTCCTCCAGCTCGGACAGTTGATTCAGTTGGATTGATTTGATTTTTTACTTCTGTTAGATTAGCGCTGTGAACATATCCTCCCCATACCCTATACCATAATGGATTATAAGCTGGGCCGTCTTCACTTACTACATCATAATAGACATTGATTATGTCGTTAAATGCACGTTGATACATGATCATGCTTTTATCGGATGGAAGCTTATGGATACTAACCCCTTCTTTTTTTCCAACAAGAAAATGTCGTGGTTTAAGTAAATAATCACCATGACTAGAAAATGGAGAAATGGTGAGAGCTCCTGCTGCATAAGTTCCCCATTTAATAAATTTTCTTCTTAATGGGTCAATTGGTTTCATTATTTAAAATAGTAACAAAATAATTAATTTCCATCAAGAGAATCAATCAAAATTGTATAGGTCAGGTAAGTCTGAAACCACTTATTTACCCATAAGTAAAAAAAAGCCACTAACATTTTCTTTCAGTGGCTTTTTTATAAAAATGATAATACTTACTTTTTGGTTAAGATAATCCTTGCATCAACAACTTTTACGCCAATGCCTTTTTCATAAACAATTACAGGATTAGCATCAGATTCAGAAATATCATCCTTTAGATCATTAATCATATAGGCATAAGTTGCTAAGACTTTTGCTAAAGCTTCTTTGTCTCGGGGAGCTTCACCTCTTACACCATCTAAAATTGCTGTTGAACGAATTTCGTCTTGCATTTTTGTTGCTTCAGCAATAGAGATAGGAGCCACCCTAAAGGTAACATCTTTAAGTACTTCCACAAAGATTCCACCGAGGCCGAACATGATTGTTGGTCCAAAGGTGGAGTCTTTCACTGAACCAACAATAACCTCTGTTGCCCAAGGAGCCATTTCTTGAACTGCGATACCATCAATTATTGCATCAGCTTTGTATGCTTTTGCATTTTGTGTAATTGTTTGATATGCTTCACGAACCATTATTTCATTTTTAATATTGACTTTAACCCCACCAGCATCAGATTTATGAAGAATATCAGGTGAAACGATTTTCATCACAAGTGGATACCCAATCTTATTTGCAATTGTCACAGCCTCATCCTCACTTTTTGCTAGCTCAGTAGGGGTTATTGGCAAACCATATGCTTCAAAGACTTTTTTCGCTTCAACTTCAGTCAAAGCAGTTCGCCCTGATGCTCGAGCTGACGCAATTATTGACCGTGCTTTTCCAGAATCAATGTTTTCTGGATGGTATGGTTTTGCATCGTTCAGTTCATTCATTTTCGCATATTCACGTAATGCACCCATGGCATTGACAGCCAAGTCTGGAGCACCATAAGCGGGTATGCCATTTTCAACTAACCACTCCATTGCTTTATCAGATTTTTCTCCACCAACAAACGATACAGTTACAGGTTTATCTTTGATGCCAGTTTCTTTTATTGCATCATAAATACCTTGTGCAATTTCACGTGGATTTGTGATAGCAGTTTCACAATATAAAACAACCAATCCATCGACCCATGGATGAGCAAAAGAAAATTTTGTTGTCTTGTAATACCAATCTTGTCCTGCCATTCCCGTCATGTCAACCGGATTTTTTGCAGATCCAAATTCAGGCATGTGTTTCTTTAATTCAGCTTGGACATCTGCTGGAGCAAATTTCATTGGTATTCCAGCCTTTTCTGCAGAATCGGTTGCTAAAACCCCAACACCACCACCATTTGTTAATACTAATAAATTATCACCCTTCATTGGAGGTTGTAGTGAAAGTACTAAGGTTCTGTCAAAAAGATCGTCTAGATCAGTGGCTTGGCTTACACCGGCTTGTTGAAATGCAGCGCCATATACTTTTGCAGCTCCAGCTAATGATCCTGTATGAGAAGCTGCTGCAGCAGCGCCATGCGCAGAAACTCCTGATTTTAAAACCACAATTGGTTTTTTACATTTTCGAGCTTCTTTAATAAATCTAGCACCGTCCTTCAAACCCTCTACATATAACGAAATACAAGACGTAGCTTCGTCTTCACTAAGGTAAGAAATTATATCCGAAAAGTTCACATCTGACATGTTTCCAATGGATATCATCTTATCAAAACCAACTCTCCGTGTATAAGTTGCAGCATCAATGGCGATAAGCAATGCGCCAGACTGGGATACTAAGGATGCCTTTCCTGTTAGAGGAAGAAATGGAGCAAAAGATGCATTTAATTTATCACTGTTTGAAAGCGTGCCAACAATATTGGGACCGAGTACTCGCATTCCGTACTTTTGACTTACTCTTACAATCTCATCTTCAGTTTCGTGGTCACCAACCTCACTAAAACCAGATGTAATAATGATTAGTCCTTTTACACCTTTTTGGCCACACTCTTCGGTTACACTTACCACGAACTTAGCAGGCACCGTTATGACAGCTGCGTCAACTGAGCCTGGAATTGATGTGATTGATGGGTAACATTTGAATCCCAATATTTCATCAGTTGAGGGATTGACTGGGTATACATCTCCCGCATATTGGCTATCAATTAAGTTTTTAATGACCGTATTGCCAATTTTCCCTGGAGTGGCTGATGCACCGATAATTGCGACACTTTTAGGCTTTAGAAGACCAGTTAAGACAGGATCCATTTTTCCTCCAAAATATTATTAATATTTATACACAATTTATTAGTATACCAAATAATTTGAAAAGAAGGCATAATACAATTTTTTTCTAACATTATTGTGTTAAAACGAAGAAAATATATTTACAAAGCAGAGAATATGTTTATATAAAAAAACCGAGTTTGCGTCTTTGTCAATGGTGTAAATTCAAAGTGTGAATTCATGAAAGAATCA
>CAZJLN010000166.1:0-5180 GCA_964546745.1 uncultured Anaerolineaceae bacterium
GGAATTATATAATCTTCGCTACGTTAAAGGTCTAAAACAAAATGAAATTGCAGATGAGTTTATCAAGGTTCTTGAAATATCTACGCCAACTGCTGAACAGATTGTGAAGAACTTAAGTGGGGGCAATCAACAGAAAGTGATCTTGGCACGTTGGTTAGCGATCAATCCAAGTGTTCTAATCCTAGATGAACCTACACGTGGTATTGATGTCGGTACTAAGGCGGAAATTCAAAAAATGGTACTTTCGTTAGCCGATCAAGGCAAAGCCGTCATCTTTATTTCCTCAGAGTTGGAAGAAGTCATGCGAACCAGCCACCGCATTGCAGTTCTCATTGAAAAAAGCAAGGTTGCTGAATTTTCGGGGGACGTGGAAGAGAAAATTCTTTTGGAAACCATGGCAGGAAGTGGTACATGAAAGATCATAAAATTTCTTTCCTCTTGAAAAAAGCCACTGAATCGAGGTTATTTTTACCGATTCTGGCACTAACAATTATCCTTGTATTTGATGCCCTCTTTATCCCCAATTTCTTTAGCATTCAGGTACGTGATGGCGATCTGTATGGCAGGGTCATTGATATTGTCAGGAATGCCTCCACTGTGATGGTTCTCTCCTTAGGCATGACCCTTGTTATTGCAACTGGCGGCATCGACCTTTCAGTAGGTGCAGTCATGGCAATTGCAGCTTCGGTAGCAGCGATCATGATGAATCCTGTCATCGTTGGGCTCGAATTACCCCCTGACTTAATGAAATTCATCAACGACCCCAACTTTACCTATTCTCCGCTATGGGAAGTAATTCTCGTTACGTTGATCGTTACAACAATATGTGGAGCATGGAATGGATTACTGGTTGCCTATATGCGCATCCAACCCATGGTGGCAACTCTTATCTTGATGATTGCCGGGCGTGGCATTGCACAATTAATCACAAACGGAGTCCGCATTCAAATATTTTATAAACCTTATGCTTTTATCGGTCAGGGGTGGATCCTCCTACCATTTTCTTTGTATATCGTCGTTTTTCTTTACATCATCACATGGCTGCTCACCCGCAAGACCGCGATTGGCATGTTCATTGAATCGGTTGGCATTAATGCTAAGGCAAGTTTCTTCAGTGGTATTAACGAAAAGAAAATTAAGATGCTGGCTTACACCTTCTGTGGCTTTTGTGGTGGTGTGGCAGGTTTAATTGCCAGTTCCAATATCAAAACCTCTGATGCGAATAATATTGGCGATTCCATTGAACTGGATGCCATTCTCGCTGTGGTGATTGGCGGCACATCAATGGCTGGGGGTCGTTTTTCGTTGCTGGCTAGTTTGATAGGAGCCATTGTCATCATGGCTATCACAATCTCCATGTACGCATTAAATGTCCCTGCCTTTGCCTTGAAAGCAATCAAGGGACTCGTTGTGGTTTTTGTGATCCTGCTTTACTCTGAACCTGTAAGAATGTTTATCAGAAAACTCACCTCCCGAAAAGAGGTGGCACCTTGATCACAAAGATTAATCAGATCATCAATAAAAACCGGCAGTACATTCCAATCACCGTGACTGTTCTATTGTCTGTCATTGCTTATTTGGTCGGAGCACTCCTCTACCCGAGTATGCAAAATCCGCAAGTGTTCTTTAATATTTTCCGGAATAATTCCTATCTTCTCGTTAGCGCAGTAGGCATGACATTAGTGATAATCACAGGGGGGATTGATCTATCTGTAACAGGTATGGTTGCTCTGACCACTGTGGTTGTTGCAGCCCTCTTGCGAGAAGGTTGGAATGCATGGCTGGTTATGGGGCTGGTCCTCATTATGGGAATGATACTCGGTGCAATTATGGGGTTTTTTGTAGCTTATCTAAAAGCACAACCTTGGATCGCAACTTTGGCTGGGAAGTGGTTCACCCAGGGTATGTGTTTCTTTATCACCGATAATTGACATGATTTCAAGAACTCGCATTTACATCCCAGGCTGGATGGAAATTGCCCAATCACAATCAAAGTCTCCACCTTATATTTCAATACCAGTTGTTGTTTCATTTATCGTTCTCGTTGCAGGCATTTTGATTGCGAAATTTACACGTTTTGGGCGAACAATTTATGCCATTGGTGGGAATGAAGGACGCAATGAACAATCAGCACGTTTGATGGGATTACCTGTCAACAAAACGAAGGTTCTTGTGTATACATTCAATGGATTCTGCTCAGCCTTGGCGGGTATTCTATACAGCAATTTTGTTACTTCTGGCCATGGTCTGTATGCCAATGGACTGGACATGGATGTCATCGCCTCAGTGGTGATGGGTGGCACCATGCTCACTGGTGGTTCCGGTTATGTATTTGGAACTCTCTTTGGTGTGTTTATTTTTGGCTTAACTCAGACCCTTATTCAATTTAATGGAACCCTAAGTTCCTGGTGGACGAAAATTGTCATCGGTTTACTGACCCTGATGTTTATCGGTGTACAAAGCTTGATCAGTCAAAGAAAAGGTCGCCGAGATAAAGCCAAGAATCTCAGTGGAGAAGCGTTACAGCAATACAAACAACATCAGGTATTAAAATTTGTGGGAATATCAGTGGCTGTTTTGTGTGTGATATTTTGGATTTTTTCATCGAGACTTTTGCCGGGTTCTGAAATGTCACCTACACAAGTTTCAAACCGCTGTACATGGCTGCCATATCGGCAGGATCAGGCAAAAGCACTGATCGAAAAAGGCGCTGTAATTGTCTATGAACGCAATGGCGGATCGAATTGCATTGATGAACTTTATGCGATTTATCCGGACGGGTTGATCGTTGGTGATTTGAATTTTGGGGAAGATATTATCGAAAAACAGGTCACGAGTGAAGAAGTGGATCTTTTGATCGCTAGCATCAATGATTATGATTGGTTTACAGATGAGCTTTATGACACCTGGCATACTCCATGTGGGCAGTGTTATGGCTACTATCTGACAGTGGTGGACAGCGGGATGGAAAAGACTGTCAAAGGGGTAGATGGTGGTACGGATGCACCGTTCTTATATTGGCAAATCATTTCACTGGTGAAAGGAGTCATTCCGAAATTCAGCATAGATTGATAAGAAAGAGGAATCTTCTTTATGAAAAAGCATTTACCACATCTGATTATTATATCCCTATTAGCCCTTTTCTCCTTTGGTTGCAAGTATATCTTTGTACCCGAAGACTTAATTGCAAAGAGAACTGAGTCCAGAGGGTGGGACGCGGTTATCACCGGTTTGTCCACCACAGACGAAGGCAATTTACATATCGATATTACCATCAGGAATATGACTGGTGAGTGGAGTACTTTACAAGCAGATCCCGGTAAATCAGTAACACTGGTATCGGGGGGAAAATCTACTGTTTGCAACATATTCAACCTTGGCACAGGTGAACATCGCCTAGCCCCGGGTTTTCAAATGCGAGGGTACACAACTGGAACGGTCACCAATCCCACGATCCAAATGAACTTTGTTGAGTGCGAAGGTATTTCCCAAGAACCAGGTGCAAAGTTATCGATTGAGTATATCTATTTCAACGGTCCCCTCGATTATTATCATCAAGATAGTAATAAGTTTTCTGGCAAATTTGAATTATCTCTCGATGAGATTGTGAACGATCTTGTTTATCCCGTATTTGAAGTAATAGATGAGCTTGTCCTGCCGGCTGAATCCGATATCCCGGCTATTTCTGAAAATGTTGTTAATATTTTAGATATCAAGCGTGATTCTTCCGGGTTTGAGTTTACCTGGCAAAACTACAACCCTACTGATTTTGCGCTAAAAACACACATAGGAAATCCTCCTGTCATTGGCGAAGATGGAATCATCTATGGTGTGTTTCAAATCATGGACCTGGCAGTAACTCCCTTGACTCCTGCAAAAGAAAAAGTTGAGTGGACGACAAAAGTTGCGGTTCCAGAAACAGAACAAGGTTTTTACATATTACTGAGTGTTGAATCTGGTCAAATGCGTATGTATGTTAATCATCTGATTGATCTCTCAAAGTAATCATGCTCTTTAAGAAAAGGAATTATTCGTAGTTGAAATTTGAAGCTTTTCTTTTTTCAGGAATCCTTATTAGAATAGAACGCAATCGATTAGAATATCTCGGAATAGATTCAAGGAAACTAGAATGAAACAAATCAGCAACGCAATTAGAGATGGTAATGTGTTCCTAGGTATAGAATTTGGTTCAACCCGTATAAAATCAGTTTTGATTAATGATGATTTTGAAGTAATTGCCTCTGGAAGTCATGATTGGGAAAACAGTTATGAAAACGGCATATGGACTTACCATCTGGAGGATGTGTGGGCAGGTCTGCAAGACTGTTATCGTAATCTTTCCCATGATGTTCTCATTCGTTACAACTCTCCCCTAAGAAAAATTCGTGCCATAGGATTTAGCGGGATGATGCATGGTTACTTGCCATTTGATCAGGAAGGCAAACTTCTGGTTCCTTTCCGCACCTGGCGCAACACCATAACCGCACAGGCATCTCAGGAATTAACTGAGATATTCCAATTTAATATCCCCCAAAGGTGGAGCGTTTCACACCTATATCAGGCAATTTTAAATCAAGAACCACACATTCGAAAGATCAATTACCTCACTACGCTGGCAGGTTATGTCCATTGGAAGCTCACCGGCTACAAGGTTCTGGGCATTGGTGAAGCATCAGGTATGTTTCCTATTGACAGCCTTAAAAACACTTATAACCAGGATATGCTGGCATTGTTCAACGAAAAACTCACATCAATCGAAATTCCTTGGAAGTTAGAGGAGATATTACCAGAAGTCCTTGTAGCAGGAGAAGATGCGGGTATTTTGACTGATGAAGGGGCTCGGCTGCTGGACCCTGAAGGTCAGCTGCAAGCAGGTATCCCATTCTGCCCTCCTGAGGGAGACGCCGGTACTGGCATGGTCGCTACTAATAGTATTGCTATGCGCACTGGCAATGTTTCTGCAGGCACATCTGTGTTTGCCATGATCGTTCTGGAAAAGCCTCTCAAGCGGGTGTACCCTGAGATAGACATGGTTACTACCCCATCTGGAAAACCGGTGGCTATGGTCCACTGCAACAATTGTACCTCGGATTTAAATGCATGGGTCGACCTCTTCCAGGAATTCACCCAAGTCCTTGGCATAGAGATCGACCAATCTCAATTATTTGAGACATTATTTC
>CAZJLN010000167.1:0-5152 GCA_964546745.1 uncultured Anaerolineaceae bacterium
AGGTGGTGATGACATCGACCCCTATTTTCTTTGCCCGATTCCTTAGCTGATCGGTTTTCACACTTACAGACTTTTAGGAGGATTACTGTGATAAGTAATCTTCAAAAAACCAGGCAAAGACAAAAAAATGTCTGAGCATAGCCTCACGCAGACATTACCGCAGAATAGATGCGCTTTTCCGGTAAATTTTGGTGCTAAAAAATGACATGCGACGATTAGCTACCGGTTTATAAAATTTCCACCGCCCCCCTACTTCTTCTCGTTAATCTCCTTCAACAGGTTCTGCACCATCTCCAGCGTGATCCCTGCGCTCTTTGCCTGTTTTAAATCCAATAACGACTTCAAGCTTTTCCCTTTAACAAGCATTATCAATGGGTTCTTTGTAATCCCAGGCGCATATTTCTCTACAACTTCAACCGCACGCTTGTCCTTCAACAGATCCTTAACCAAACTATCTAATGTAAATGCCATTTTTCTCCTTATAATTCCATCCGTAGTTTTTACTCAATTTTATTGATTATACGCTAATATGGACAACTATTAATTGAGGATGTTAACCGTTATTTAAATACCACTTCCGGTCTTTAATGAACAAAACTAACGGCACCAGGTCCACCAACATAAACACCAAGTCTACCCATCCAAAATCATCGAACAAGGTCACCACAGCCCCTGCAACAAAAAACAACACGCTCAAATACCATGCGATCTTCTTAGGTTTCCTCAAGAGAAAATACATCAACATCAGGAACGCTGCCGCCAGGATCGCAATGCCTCCATACCCAAAACGGATCAGTTTTGATTCATCCAGCGCCGGATGCAATCCTGATAAAACGATGACACCAAATCCCAGCCATATCACGGCATTGATCAGCATAAATACCAGGGTCAACCGAACACTAACAGGACGCTTTTCCATAATCAAGTCTCCTTTCCTATATTTTAAATCAAAACCGGGCTAGTTTGTTCTAACCCGGCTCTCAATTATCTAAAGAAAGCTTACTTCACCTTATCCAACGCGATCCCCAATGCATCTGCCACGCCCTTGCCATACGCAGGGTCAGCCTTCAAGCAGTTGCCAATATGGCGGATCTTGATGAACTCAGGCGCATCGCCCATGTTGCGAGCGGTGTTCTCAAACAGAACCTGCTGTTGTTCAGGGCTCATCAGACGGAACAGTTTACCTGGCTGAGTGTAATAATCCGAATCATCCTCGCGGAAGTTCCAGGCATCCGCCGGTCCAAACAGATCCAACGCTGGATCCTTGAATTCAGGTTGTGCGTCCCATTCGCCAAAGCTATTTGGCGTATACCCCAGTGTTGCACCATGATTGCCATCCACGCGCATCAATCCATCACGATGCGAAGCGTGCGCATTGGCATTCTTGGGGCTATTCACAGGGATCTGATGATGGTTCACACCTAAGCGGTAGCGCTGTGCGTCCCCATAGGAAAACAGCCGACCCTGCAACATCTTATCCGGAGAAAAGCTGATTCCAGGCACCACTGCTGCCGGGTTGAACGCCGCCTGCTCCACGTCTTGGAAGTAATTCTCAGGGTTGCGGTTGAGTTCCATTACACCCACCTCGATCAAGGGGAATTCGGAGTGATACCAGACCTTGGTCAGGTCAAATGGGTTATAAGGCATCTGCTTGGCTTGTTCTTCCGTCATCACCTGGATGTACATCGTCCAGCGTGGGAAATCACCCTTGGCAATGCTGTCAAACAAATCACGCTGGTGGCTTTCGCGGTCCTTGGCAACGATCGCCTCAGCCTCTGCGTCAGTCAGGTTCTTGATCCCTTGCTGAGTAACGAGGTGGAATTTAACCCACACGCGTTCGTTTTTGTCATTGATCATGCTATAAGTATGGCTACCAAAACCGTGCATATGACGGTAGGAATAGGGAATACCGCGTTCACTCATGGTGATCGTAACCTGATGCAGTGCTTCTGGCAGGTTGGTCCAAAAGTCCCAGTTATTTTTGGCAGAGCGCAAATTGGTCTCTGGGTCACGTTTCACCGCGCGGTTCAGATCCGGGAATTTATGCGGGTCTCTTAGGAAAAAGACCGGCGTATTGTTGCCCACCAGGTCCCAGTTACCCTCTTCAGTATAAAATTTCATCGCAAACCCACGGATATCGCGTTCCGCGTCCGCGGCACCCCGCTCGCCCGCCACGGTCGAAAACCGCACAAAACACTCGGTCTCTTTGCCAATTTCAGAGAAGATCTTGGCTTTAGTGTATGATGTAATATCATGTGTGACGGTAAACTTTCCGAAGGCGCCAGAGCCTTTAGCATGCATGCGCCGTTCTGGGATCACTTCACGGTCAAAATGCGCCAGCTTTTCAAGATACCACACATCCTGAAGCAGCATCGGTCCGCGAGGTCCAGCGGTAATGGCATTATCGTTATCCGGTACAGGTGCACCGGCTGCGGTGGTTAATTTCTTTTTGTCTTCCATTTGTTATTCTCCTTTTGATTTTTCTAATATTGAGGCACAAGAGGGGCACACCCCCTTGAAATACACATTTTTTTCCAAGATCTGGAAATGCTCTAGGTTTCTGATTGGACTGCAGTCAATGTCAATTGCAAAGTTATAGATCTTCCCACACTTCACGCACTTAAAATGCCCATGGTTTTCCATGATAATGTCATAACGCAGCTCTTCATCGTCAATTCCAACCGATCGAACTAAACCGGCATCAACAAAGGTATGCAGCGTGTTATAGATCGTGGCCTTGGAGAGTGGGGGGATTTCTTGCGACAAAACTTCAAATAACTCCTCCACGTTGGGATGTCCCTCGAGCTTATATAAGGTCTCCAACACCTTCAGACGCTGATACGAAGGTCGAATATCCCTCTGCTGCAATTGTTTATTTAGAAATTCAGGATCAATGTTTTTCATAATGAACTATATTTATTCTAAACTTAGAAAAATTCTATATATAGAATAATTCATAAACATCTTTTTGTCAAGACCAAACTCCAGCTAAGTGCCTTTAATCGGTTTCCAATCAGCCTTTCCACGGCTTGCGAAACCCCCCTACTAAATTTCTTTTTTCTCTGAAGCTATCCGAAGAACCATCTTTATAACCCTTGAAAAGCTGTTACTGTTAGACTCTTCAAGAATTGCAACAAAGGTGTGTGGACTGCTCGAAACAGTTTCTTTCCCCCTAATATTTACTATGATATTTTACATTCTCTGTGAGATCGGTAATTAATATTTCTTTGTTTAGCATCTCTACATCTCTGAGTGGAAAAGAATCTTTTTATAGAAGAACCTAAAGGTTTCCATATTGAAGGATAGTTGACGCCCATTTATTTAGGATGTGCTATAATAAATAAAATAATCCAGATTATCATAATCTAGATTTCCTTAAATACAAATTTCATAATTGGAGGGCCTATGTTCGTCAACCGATATTTAGAACTTGAACTGTTGGAAAAACGATATGTTTCAGACAAAGCGGAATTTTTTGTTCTTTATGGCCGTAGGAGGGTTGGAAAGACTGAACTGCTGGCTCGCTTTTGTGAAGGTAAACGATCAATTTTCTTTGTTTCCGACATGGGTTCGGAATTATCTCTCAGGGCTTCATTATCCAATACAATCAATTCGACTTTATTTGGAGATAATCAGATTAATGCTGTTTACTCCACCTGGGAAGACCTATTTAATGCACTAGCCCATGCAGCACAAAGCGAGAGGTTAGTGGTGGTTTTAGATGAATTCCCCTATCTGGTGACTGCTCACCCACCGATAGCAACCCTTCTGCAACGGGTTTGGGATCAAACATTGAAGAATAGTCAGATCATGTTAATCCTTTGTGGATCTTACATCGGAATGATGGAAGATACTGTTCTTGGGTATCATGCGCCACTATACGGCAGAAGGACTGCTCAATATTTGCTTGAACCGTTGCAGTTGAGAGATGCAAGATTGTTTTATCCAAAATTTCCTATTGAAGACCAGGTACGCACTTATGCGGTTTACGGTGGTACACCAGCATACCTGCACACCATTCAATCTAATCAGACACTGAATCAAAATATTTTGGAAGGGATCCTCACTCGGGGTTCTTTTCTCTATGATGAAGTGCGTTTTGTGCTTCAACAAGAGCTGCGGGAACCGCGCAATTACTTTGCAATACTACAAGCCATCGCAACAGGTAAAACCCGGCTGAACGAAATTAAACAAGCCACTGGGATAGAAGGCGCAACCGCCTATTTGGATACTTTGCAGCAACTTCACCTTGTAGAACGGCTGGTCCCTGTGACAGAGACGCAACCCCAAAAGAGTCGCCGTGGAATCTATCGTTTGAAAGACCAATATCTACGCTTCTGGTTTCAATATGTTCACCCAAACCGATCCCAGCTTGAACGCGGCGGAGGACAAACAATCCTAGAAAACAAGGTGCTACCCGAAATTGACCATTTTACCAGCCTAACCTTTGAGGAAGTATGCCATCAATTTTTCTGGCAAACCGGTCTATCCGGCAAGTTACCTTTTATTCCTACCAATATTGGCAATTGGTGGAAAGCCAATGAGGAGATTGATCTTATTGTGATAGGAGAAAATGACGCGATCCTAGTGGAATGTAAGTGGACCAGCAAACCGATGGGGGTGGACATTCTGGCAGAATTGGAACGGAAAGCCCAGCAGGTAAAACCTGAGCTAGAAAACCGTCAAATCCAATATGCTTTATGCTCACGGAGCGGATTCACCTCCCAACTAGCGGATCAGATTAGATCAAGACAAGATGTAGCCATATTTGTTTTACCAGAGATTCTTAGTATCTAGTATTTTTTTAACTTCAACTCAGTGTTAGATGCAAATAATCCAGCCTAAAGAGATAGAAAATTACGCCTAGGCAAGCAGAAAAGGAGTGGAGGTAGAAATAAATAAGCAAGAGGGTTGAATTCTCACATTACTATCTGTGTTAAATTAAAAGATGAATTGAACCCAGAATCGTTACCGATAGATGACTTTTGTTTGATGCTTTTCCCAAATGAAAATGGAAATAATTAAGAATGTCAGTGCGGTTTTTTGACTCAATTGAACTTCCTTTTTTAACTTCTTGTTGGAATCAATAGCCAGCAAAGAGATTTGCTTTTACGATACAATGTCAGGATGTAAAATTATAAAAAGTGTGGAT
>CAZJLN010000168.1:0-5149 GCA_964546745.1 uncultured Anaerolineaceae bacterium
CAGGTGAATGAATACGGTTACCGGTCTGGACACTATATCGTTAGTCCAAAAAAGGATACAATACTTGGTGTGGAAGTTGATGAGAAGTTTAAAAGCCTGAAAGCCGAGATACAGGTTCGCACATTGGCAGAACACCTGTGGGCCGACATATCACATGATCGCATTTACAAAACCGATCTGAACATCCCGGATGAATGGAAACGGGAAGCAGCTCGTTTATCTGCCATGCTTGAAAATGCAGACAAGGAATTTGCCGGAATGTCATCTGAAATTGATTCCCTGTCAACCATGTATGAACTTCAATATGAAACCGAAAAGGCTGGCATCGATATCCTGAAACTGAAAACGCTGATTTCAGTGCTGGGAAAAGATGCCGGTGAACGCATCAAAAACTGCCTGAAACTTTCAACCATCTACCGCGCAGATGATAATTTTTCGCAGGCAATTGATTTGCTTAAACCATTGCTGGATGTTGAGGTGAACGACCCGATACTAAGCGGCAGACTCAGGTTTGAATATGGTGTCGCTGAGGCTTTGTCATGTGGAAAAGAAACAAACAGCAAGCGCTATTACGATGCAGTTATAATTATTGAACAGGCATTGAATACTTTCAATGATTTGGCACCGGAGGTGAAGAATGAGAACGCGGAAATGCTGAGTTACATGTATTACAGGGCCGGAAAATTGCTGCAACGAAATATTGAAGAAACGCGCCGTGTGGCTGATTTACTGAATCATGCGCACAACATGATGCCAGAAAATCCACTCTATCTTGTGGCTTTAATGGAATCAATTGTGCTTCGCAATGAGGATATGGCAAATTATAACATCAGTCTTTTTAAAACGAATATTTGCCAGTCCATTCTCAAATTGAACGAATTGATAAATATAGGGATTAAACGCGTTCCGGCTTACTTTGCAATAGGTCACTGTTACCTGCTTCTTGATGATGAAGCAGGCTGCATCCATGCATATGCCAATGCAGTTGAAACCATTCTAAACGGGAAATACCTCACCAGCCGGGAAACTGTTATTGCTGAGATTGCGCTGATTGGCAGGTTGAAAACCCTGAATCCAAAACTTGCGGAACAGGCAAAGCTTTACCTTAACCTGGCCATGTACCTGTCATCAGAAGCTGCCAGGCGTGAGCAATATAAAACGAGCCTGAATCAATTCAGGATTAAAAAAGATCCTTTCAAAACGCCGGTAGTTATTGTTGCAGGTGGTGCATCCGCAATGGATGAATCAAAAACAGATAATTACGATAGCTGCATCCGTGAACTGATGCATGGTTTTAAAGGAACCATTATCAGTGGAGGAACCACTGCCGGTATTCCCGGTTTGGCAGGGCAAGTGAAACAGAAAATACAGCAGGAAGTTCCGGTTGATTTTAATCTGGTTGCTTATTTACCCAAAAATCTTCCGAACGATGCCATAAAATCTCCTGCCTATGATGAATTCTTTGAAACGCCTTCGGATCATTTTTCCGCATTAGACATTCTTGTATGCTGGGCAGACCTGATCGTCAATGGAATTGATCCCAAAGAAGTTATCCTGATTGGGATTGACGGGGGCAGGATTGCCACCATGGAATACAAAATTGCACTTTCACTTGGGGCAATGGTTGCCCTGGTAGCATACAGCGGAAGGGCAGTAACTGAATTCATGCAGGAAAAACCCTTTATGAATCACCGCAACCTGATACATTTGCCAAATGACCCGCTTACCTTGTGGGCACTGGTTAACCAGTCGGCAGAAACAATTCTTAATAAAGAAGAAATTGAGGAACTGGCTCCCAGGGTGCATGAATTTTACATGAACAAAGGATTGGCAGATTTTAAATCAACCACTGATGATATAAACAAATACAAGGTATTAATGCCCTGGAAAAACCTCGATTCGTCACTTCAGAAGTCCAACCTGAAGCAAGTTGCTTTTTATGAGCATATTCTGAAACGGGTAGGGTTATCAATACGTAAATCAACCAAATCCATTAATCCAATTGTCATTAAGGAATCTGTTACTCCTGAAGCATATGATATGTTGGCCAAACTCGAACATGCCCGTTGGAATGCCGAGCGTCTGCTTGAAGGGTGGAGATACGGACCGCGTAAGGATATAGCAAGGAAACTCAACCCCTGCATAAAGGCATGGGAGAAACTAGACGAAAAAACCCGCGGTTACGATTATGAACCGGTGGATAACATACCCATCTTGCTGGCAAAAGTCGGGTATGAGGTATATAAAATTCATGAATAGAAAGAAAAACGTATTATCATAGATAAAAGATGTTGAAGCCGTCAAAAAGATTCCTGAACTACTAAAATTAGCCGGTTTATCAATAGCCAACAAGTGAAAAAACAAGTTGAAACCAACCGATTGACTTTCTCTAACTCAACTATTATTATTCCGATAATTAATTGTATATCTTGATATTACAATTATTGGCACATTTTTGGCTCATAAGATTATTGTTAACCAATAATCAACATCATGGAGCCAGACAAATTACCCCAGGAAAAACTTAGTGATAAACTTAAGAACATTGAAAGTGCCGGTATACAGGCCGACAGGTTGCACTTAAAGAAAAACATGTGCACCCAGTTTGCCGATTATTTTGAGTTCATCCGGGAATATGTGGTGAATGCGTATGATGCAATGGCGACCTATTGTCTTGTCAGGATAACTGAATCCCAGGACACTTTAACGGTAACCATAACTGACAATGGGAAAGGCATGAATCTTTCAGGATTGAAAGATTTCCTTACCATCTTCAGGTCGAGAAAACATGAAGCTGCAATTAAACCGGTTGGCCGACATGGAATAGGAAAGCTAAGCGCAGCTGCAATTCCCGGACTTATTTTATATAAGGTTTGCACATCAACGGGTAAAGAGTGCTTTGATTTTGAAACAGACAGTCTGTTGGATGATCGCCAGATTATCATACGGAAAAACAGTTTAATTCAAACGCAAGGAACTTCATTTGAAATTACTTTCAAGAAAAACATGACCGCAAATCAACTTACCACCAGGCTTTATGACATACTATACAAGTATATCAGGTATCTTCCGATTGCTGTGCAGTTTGAAATGGCTGATGATAATGCCCCCGGAGATTATTTGTTCAATTCACTTCCCCGGGGTGAATGGACATATCCGGAAGAGAGTTATGGCCGTTCATATAACGTTGTATTGCGTGGTAAAGCTTGTGAGGTTGTAATGGGTGTAGGAAACGGAGTTCATGAAATCTTTCAGAACCGGGTATTTATTGGTTCCAGATACGATCTTTTCAACTATGGTCTTCAGGATAGTTGCCGCATTCCGAACCTCATGATCCGTGCAGATAGTGAAGCATTCGAATTGCCTTTCGGAAGACATTGCCTTTGCAACGAGGATATTCTAGCAGAATTATCGGCAATAATCAGAAACCAGATTGTTCCTGAATATTTCACCTTTCTTACAAGTCATTTTGGTTTTAATACAATAAAGGTGCGGCCTGTATCACTGGATAAAACCGATGAGATGACAATTGGATTATTAACATTTTCCGGGAGTGGCAATCCCTGGACTGGTTATCCTGTCTTTCGCTCAGTTGAAGGAAAACGACTTTCAATGGAAGAGCTGAGAAATCAGATCACCCTGACCAACAGAATCTATATTGAGGCAAAAAACAGCGAAGGCATTGATTATAGCGAGTTTAAAGCTTCGGTTTTGGCGCTGGAACAGGCAGATGGTGCCCTTCGTTTATTGGAAGATCTGTTTCCTGACAATATTATCAATCTTAACAGCGAAGATATTGTGTTGGAAATGCCTCCCGGCGAGCAAAACAAATTAACAACGGAGGAGCAACGATTTGAGAGCTACCTGGGTTATAAGCCTGTGAAAGTTGAACTTGACAGTATTGACGACAAAAAGAAAGTGTATTGGGAAACCAAATGGTGGGGAAATGACAAGAAAAAAATAAGACCTGAGGATTGCGCAGGAATTTGCGAAGAAGCAAAAACAGCCGAAAATGATCTTTCAAATATTAAATGGAGGGTAGGTTATCTTGTGGAAAAGGATGCGAAAACACCCTGTACAAGGAAGAAATTCATGTACCGGAATAACCTCATCACATTAAACCTCTTCCATCCTGAGATCAGAGAATTTGTACATCTGTCGGTAATAAATCCGGATCTTTCTGCACACTGGGCAATAGCCATGTGTTTAGCGGATAACAATATTCTGTCACATATTACGCCCGAAGCACGCGAAGACCTTCTTATTCTTGATGCCATTTCGCGTATAGGATACTATGCGACATATAATAAAGCAGTCAATGGAGAAGGAGGAATAGAAAGGGAACTGATTGATTTCATGCGGAATTGTATGAAAGGCGGCAGTAGATCTAACTAATCATGTAAAACATAAACGAAAAAAAAGAGTATGAAAACACTTAATGAAATACTGGAGACACATCTTATGCCAAATGGCTTTGAGATTGATATGGATGAGGGTTTTAAGAAGCTGACTGAACGCCAATTTGGTGGAAAACCTGGGCGGGCATTCAGTGAATTGATACAAAATGCCTTGGATAGCTATCCCAATGGAACGCCTTGGGAAGAACGTATGGGAGATATTGAATCGGGTCATAACTGGATATCGATCAAAGACTTTGGTGAGGGTATGAATACGGAGAGGCTAAAATTACTCGTCACACTGGGTGGTACCGATAAGTACAACAATACTGAAAAAATTGGTCAGTTTGGAATGGGCTTTATGGCTATGTTTAATTCCAGGTTGGGCACCAAGGCAATAGCGGTTATAACCCGCTGTGAAGGACAAACTGTTCAGCTTTTGTTTAATGTCAGACAGCCGGGCGTAAGACCTGATATAACTTTGAAGGTAATTGAAGAGAAAATCAATTACAGCACACAGATCCGCGTTGAGTTTGATAATCCTGCCAGTGTTAATGATTGTCTTGAACATGCGAGAAAATCACTTACTTACTATCCTTGTAAAATGAAACTGAATGGCAGTCTCTTTGTTTCGCTGTGGGAAAGGCACAGGGATCATGAGAATATCATTTTCAATGAGAACGGATGCCATGGTTTGATCAGCAGAGCAAACGGATGGAAGAACATATCCGTCCTGTGCAAATACGAACCTA
>CAZJLN010000169.1:0-3030 GCA_964546745.1 uncultured Anaerolineaceae bacterium
TATGACCAGTTAGCTGCTAACGGTTTGATGCCCCTGTATGATGACCGCGAGGAGCGCGCTGGGGTGAAGTTCAACGATGCTGACCTGATCGGGCTGCCCATCCGCCTGACCATCTCTGAGCGTACGCTTGCCAAGGATTGTGTGGAATTCAAGCGGCGTGACCAGGAAGAAAAGCGAGAAATCCCACTTTCTGATCTCATCCCATTTCTGCAGTCCGAAATGCAAGTGTTGAAGACAGCACCCTTTGCTGTGCACTCTTCGAGTAACCAAATGGCATCATGAAAATATTTGAAGCAGTCCTGGAAGAGATCGTTGCTTGCTGTGCACGCTTCGAGTTACAGCTTGAGCAAAATAGCGCGCTTGAAGCGGAAAACAGCGGTCTCATTCGCGTTGCGCATGAACTGGTCGTCCAACCGGGGCAGTACTTCCAGGTCTGGCGCGCAGACCGCCACTATGCCATGCCAGTCATTGCCTTTCCCGCCAGCCTGGTAAGCGACAACACGCTTCTCCTGGATCGAATTCCCGCCGATTGGAACCCCGGAGAGGTCTTGCATTTATCGGGTCCCCACGGCAACGGCTTCTCCTTGGCTGCCAATGTCACTTCCCTTGCTGAGCACTCTTCGTGTTGTTTTCTAACGCTTGCTATGCACGCTTCGAGAACGCCAGATCCCCTGCGCCTCTTACCCCTCATCACCCAGGCAATCGCCAAAAAGGTCTCGGTGAGTTTGTTCATGGATCTGACCCAAGGCATCCAACTATCCACTTTACCGCCTGAATTGGAGGTCCAGGGGTTGGATGCTTTACCAGAAGCCCTCTCTTGGGCGGAGTATTTGTATATCGACATGACGAGTAAGGACCTTGACACACTGCGGGCGATGTTTGGAAAGCTGAGTAGAAAAGTGCCCGGTCAAGTATTGATCCGAACTGGAATGCCTCTCGAAGAGTGCTTTGCATGCGCTGGCGTTGGCGATTGCGGCGTTTGTGCAGTTGACACGAAGCATGGGCAAAAGCTGGCTTGCAAGGACGGTCCGGTTTTTAAATTGGAAGAACTTGTTTATGTGGTTTGAGCAATTGGATTCAAATCGACAAAGTCTGGCGTTGGATCTGCCTTATATTAACGCTTCTGGATCTTTGGGCTTTTTCCCCGACCCAAAGAATCGCCGCGTATGGGGAATGTTAGGGGCATTTATCACCAATCCTATCAGTTACACAGCCAGGAAGGCAGCCCAAGATCGGGTTTGCATCCCATTTGCTCGAAGAGTACACAGCAACGAAGGGTTTCTTCTGCATACGGGTCACCCCAATCCAGGGTTTAGCCGGGTGCTGAAAAAATATCGAGACCTCTGGGCAAATGCCGAACTGCCCATCATCGTCCACCTGATGGCAGAAGATAAGCAGCCATTCTCGAAGAGTACACAGCTAACGCAGATGATCCGGCAGTTGGAATCTTGCGAGAATGTGATTGCGATCGAATTGGGATTCGCCCCCATGATGGCATGCAGCGACATTAAAAACCTTGTTCAGGAAGCCCAAGGGGAGTTGCCTTTGATCATCAGACTGGGGCTGGATCAGAGTCAGCGATTCTCAGATGAGATCCTTGGTCTCCCGGTGAGCATGATCCGTTTATCCGAACCTTATGGATTGCTGCCAGATGGAGAGGGGAACCTGATCAGCGGTAGATTATTTGGACCAGCCATTTTTCCGCTCGCGCTGGCAGAGGTCAAGCGTTTGAAAGACTTGTCGAAGCGTGCACAGCAAGAACTTAGAGTGATTGGGGGTGGGGGAGTCTTTTCAAAGCAAGATGCGTCTGCTATGCTAAACGCTGGCGCAGAAGCGGTGGCATTTGACGCATGGTTGTGGCATCCAGGCACAGATTTGTCAGTGATGTTAGGGGATGAATGAGGTGGGTGAGATCCGCTTCTCTTACGCCAAAAACCTACGAATCAGAGTAGGGTGCGATCCGCAATTGATCGCACCATCTTTTTTCGTCCTTGTAGGGTGTCGATCCTCTTCGCTCGCGCTGCGCACCCCGCTCTGCGTCCCTGCGGGTTGTTTCTTGAATTTTGTCCTTGCGAGCGTAGCGAAGCAATCTCTCTTTTTTCTTGAGTCTTGTTCCTTGGCTCTTGATTCTTGTATCTTAGGACTCTAACACAATTGTGACTGGTCCGTCATTTTGAATATTGACCACCATATGTGCCCCAAAAACCCCTTTCTGGGTAGGCACACCCAATTCATTCAGCTTTTGAATAAAATGTTCGCAAATAGGTTCTGCTACTTCTGGGCGGGCTGCATCCGTGAATGAGGGTCTGCGTCCGCGCCTGGTATCTGCAAGCAAGGTAAACTGCGATACAACGATCGCGCTGCCTTTCACATCCAAACAAGAGAGATTCATTTTCCCATCCGCGTCCTCAAAGATCCGTAATGTGGCAGCTTTCATCGCCAATGCTTCTGCAAACGCTTGCGTATCGTTCTGAGCGATCCCAAGTAAGATCAATAATCCATTACCAATCTCGGAAATGACCTCGTTATTGACAAGAACACTGCTGTGGGTTACCCGTTGTAAAATTGCTTTCATCTGCCTGGCTCCTTATTTGGATATTGAAAAAATTATAAATCATTTGCTGTGCACTCTTCGAGTAGAGCGATACTTCGTCCAATCCTATCATTCAAATAAGCAGTATACGGCTAGCAATTTAGGTATAATGAACGAATGGAAAGCTCAACGCCTTCGGATCCAATTTGGGTCGATAATAAAAGCCTTTTAGCTGAGATGATGACTGATCTACTGGGTCAGTCGATGATCGCTGTTGATACCGAATCCAACAGCCTTTTTGTTTACCAGGAGCAGGTCTGCCTGATCCAATTCTCAACCCTGACGAAAGATTATTTGGTGGATCCCCTGGCACTCCCCGATTTATCTTGTTTGAACGACCTGTTCTCAAACCCATCCATTGAAAAGATCTTTCATGCAGCGGATTACGACCTTGTGTGCCTAAAACGCGATTTTGGTTTTGATTTTGTGAATTTGTT
>CAZJLN010000169.1:3130-5097 GCA_964546745.1 uncultured Anaerolineaceae bacterium
AAGCTTGTGCAAGAGGAATGTGCCTACCTGGCAAAACACTCCATTGCCCTGCAAAATCACGAAGCGGATATGTGGCGGATTCGCGGGGTTAATCAACTTAAGCCTAAACAGCTGGTCGTCATGCAAAGTCTTTACGATCATCGTGAAACATTAGCAAAAAATCACAATAAACCCCCCTTTAAGATCATGAACAACCAGGCATTGTTGGAAATGGCTCAGACAATGCCTCGTTATATTCAGGAACTCGAACTGCTGTCATCCCTCAGTAAGAGCCAAATTCAGCGATATGGACGAGGGCTCATCCAGGCGATAAAAGACTCCAAGAAAAGACCCTTCTTGTCTCATCAAGGGCAAGATTCATTTGATGAAGCATTTCATATGCAAAAGACTCTTCGAGATCGAAAAGAAAAGCTAAGCGATTGGCGCAGGGATAAAGGGCTGAGCATGGGCGTCCCTTCGGATGTGATCCTCTCAAAAGATGTCCTAAACAATATTGCTGTTGAGAATCCACAAAACCTTGAAGAGTTGAAACGCTGCATGCAAGATCTTCCCTATCGCTTATCGACGTTTGGTGAAGAAATACTATCCGTCATTTTGACTCGAAGAGTACATAGCAAAGGAAACCTTAGATGAAAATTCATTTTTTAGGGGCAGCTCAAACAGTCACTGGCTCCATGCACTTGATAGAGGTCAACGATCGACGATTGCTTTTAGATTGTGGGCTCTTTCAGGGACATCGCAAAGATACGTATGAAGTCAATTTAAACTTCCCATTTGAACCCGAATCGATCGATGCAGTGATCCTCTCACATGCCCATATAGACCATAGTGGCAACCTGCCAAACCTTGTGAAGCAGGGATACAATGGACCGATCTATGCGACCAATGCGACAGTCGACCTTGCGGATATCATGCTGCGGGATTCGGGGCATATCCATGAGTGGGATGTTCAATATGTCAACAAGAAGCGCAGAAAACAAGGCTTGCCACCCGTCGAACCGCTCTACACAACTGAAGATGCCATTGATACCATGCCACTGTTCAAATCTGTGCGTTACAACCAGACTTTTGAGCCAATACCAGGCGTCAGTGTAAAGCTGGTGGACGCTGGACACATTCTCGGCTCCTCAGCGGTCGTCATGGATATCTCTGAAAATGGCTCCCAGAAGCGAGTTTGGTTCTCAGGAGATGTTGGGCGCTATGATGTGCCCATTTTGCAGGATCCTGTTTTGCCAGACTCTGCCGATTATCTCATCATGGAATGTACCTATGGCGATAAAGCGCATGAATCGATTGAAGAAGCCTTTGACGAGTTTGCCGAAGTTGTCAATCGGACTGTCAAGCGGGGGGGCAAGGTCATCGTTCCAGCGTTTGCGGTAGGCAGAACGCAAACCTTGAGCTATTTTCTGAGTGAGGCAATGGATGAGGGCGTCATCCCCGATATCCCAGTCGTCATCGACAGCCCCCTGGCTGTTGCAGCGTCGGACTTGTATCGCCGGCACTCAGAATGCTTTGACCAAGAGACCTGGCGCTTCATCGCGGAACATCGCACGCCAGCCTTGGACTTCAATAATCTGATCTTCACCCGCTCTGTGGATGAGTCCAAAGCCCTGAATGAGTTTAAAGAACCGATGATCATCATCTCCGCTTCAGGCATGGCAGAAAGCGGACGAATTTTGCACCATCTTAAAAACAACATTGAAGACGGCAAGAATACCATCGCAATCATTTCATGGCAGTCTCCCAACACTTTAGGGAGGCGCTTGGCGGATCGAGAACGGAAAGTACACATCTTTGGCGAGCAGTACTTTAGAAAGGCAGAAGTGGCAACCATCGGCGGCTTGAGCGCGCATGCCGGACAGAATATGCTTGTGAACTATGCCGCTGCTAGCAAAGAAAGCTTAAAGAAGATCATACTCGTGCATGGCGAGGAAAAAGCAGCCGCTGCTCTGAGTGAGAGATTAAAA
>CAZJLN010000170.1:0-5093 GCA_964546745.1 uncultured Anaerolineaceae bacterium
CGGCTCAACATCCTCGCCTAAACTAGCACCTGTAGCAATCGTAAACCCTTGTTCCATGGTGCCTAAAGAATCCGTGGTTACATTGGATCTATAATGAAGCCTGTCGGTGTATGGAGGGCTGCCAGTGACAGTATAGTTATCCATGATGGCAATGTGCAGTTTACCTGCAGTATCGATCACCATATCCAAGCCATAGATATCTCCCGTTTGAAAATAATTAATATAATCGTAAGCAGCACCTGTATTGGCGATGTTCGGTAGCTCTTTATACATCAACGCCCCAATCCGACCCATGCTATCGGTCAGGTACAGGCGATCATATACCGCATAGACGAAATACCCATTGCTAACCACCCGGACGTTTCCTGTGGTTTGGAGGGTTGTATCCAGGGGCAGACAATTTTTTTGATAGCCGCCTACGGGTGGGTACAACGGGACATAACGCCAGCACGCATATTTCTCCGGTCCACCATGTTGTTCAACCCAAACAATATAAGCAGTACCGTCGTTCATGGCAGCAATATCAGGATCAAACTGCTTCCAGTCAGTTCCAGATCCGGTCATCACCATGGCGAATTTGGCCAACGGCTCGCCATAGTGGGTACGATAATAGACGATACGGTCATTGACCACGCCGGCGATATGCGAGCGTCCATTCCCATCCACAGCTATCACGGCGTCTTCCATCTGATCACCTGGATCAAGATGGATTTCCGTTGGCGGGGAAAAGGTGAAGGGCACACATGCGCTCATCAACAAGATTATAGTGAGTAAAACTAGCCCGTAGAAATAGCTTCTCTTCATGATAGGTTACCTCCTGATCTGCAAAATTGAATGGCTCTCGTAATCTAATATGGTTCTACGGTGTTCTTAATGAGACAGCAATGAGGTTTTGATGAATATCGATTAATAGGATTTAATGTTTCTATGATGATTATAGAGGCATTCGAGGGTGATTGTCAAGCTTTTGGGCGTTTCTTGATCGTTTATGGGTAGAAGGCGGAGGTTTGGGATACAAAAACCTGCCCAGGGTGGGGCAGGTTTTGTCAAACAATGTAAAGCTTAGGGCTACTTCATGATCAATGGCAGGTAGATGCCCCACATGTCAATCACGTGTAGCACAACCGGCACATCAATATCATCAAAGGGTTCGTTGATGACCTTCAGCAGACCGTCGTAATCGCCAGCAGCCAAGCCGGTGGAGTCAAAGGTGACGTCCACGTCCAGCGTGCTGTTAGCGGGTACGCTGCCAGCCAGTGGGTCTTCAGACAGCCAGGGGATGTCAAAGACAGGGTCGGCAGCCATGAGGGTAATATTGTCGAGCCCAACACTGTTGCCATCAACGCCGACATATTGCCAGGCAACGCGGATGTCGCCAAGTCCATCATAAGCGCTGAGGTCAACGATGACTTCCCGATATATAAAGTCTGACCATGTCTCATCCCGAACCAAATCCCATAGGGGTTCTGTGGTAAGAGGATCACCAGCCGCGTCAGTCACCCACAAGCTCAATGTAGCTGTCGGCCAAGTGACGTTGGCCTCTGCCATAAAGTGCAGCTCAAGATCGAGCAAGTCAGTCGTATCAACAACTGGTGTTAGCAACCATTCATCTGAGGTATCTGGATAGTCCCAGTTTGCCCATGCAGCATAGGCTCCTTCGTACACATACTGAGGATAGGTAGCCGCATCAACCAATTCCCACTCCCATACAGTCGTTCCGCGGTGGAAGGTTTCCCACCCGCCAGCTGGTGGCATAACGCCACCTTCAAAGCCTTCGAAAAGCAGTTCAGCCGCAATCTTTTCAGGCGTTTCTGCTTCCACGATCTCAAAATCAGCAGGGAAATCACAGCTATTGCTCACCGTCAGGGTTTGGGTGGCGGTTTGATCGGGCTGAAGAGTTTGTTCGAGGTCAGCGGGTAAAACCGTGATGCAGGGATCGCCAATCACGTCCATCGCTACAGGCACGACCACCAGCGGGGTGACCGGGTCGTTGCTAGCAACACACAGATTAGCAGCGTAACTGCCGATAGCCAGACCGGTTGAATCCAGCGTCACCGTCACAGGGGTCGTTGCACCTGGTATAGTGGTACCGGAAGTCAGGTCAAGGCTCAGCCAGGGCACATCCGCGGGGTTGTCGCAAGGAGCTTGAACCGTAGCCAGACCACGAACCATCCAGTTGCCTGGGAAGTAAGCGTCGATCAAAGTCCAGGATTGATCTGGAGGTAGAATTGGGGGTGTGGGTGGCGGTGAAGCATTCCACCAACCAGCCCATGACCGCTGCTGTGTGGTGGTTTGATCAATTGCAGCTGGCCAGTAAGAAACGCCAGGTACCTCAAGCGCAATCACACCGATCAGCACATCGCCAGGTCCGTTCAGCACTACGGGAGTAGTGAGGGTGTAAACATTCCAGGCATTGAGTCCAGTTACAGTGGCATCTTGCTGGTACAGTAAGTTCGAACCAACCGCTGGGTCTGCGTTACCGCTGGTGTTTTCATAAACCACCAGACTGATCGAATCCCCAACTAATGCACCACCCCCGCTATCAAAATACACATGGATTTCATTGAGGGTCATTGGGAAGTTCATTGCATCAGGTGAGAAACGGTTTAAGTAAAGGAATTCCAATGTTCCGCCAATTCCAATATTATTCTCTGCCGTGCCATCATCAAGAGAGAGGATTAGGTCGGCATCAATAGACGATTTAGGCGTGCCAGTATCCACACTGGCATGTGCTCCGGAGGCTTGTAGTTCAGGTCCAGCCTCGGTGGTCACCTTCCAATCCTTAAACGGCATGGCGTCGGGGGCGAGTTCCAGGCTGAGTGCTTGGACCGGTGCTTCAGCGATGGTCCACTCAAGGTCCGCGCCACCCTCCACGTTACCGATGGTCAGGGTCTGATCAACACTCATGCCAGGTGCCTGGGTGGAGGTGATCTCAGAAGGGTCAACGGTGATGACGGGGGTAAAGGCGGTCGGAACAACAACCACAGGCAGCTTCAGGTCAGTGAACATAACAGCACCTTCGACTTCTGCAGAAACCTTAACATCATCCAAATACCAATGATCTGCATATTCACCTGTATAATGGAAGGCGAAGCAAATATCTGAACCGGTGTAAGAGCTCAGGTCAAGACTGCGCTGAGTCCACTCTGTTGTATTGGCAGCATATTCGCCTACCTGTACAAAATCACCATCGGTTGGAACACAGCTACCGGTCGAAATCATCAGTTCATGTAATTCGTAGAATGTGTTGTAATAATTAGTTTCCCAGAATGACAAGGTGATAGTACCAGTCGGAATTGTTAGAACTGGTGAAACTAACCAGGCATCATCAGCTGATATATCATCATCATGCCATGCATAAAAAATGCCAGAATGGGGGTCCCTCATGGAGCCTGAAGTATTGGCATCACCTTGTTGCCAACCAGTTGAAAGTAGTGCATATTCACTCCAGCCTGTGGGTGGAACTGAGGATTCAAAACCTTCCTCGAGAAGCACTATTTCAGTGTTTACAATCGGAGGAACCACATAATCACTCGTCTCCAGCCAGACGCTGGCATAGGTAAATACGTCCACGGGCATTGCGCTCACGTCTGCTGTAATGGTCAGTTCCTGATCAGCTCCTGGAGCAATGGTAAAGGTTTCAGGGGTAACGGTCAGGGTCATGCCAGCCGGCACGTCGTAAGCAGCGGTATAGGTCGTGTCAACCGAGGCAATGCTGGTGACAGTGCGGGTCCAGGTGCAGGTACCCTTACATTCGTAGTTCACCATGCTGGGCTGGTTGAGGGTCTTGGGGTCACCGCCGATGGCGGGGTTGGCAGCCACGTAATCGTCATAGGTCTCATCAAAGACCAGACCGATGTTTGGCGCTAGAGATAGGTCGATCAAACCGGAGCCTTCGTCAAAGGGCAGGGCTGGGTCGACACCGTTATCGTTCAATATAATATCGGGATTAGCGCTTGCAGCGAGCATCGATTTGATCTCTGCCGGGCTGAGGGTGGGGTTGAGGGCGATCATCAAAGCAGCTGAGCCTGCACCATGCGGTGAAGACATCGAGGTACCCTGGAGAAAATCGTAGGTATTAACTTCTGTACCATCTGCTGCGACTGCCGCCAGGATATTGACGCCAGGAGCGACATAGTCCGGCTTGAGCACTTCAAATTGTGAAGGACCGCGGGAGGAGAAGTTGCCCATCACATCCGCATAACCATCCTCATAAATAAAGGCGGTCGAAGCGGAGATCAAGATTGTGGTGGTGGTTGGGTTGGCAACGACATAGTCTTTCAATAAAAGTCCTTTTGCCTTGTCAATCATCACAGATGGGATTGTAGCCCCAGCAGCACCCATGACGATAGGTGGACCACCAGCGCTTTGGAAGGCAACCATGCCGATAGCACCTGCTGCGGCAGCGTTAGCTTCCTTAACGGCAAATGTACATCCACCGCGTTGGATCAGTGCAAAAGATCCAGCGAAGTACCCAGCAGGGAATGCCACACATCCATCATTATTGGTAGATAGATATTTGAGTGGACCACTCAGATCGGTTGTGATATTGGTATTTTCAGCAGGAACTGCTCCCAGATCCTGTAATTCAGGTGGGGTAGTTGGGGCGGTGACATCCAAGCCATTGGCAACAATGCGGTTGTGCGTGCTGGCGCCAACAGCGGCGTTCCATGCACCCGTCTTGGCAACTGTGCCAGCGCCAGGTCCGGCGTTACCCGCTGAGGCGGAAACAAAAATGCCTGCAGCGTTTGCATCCAGGAATGCCAGGTCAACCATATCATTCCAGGGATTATCAGAACCTGAGATGGAGTAGTTCAAAACATCCACCATATCATACAAAATTGCAGAGTTGACCGCAGCCACACTGGCTGTCTCGGGGCAGGAGGGGTTGCAGACTTTGTAAGAGACCAGGTTGGCATGCGGTGCAACGCCTTGGATCTCAACATCAAAGGTGTCCACACCCACAGTGAAGTGCGCTGTATGGCGGTTACCACCAGCGGTGCTGGCGGTATGCGAGCCGTGCCCATCCAGGTCTTCAGGAGAGCCACCGACCGGGTTGAGCCCGTAAGCAGCAATCAACTTGTCGTTGCAGA
>CAZJLN010000171.1:0-2551 GCA_964546745.1 uncultured Anaerolineaceae bacterium
CCATTTCTCGATACCTAAATGATTGCATTTGATCACTGTGAAAGGCTGGTTTGACTCTTTGAATGGGCGATTCTTCATTATATATACTGTCTCAAAGTCACTCATTTAAGCATAGGATTTTTTGCGGAGGAAAGCTGAAAGTCAACTGTGTACCAGGCACTTGTGGGTTGGGGGATTGGATGGACAGATTTGTGCGGTCTTTCATCTGTAGGCTGATGAGGTAGGCATCTCCCTGGAAGATGCAGTCGGTGACGGTCCCGGTAAAGCAGTTGGTCTGATCGGTCTCGTCCGTGCAGAGCTGCGCATCCCCTGGGCGTAGCAAAAGCCATATGCGCTGCCCTTTATTTGGGATTTCTGTACTGCAATTCATATAAAATTTTCCAATCCCGCTCTGGAATGTGAGTGGCTGACAGATCAGAACAACAGCAGGCACCAGGTTGCCCAGCCCAAAGAAGTTCGCCACCCAGGCGTTAGCGGGGTGGTGGTAAATCTCCTCAGCGCTGCCTTCTTGAAGAATCTTGCCGTTGTGCAAAACCAGCAGACGGTCAGCGATGGCGAAGGCTTCCGCCTGGTCATGCGTGACATAAATGGCGGGGATATCGGTCTCGTGCAGGATGTGGCGCAATTCCTGCCCGAGCTGCTCACGCAAGCTTCGGTCGAGCGCACCGAGCGGCTCATCCAGCATCAACAGGTGCGGATCAGGTGCCAATGCCCGTGCCAAAGCCACGCGCTGTTGTTCCCCACCTGAAAGATCAGTCACACGCCTCTCGGCAAATTCTAGCATGTCAATCGTTTGCAGGGCTTGATTGGTGCGCTGTCGTATCTCGACTGTATTCAACTGCTGCATGCGTAATCCAAACGCCACATTTTCTGACACACTGCGGTGAGGGAAGAGGGCGTAATCCTGGAACATCAAGCCAAAGCGACGACGGAAGGGCGGAACATTGGCAAGGTCCTCTCCGTTCCAACTGACGCTGCCAGATTCAGGCAATTCCAGACCCGCAATAATACGCAGCAGGGTGCTCTTCCCGCTGCCAGAAGAACCTAACAGGCAAACGGTCTCACCCCTGGCAACCGAAAACGATACCCCTTCCAGGAGAGGTTTGCCTTCATACATTTTGAATATATCTTTGACTTCAAGCATTAGAATACCTCTTCTCCGGGCAGGCGCACTTTTTCGATCAGCCAGATGCCGGCGGTGCAGACCGCCATCAGCAGGGTGGACATTGCCAATGCCTGACCGTAATTGAGCGCACCTGGCTGTGAAATGTAGCGGTAGATTGCCACCGGGATGGTGGGATTTTCTGGGGTGGTAATGAAGCTGGAAGCGCCAAATTCGCCCAACGAGATGGTGAAGGCAAAAACCGCCGAGACTAGCAAAGAGCGCAGCAGGATGGGCAGGTCGACCTCGCGAAAGACGCGCAGGGGCGAAGCGCCTAGCATGGCCGCAGCATGCCTGAGGGAGGGCGGGATATTGCGCAGGGCAGGCAGCAACGTTCGCACCACAAAGGGCAACGCTACCAGACTGTGTGCTGCCGGTACCAACAGGGATAAGCCAGGGCGGTTCAGCGAGGCGCCTTTGAAAACAACGATAAAACCCAAACCCAAGGTGACGGCTGAGGCGCCAAGCGGCAACATGATGAAGCCATCCAGCCAGCGGCTGAGCTTGCCGGGCTGTTTCATGGCATATGCCAACAAAAGACCGAGGCTGACCGAGATGAGCACTGTCAGGGCTGCGTAAACCAGCGAGTTGCGCACTGCTTGGACCGGTGGCACATAAAAGATCGACCCCTGGCGGTTGATGAAGAGCTCTTTATAGTAGGCAATTGTCAACCCGGCACTGACCTCACCGCGCTCTCCCCGCACGGCTTCCAGTCTGGCAAAAGAGCGCAGCACCAATCCCAGTAGCGGCGCGCTGATCAATACAAAAAGAACCAGCACGGTGATGAGGGTCATCAGTTTTTCCCAAGCCCGCTTGGGGCGGCGCAGGGTTTCAGACTGACTGGTAGACATCAGGTTGCCGGTGCGCACATGGCTGAGGCGATTGTAGAGTAGCGTGATGAATAGCGTACATGCTAGCTGGATGAGGGAGAGTAGCCCTGCCATGGGGAGATTGAGCATAAAAAAGGCTTGCGTATAGATTTCTACTTCGAGTGTGGCAAATTGCGGACCACCTAACATCAATACCACGCCAAAGCTCGTGAAATCAAAGAGAAATACCAGCACGGCAGCGGCTGCGATAGCCGGCATCAGTAGCGGTAGTGTCACTTCCTTGAATGCTTTCCATGGGGAGGCACCCAACATCTGGGCAGCCTGCACCAGGCGTTCATTCTGCCCTGACCAGGCAGACCCGACAATGCGGATGATGATAGTGGCGTTGTAAAAGACATGTGCCAGCAGGATGGCAGGGAAGGTATTGAGGAATTGGAGTGGCGCTTGTTCCAACCCCAACAAGGCCATCAAACCTAAATTGAGCCATCCGCGAGGTCCGAGCAGAGCATTGAACGCAGCCGCTACCACCACGGTAGGGAGGATAAATGGGATCGCGCTG
>CAZJLN010000171.1:2561-5079 GCA_964546745.1 uncultured Anaerolineaceae bacterium
GAAGATGTAGGCGCTGGGCAAACCCAGCAGGAGCGTCAGCAGGGTGGAAAGAGCAGCTTGCCAAAAGGTGAAGCCGAGTGGCTGGAGGATTGTTCCCCAACGAAAGCTGTCCCAACCAGCGCTGAAGCGGCTGGAAAAAATCAACCTAAAGATCGCGATTAGTGGTTGATAAAAGAAAATCAGCAAAAAGACAGCTGGCAAGAGCCATAACAATACTGCCCAGGACGGGTTTTTACGTTTGGTTTGCCTTGCAAGCTGCATTGAGGACATCGGTGTTACTTAACCACCAGCTCTGTCCAGGCCTGGATCCAGCCTTCGCGCTGTTCAGCGATGAGGGCTGGGTCGAGTGTGGCGGGCTGTTCAGCGATTTCCACGGATTTAAGAAACTCGGGAGGCAGTTGCGCAGCTGGATTGACTGGGAAGACGAACATTTGCAGAGGCACGTCTTCCTGGAATGTGGTGCTGAGCATGAAGTCGATAAACTGCTCTGCCAGTGCGCGGTTGGGAGTGCCTTTGAGGATACCGGCAAACTCCACCTGTCGGAAACAGGTGTCTTGCCCGATGATGCTGGCAGTTGGGGCTTCTTCAAGAGGCTGTTCGGCATAGATCAGCTCCGCAGCCGGGCTGGAGGCGTATGAGACGACCATCGGCTGCGGACCGCGCCCGGAGGAGGCGCTGAAATTGGTGTAATAAGCCGTCTCCCAATCTGAGGTGACCACCACCTGGTTGTCTACCAGCTTTTGCCAGAAATCAAGATAACCTTCCTCGCCAAAGTGGGCGATGGTTGCCAGCAGGAATGCCAGCCCAGGAGAAGAGGTGGAGGGATTTTCAACAGCAAGCAAGCCGGCATATTCAGGCTTCAACAGGTCTTCCAAGCTTGAAGGGACTATCACCCCCTTCTCAGCAAACCAGGCTTTGTCATAATTAATGCAGACATCACCATAGTCGATAGGCAGGGCGCGGTTTTGTGGGTCAAGTTTGAACTCGTCTGGGATTTCTGCCAATGCGGGAGATGCATAGGCTTCAAAAATGTCGTTGTCAAGCGCGCGGGAGAGAAAGGTGTTATCGATCCCGTAAAACACATCCGCGGGCGGGGTACCCTTGAGTTGCAGTAGGATGATGCGATTGAGAGCAGCGCCGGCATCTCCGCCTTTTACAAAGCTGAGCTTAACGTTGTGGGCTTGCTCAAATTGGCTCACCACATTTTCGCTGATAGCAAATGAATCGTGTGTCATGACGGTGAGTGTAGTTGCTTCGGGGGTTGGGGTGGGTTGGCAGGCAGCGAGAATGAGGATGATGAACAGAAGTATGGGGAATGGTTTTCTAAACATACTTACTTCCTTTACTAATTTTCGTTTATTTGTTTGCACGTGTGCAAGCAGAGCAACAGACCAGACTCAATCGTGATTGTGACTTCACTAGAGTTGGCTTCGTTGGAGATACCGCGGGTCTGGTGGGGATAGAGGATTTCGTTAACAAGCGGGTATGCCAACCCACTGGTGGTGATGCCTCTGACGGGTGTACAGATTGGAATGAGCGAGATGCGCTCGCCAGGCTCACAGGCAAGGTATAGCTGACTGCGCACCAGATAGGCGTGCTCATCCCCGTCATCCAGGCTGATATCGAGAGAGTCCAGGTCGGGGCTGGTGAGCAACGCCAGGTTTGCCAAAGTCTGATCCAACCTTCCGCCCAGGGCTGCCACAAGCAGGATATGGCGATAGCCCTTGGCGATGACATGATATAGCGCCAGTTCGAGGTCGGTCTGATCTTTGGCGGGCGGATAGCGCAGAATCTCCACACCGGCGCTTACAAGCCCAGGGAGGAGGGCAGGATCGACGGAGTCCAGGTCGCCAATGAGAAGATGAGGTGTGCGCTGTAGGCTTTGCAGGTAACGGAGCCCACCGTCGACTGCTACGAGGTAATCGGTGTCATGGAGCTGAATGCGCGCTAGATTGCCGGCAATGCCGTTGACAAAAAGCACTGCGCGTTTGAATTGTGACATAAAAAATGCCCTCCTGCCTTAGGAGGGTTTTGGTGTTTGTGAGCATCCCTCCGCCGGCATGATCCGGATCAGGTTATGCGGGTCGGAAGCTTCTGGCTTCCCTCTCAGCCTGGCACCACCAGGCTCCCCGTGTGATCTTATGGATATGATACCACGAAACAGCTGAGCTTAACAAGGTTGTATATCCTGAATCGCTCAGAGGAATTCAAGAAACCTAGCTAAAAAACACATGATTTTATGTTAATATAGATATAGGGGATGGATTTCTCAAAAGCACCACTGCCTTCGTCGCCACACATTTATTTTAGGGTAGGAATTGCTTATATCCGAATTAACAATGAGATGCGTAAAGGAGAGAGATGGAACAAATCTTTATCGCACGAGAAGAACAACTCAGGCAATTGGGGGAGTGGCTGACCCAAGCAGTCAATGAGCAGGGACGGGTGTGCTTTGTAAGTGGGGAGGCAGGCAGCGGCAAGACCACGCTGGTGAGTGAATTTGTTAAACGGGCACAGG
>CAZJLN010000172.1:0-1067 GCA_964546745.1 uncultured Anaerolineaceae bacterium
ATGGATGTATGGCTACTTTTAAAGGAGTAGTAAAAGCAAGGATAGTGGATGTTCGTTTTGCTACTTCAGGAAGGCTTACCGTCGTTAAAAAGTTTACAGGGGACTCAGTTAAAAAGGGAGACCTTATAGCTTCACTTGATAGGAAGGTTCTTCAAACCACACTAGATCGCGAACTATCTGATTTTGAAAAGGTTAGGGCAGATTTTGAAATTTTTAATCAAAAGAATCCAAATCCAACTGAGGCAATAGATAAATATTTAAAAACAGAAAAACAGGCAATGCTAAATGCTTCAGTTAAAAGTGTAGAGTTGGCAAAAGCAAACCTTGATCAATGTGATCTTTTCTCTCCTGTGGATGGAGTGGTAGTGGATGATAGTAATGTTGTTCCTGGACTTAATATCACTCCTGCTGGGTCATCTTTTAAAATAATTGACGTAAGTTCTTATTTTGTAGAAATAGAAATTAAAGAAAAAGATTTTGAAAAATTCCAAAAGCCTCGTGATGTGGTAGTCAAAGTGCAGGGAATTGGAAAACCCATTAAATCTCAAACATCACAAGTTCTCTCCGACTCAAGGAAGTTTTATGTTAGAGCCCCTGTTTCGGGTGAAGGACTATTGGTTGGTCTACCCTCAGAAGTAAAAATTTGACGTTTTGAAAATTTGATGTATTAATATGATTATGACCACTGGTGAATGGGTTCAAATATCTTCGACATTATTTCTTGCTGTTGTAGCGTTTATCGCTCCAACTTTGGTGGAGAGATGGAGAATTAAATATCGTTCACCAAACCTTCGAATCAAATTTAGATTGGCTCCTCCTTATTGCCACCAAACTGAAATGAGAGGAGGTGGAGGAAATTATCCCGTTTATTATTTCAGATTTTTGGTAATAAACACTGGGAAATCTGAAGCTAAAGACTGTGAAGCATTTCTAGAAAAAATATATAAAGAAAATAGTGCGGGCGATATGGTTGAAATTGTGAATTTTTCACCTGTGAATTTAAAATGGTCTGGTGCTAGAGATCCATTTAAGAAGACTATTTATCCAGACAAAGAGATCTTTTGTGA
>CAZJLN010000172.1:1096-5070 GCA_964546745.1 uncultured Anaerolineaceae bacterium
TATAGGGAGAATTCAGCATCCCGATCATAATTTTCAATCGGTCTATAAGGGTATTTCCTTAAAGGATCAAGGTGTAAACAAATTTGCCTTTGAATTACCTGAACGTTACTATTCTCAATGGGATTGTTTGCTACCAGGAAAGTATAAGATAAAAATATCGGTTTATAGCAAAAATTCAAAACCAGTCAGTAGACAATTCCCAATCTCGTGGACTGGTGAATGGAAAGATGAACAAGATAACATGTTTAGTGAATTAGTAATTACATAACACCTGATTTACACCGCTTCAGAATTGATTCAAAACAAATATCAGATTCAAGATAGATGTTGTGATACCATGAATATATGCCCAAGAGTTCAACTAAGAAGAAAAAATCTTCATGGAAAAAAGCTATTGTTGCTGTTGGGGCAATTGGGATAATTGCGGGGAGTGTTCCTGTTGTTAAAAGGGTTGTTGATCCTTCTGAAAAAGTTATTGAGGTTGTTGATGGGGATACTTTTAGAATTGGGAATAGGCAAACTATTAGATTCTATTCTGTGGATGCTCCTGAGTTGGGAAATTGTTATGGAAAAGAGGCAAAGGAAGCGTTAACTAAAAAGATATTGGGGAAGAAGGTGATAATCAAGACTCCACGAACTGATTACTACAAAAGAGTACAAGCATATGTGTATTTAGATGGGGAATTTATAAATGAATATATGGTTAAAAATGGGTTTGCAATGGAACATGGGGAGGGAACTCCTGAAACAGATATTGTTATGAAGGCAAATACTTTTGCAAAAGAAAATAAATTAGGGATTTATTCTGAGGAGTGTTCACCGAGTGTTCCTAAAAATAAAAACTGTGTAATCAAAGGTCAAATTCCTTATGGGGAAGACAAGAAAGTGTATTTACTTCCAAGTTGTCGCAATTATGGTCAATCAGTAGTTGAAAGGTTCCGTGGAGAAGATTGGTTTTGTAGTGAGAAAGAAGCGATCAATGCGGGTTTTGCTAAATACACATACTGTCCATAAGTTTGCTTCACAATTTTTGATATACTTGAGACTATATGAAGACACAAATTGTTGTAATTCACGGAGGAAATGCCTACGAGAAATATGAGGATTATTTAGAGAGTCTTCGTACAAAAGATATTTCATTGGAAAAAATTCGTTCGATTGGTTGGAAAGCTAATTTGGGAAAAGAACTCGGTAATGATTTTGATGTGCTGTTACCCATGATGCCTAATGCTGGAAATGCACGTTATCTTGAATGGAAAATATGGTTTGAAAGACTGATTCCACTACTTGATAATGAAGTTGTTTTAATAGGACATTCTCTTGGTGCTATCACTCTGGTTAAGTATCTTTCTGAAAATGTTTATCCTAAAAAGATTAAAGCAACAATCTTAGTTGGAGCTCCTTACAATACTCCCGAAAAACATCCGTATGTAGATTTCACAATTACAACTTCTTTAGATAAATTTATTGAACAATCTGAAAAGATTATTTTTTATCATAGTAAAGATGATGAAATTGTTCCTTTTGAGAATCTTGAAAGATATAAAATTGCAATTCCAAATGCAACTTTCAATGTTTTTGAAAATCGAGGGCATTTCAATGATGAATCATTTCCCGAGATAGTTGAATTGATCAAATCATTTTCTCCTTAAATTTATTCACTTCTATCATTCGAATGGTTGAAATATTATTGGTTTGAGAATTGTTTGGGGAAAGATTAAAATCACTCAATGATTACAGAATCTCAACGTCAGTGGTTAGACCATCTTCCTAATAATGATCAGATTGTAATTAAACCATTTGATCCAGAATCTCCAAAGATTTTTGAAGAAGTTAAAGAAAAAGTTGTTAAAGCCCTTGGTGAAGTACGTGTGGAACATCGTGGTGCTTCTGCACTTGGAATTTCAGGACAGGACGAAATTGATATTTATGTTCCTGTTGCACCAAATAATTTTGATAGCACTGTTACAAAAATGTCCACTGCCTTTGGTGAACCAAAAAGTAATTATCCATTGGTTCGGGCAAGATTCCATTTAGATAGTTATGGAAAAAATATTGATGTGTTTGTGATAAATGAAAAAGATTCTGGTTGGGTAGATAGTGAAATTTTTACAAACTGGTTATTAACTCATGCAGATACTCTAGAGGAATATAGAAAATTAAAAGAGAGTGGGGAAGGTCTTTCTACAAGAGAATACTATACAAAGAAAATTGAGTTTATAAATAAAATCATAGAAATCTCAAAGAAAAAATAGTTGCAGTGTTTTTGATATACTTTGAAACATGGAGTCTGTTATACAAGAAAAAACATTAAGTTCATTACAACGAGATAGATTAAGTAATTTTGTTAAAGAGGCTTGTGATCACAAAGATGGTTGTTTTTATTACGCCTTAATTAGTTGCTATAACTATCTCTATCCCACGAAATTACTTCCAAGAAAATTTGAAGATAATCTGATGAGAGAAGATAGGAAAGGCAAGGGTGTATTAGTAAGAGATGTTGTAAAAGAGGTGAAGAGACTAGAACCATTCCTGAAACTTAAGGTTGATCATATTATTAATCATTCGAACATTGCAATAGAAAAAGTTAGACATGATTTATCAATTCCAGATACTATTTCTATAGTTAATTCACCTGACGGACTAGTAACTCCTGAGTCTGGATATTCAACAGCTTTGGTCTTTTTAAAAAGTAAAGATAAAACAGGTGGCCATTTTATGGCTATAGTTGAAAATTCAAGATTTCAAGATAATGGTTATGTGATGGGAGGAAATTCCGAATATTCAGAAATAGGGGACAAATATGTGGGCGGTTTTTCTTTTGTTTTGATAAAGTCAGAAACGTAATTTTTACAGACCTTTTTGATATACTCTAGTTTATGAACGACAAAAAATATTTTATAGGAAAGGTTGAAGATTATGCTCAGAAAAAAGGTTGGTTTTTTGGTCATTTTATGGATGAGGAATTACTTCGTTCAGATTTAGTTGAAGTTGCATATCAAGATGTTCCTGATAAGAAGGCAGATCCTACAGATTGGCATTATCACAAAAAAGCAGTAGAAATAAATATTGTCTTGAGTGGTAGTGCTACATTTAAAATAAACGGGGAAACTGTAAAGGTTGAAGAGGAAGGTTTTTGGATTGTTTATCCAGGAACTGTTATTGATGATTTTTCTACAAGTGAAAATACAAAACTGGTTGTTATCGAAGCTCCAAGTATTCCGGACGATAAAGTTACTAAAAATTCATAATACTAATATTTTCCTAGTTTCGAGTGTGTGATAACATAAATTATGTATGTAATCCGTTATTACAAAGGAAAAAGCGGAAGATCTCCAATAAATGATTTTATAGATACAGCCAGAGAATCATTACGAACAAAAATCGCACGCCAATTCCTATATTTAGAAGAATTTGGTCTTAGCTCTAGTAACCAAGCACTAAAGAAATTGACAGGAACACCACTTTGGGAAGTTAGAATACTAGGTAAAGATAGTACGAGGATAATATGTGTTGCAATTGTAAAAAGGGAAATTGTAATAATTCATATTTTTAGGAAAAAGAGCAACAAGATGAGTTCTAAGGATTTAAACATCTCCTTGAAAAGGTATAAAGAGGAGCTTGACAGATGATATCTGAAAAGATATTATACTTTTATGAAACCATTATATTTTCGTGATTGGCTAAATGAACAGTTGAAAGATCCCAAGTTTAGAAAAGAATGGGAAAAAAGTGAACCTGCTTATCAGGCTGGACGGGAAATGATTAAAGCTAGAATTGAGGCAAAGATTTCTCAGAGACAACTAGCCAAAAAAGCCAAAACAACCCAAGCTGTTATTTCAAGGATAGAGAATATGTCAGTTAGCCCTTCAATTGGTCTTGTGCAGAGAATTGCTCAAGCTATGGGTAAGAAACTTCAAATCAGGTTTGTGTAATTCTTTTATCACTCTGTTCCTAGCTTCACTTTTGGGATA
>CAZJLN010000173.1:0-5061 GCA_964546745.1 uncultured Anaerolineaceae bacterium
TAATGAGTTGACCACCAATCAACCTGGCAATGGGGCAGGTATCTGCGCCACTTTTTCAGAGGGGGTCCAGTTCAACCAAAACCTTTTCGAATATCAAAATTATCTGGCGAGAGTGACTGTCGATGGTACTGCCATCTACATGCTCGATCTGAGAAACTCATACATTTACAATAACCATTTCCAGCAAAATTTTGGCAGATCTTCCATTTTTGTCGGCGGTCTGACTGGCAATATGACAGACGTGGTCATTAATAGAAACAAGATCATTGGTGAAGAAACCACGGACAATATCGCCGTGATCGGCAATACCGACATGCTGATCATGAATAATTTTATCGGGAATAATAATCCGCTAACGAATTCGAGTGGTATATCCACGCAGGGGTCGATAGCCTTTGGAAACCCTAATGCGTTTATTGCCTACAACACCTTCGCTAACACAGAATATGGTCTATATATAGATTCCCAATCAGAAGTAAATGTAGAAAAAAATATTTTCACCTTGATCCACTCAACGGCTGTTTATGACAATGACCCGTTGACAAATATTCTGGTCGTTGACAGCAATCTCTTCCACACTAATGGGGATGACGGTGAGCGTGGAATGGTCTATTTTACTGGCGATCCGCTGCTGGTGGATGCTGCCAATGGAGATTTCCACATTCAAGTTGGGTCTGCAGCAATTGATAAGGTGTACTCCTGGCAAGGAGGAGTTGATATTGATGGTCAGATGCGCGGGATTGGAACCCCACCCAATAGTTTTGATGTTGGCGCAGATGAGTATATGCTTGTAAATTACCTGCCGTTGATCGTAAAGTGAGAAATCGTAGAAACAACACTGACCAATGCAGTGATTATTGAATAGTCGTCAGTCTTTAGTCATTGGTCAAATAGTCGCATAGCAGGTTTGTTTCTACGAGCGAACCGGATCGCGAAGCATCTGTCGCTGTGTGTCCCCATGGGACTGGAAAGCAGTCTCTAGAATAAAAAACTGAGATCGCTTTGTTTCTCCCTACCCTTTACAGGGTGCTACACAATGGCAAACAGAAGAGCAAAAGCTCTGCCTTTTTCTTTACTTTCAGCTTTTAACTTTCAGCTGTAGTTAATCACATCTTCAACCAACAATACAGCTCAACACTCAGCGTCTCAAACATCTGGTCGCGGACCGGATCCGGATCGGTTTCCGCAAGGATGCGCTCCCACAGGTTGCACAATGCAAAATGGGACTGAAAATGGATTTGATAGGCTTGTTCGCTCAGGGCAAAGGCACGCTCCCAATCCCCAAGATGCGCATGCGCCTCAATATAAGGGAATAATTCGGCCGGGTCATTGGCTTGCTCGCTCAGAGCAAAGGCGCTCTCGGCGATCTGTGTCACCGCCTGCCAATCCCCCTGCTGGCGTGCCAGGTCAGCTTTTTCAAAGGTATAGCACCAATTCTCTTCGATGTTACTGCCATAGATATTCGCCGGTAACTGAACTGGGGGTCCAACCAGAATCGGATTGACCTCCGAAAGCTGGCTAGCTTTGCGGGTTATTTCTGAAAGATACAGGTTGTCTTTTTCAACCTCAGGGTCAATCACCCTGAAGCAACTGGGTGGAACATAAGTGAACGCCAGCGACTGGTTGGTGTTGCCTTTAAAATCGCCCACGCGCAGGTCGTGCTCGATGGGTTGATTGCGTATGCTCAAATCCAGGTTAGCGCGAATGCTGGGGTAATACAGGTTGTAAGGAACCTGCCCCAGCTGTGGATTTTGGTCATAGATCAGGTTGATTAGGGCAGCCAGCGAGTTGTCCGAGTAGAACTTGACCGGTAGCTCGTCCGAGAGCAATAAGGTGCCAGGTTCCAACGCCGGGATGCGCGTCACCATTTGTTGCACCATACGCTCGTGAAGCACCCAGTGGGTATTGTAGGTGAAGCCGATCCTCACCTGCCAGCCGGCTGAGAGCGCGATCAGCCCGGTGAAGAGCGCCCGTCGCAGCCAGGGCTTAAGCGGTAACAGGAAGAGCACCCCAATCAAGACAAAACTACAGCCCATCACGAATGGCAAGGTAAAACGGTCGGAAGGAAAATCGAAATTGACGATCAGCCCCGTCGTCCAGAAAGGAATGCCACCTAGCAGCAGGGCGATGACCCCCAACAGCAGGAAGAGTAGAGCTTGGCGGTAGAGTTTGTCCTGCGTGCCTGGCTCAGACTTGCGCGCTTCCCAATAGAACACCGCCATTAGCACAGCGATGGCAATCATCACGCCCAGGTACAGCAGCCATGGACTGCGGCCAAACTCCTCCGGGTAGGAGAATTGAAATACCTGCCCCCACGCCTTCCCAGCCGTTAGCCAGACATCTTTGCCAGCCGCACTAACCAATTTGCTCAGGCTCTGCCAAACGCTGCCAGAGACCAGCGGGCTCTGGTTTAGCTCGTTCAAATAGGTGAGCTTGCTAAGGGAGACCGCGCGCCAAACTCCCGCCGCCAGGAAAACCACCAGATATGGCAGCCAGCATTTGAAGACTACTTTGAGGGTTTGGAAGAATTTTTGCCCGGCTTGATGGTGCTTAATATAAAAGAAGACCGGGCGCATCAGCTCCAGCATGAAGTAGTATTCCATGCTAAAAGCATTCACCGCCCCCAGTAAGATTGCCATAGGGAGAGTGAACTTGCGCTTCTCGGGATGCTCCAGCGCATACAGGCTTAGGGCAACCGAGAAGAAAAAAGCTGCAAATACCAGGAAGAAATGCCCGTAGGTGTTGCCAATGAATTGCTGTTCGAACCCCGGATAGAGCAAGTAGACCAGCCCAGCAATGAATGCGGGCTCACGCCGCTCTTTCCATAGCTGGCGCACCAGGCAGTACAGCCCCGCCGAAGCTGCCCAGCGCCAAAAGAGCGCGAAGGCATGCCAGTGCCAGGGGGTCGTGCCGAGCAGGCGCATGTTGAGCTGATAGAACCAGCCCCAGAAAGGGCGCTCGGTGGAAAAGTAGCGTGCCAGCCCAGCTGCACCGTAATGTTCATAGAACCAGCCCAGCGCCAGGTCATCCCAGAAGAGCCCCAGCATGGGGATAAAAGCGCCGTAAACCAGCGCGGCAATAAGAAAAAGCAGCACGACCGGCTGGGTTAGAAATGCCCAGACTGTATTGATGATCTTGCTAAAAGTCGGATGCTTTGCTGCCATATGTTAGCCCGAATGGAAATTCTATCACGAAACCCATTGTTCAAACTTACCGGAACAAAAAAGACCGCTCTACGGGCGGTCTCCATCGATTAAAAAGGCAGCGATGTTACTTCTTGAGCGTGTTTAGTTTCAAGAGGGTATAAAGCGGGCAGAAGCCAATTAAGCTGGTGACAAGCATGATGGCTGCCAGGATGAGCAGAATGATGCCAAGCGTGCCAGTAACAGTACCAGTGAAGTACAACACGGCGAAGAGCACACCCAGGATCAGGCGGATAATGCGGTCGGTCTTTCCCATATTCTTTTTCATTTTATTTTTCTCCAATATGAACGATTATTAATACCTGTCTATAAGATGCAACCAACAAGCAAAGGTTACAAAGAGGAGCGCAACCCTTGCTGTGCCTCTCTTGGGGATCATAGGGCTTTTGCAAAAGGCAAGCAGTACCATTGGGTAGGCAATGCGAACGACGGAAAGAGCAGAAGCGCACAAGCCGAAAGTAAAAAAGTACAAGGCGAATATGGAACCCCACCCACCAAAAATGGAAACAAAAAACAGGCCAGGTAAATGACCCGACCTGTTTTGAATATTCAACTGATTCGTTTATGATTTAATTACACTATTGTAGTTAAGGCGGCACTCCCTATTTGTCATGGCGTGATAATGCCGATTTGTTCTTCGGCAAGTATCCAGGTATGTTCATCAACAATTTCGAGCAAGCAAGGATACCAATACTCCCAACCCTCACCTAAATCAATTTCCTTTAACTCCTGTGTTTTCAAATTTCTTAAAACGAGCATACCACCACGCAAACCGTAAACAAGGTTGTATTTATCGAGAAATGTATGCATAAAATCGAATAAGCGATCACTCGATTCGAAGACAGCCTTTCCTGTAATCAGGTCAATCCCGCGCGTAATATCATCTGCACCATTGATAATGGCGATGTCGTCATAGGAGTAAAACCAGTTGTCATAAGAAAATTCATCATTTTCCCAATACATCTCACCTGTTTCAGCGTTGATCCCCTGGGCTATTTCTAGATCAGTATAATAAATGATCATCCCGCTTTCTGTTGGAATTAATTGAAAACTGCGATCAATCTGTAGGGTGTTGATCTTTTTACCACTTGATTTTTCATAAACATCAATCACAGTATCTTCGTAATCTAGCGTGTGTTCAACGTAAATGGTTTTGTCCATGATATGGATTGTTGGCCATACAAAAGTAGTTTGAGATAAATCTTGATCGCTATCCCATATTGATTGCCCTGTGCTCAAGTCAATTCCTGACAACCAATCCGTCCCATTGAACCAATTATCACATTTCACTATCAGAGCATTTAATTCAGGATCGTACTCTCCAATATAATTAATTCTTGTATCTGAATCATTATCGCCGAAAAGCCATGTAATCGACCCATCTATGACATTTAAACCAATTATGTTATCCCCACTTAAACCGACCATGAGACCATCGCGATACAGGATTGGACCAATGGAAAAATCAATCGTCGGATTTTTTTCCGTGAGGTAAGCATCCCCAGTTCTTTCATCAAAATGAAGAAAGCGCATTGAATAAGAATAAGTCTGATAAATATATGTCACAGGAATAATTTGTTTACCATTGTAAGCAAACATGTAAGGGAACGGATTGATCTCTTCATCGTCCGAAATTAAAAGGTCAATGATAATTTTCCAGCGTTCTTCCCCGGTGTGTTTATCCAACCCATAGATACGGTTGTTGTCTGTATACATGAACAACGTTTCCTCGCCAAGACCGATGATCCAGCCTTCACTGGCAGCCTCCCAGAGTAACGCTCCTGTTTTTAAATCATGCGAGGCGACAAAACCACTTCTAGGTTTGATGTAAATGGCGCTTTCATCGTAGGCATATCCT
>CAZJLN010000174.1:0-4999 GCA_964546745.1 uncultured Anaerolineaceae bacterium
ACTCACTGCTTTTGTTAAGGTTCAGTATTTTACAGAAACAATGTTACACTAACAATGGCTAGGTCTGAGGAATGATTAATTTCATAGAAATGGTTTTCAATTTGATAAATCATAGTGTGTATAATTATTATACTGGAACAACATGATGAACGATTTTTTAAGCTTGCTGGAAAAACGTCTGGAAACTCTTTTTGAAGTTAATTTAAGTAGCTTGATTTTTCCAAAAAGCAAAAAACTTTCAAGTAAACTTACAGAGTTAATCAGCGAAAACATAAAAGAAGAAGAAAACGGACTATCTATTGCACCAGACAAAATCACCATTTATGTCTCGCAAAAAAAATATCCCGACTGGCTTGAAAAGCAAGATTTCCTTGAAGAGTTGTCTACCTCAATCTTTGAGACTGGCAGTCAAATGGGGTATTTTTTTAACGCATTCCCAAGAATCACTATCGTAAAGGATAGTGACCTCGACGGTAATGTGACAAAATGGAGAGCGGAAATATCTACCGCCCTTGATTCTTTCGGAGAAACTTCAATATATCCCATTAATCAAGGTTTTCCAGAGAACAAGGTTCCTCTGAATGCTTATTTGATAGTAAATGGAAACGAGATTTTTCCTCTTAAAGATTCTGTCATCAACATTGGCAGACGTTCAACGAATGACATCGTGTTAATTGATCCAGAGGTATCAAGAGATCATATCCAACTTAGGGCAAACAATTACCAATTTATACTGTTTGATTTAGGTTCAATTGGTGGTACTTACATAAATGGAAATCGCTGCCAATCAGCATTACTGAAGTCAGGTGATGTCATTCATTTGGGTTCATCCTTCCTGATTTATAATCAAGAATCACCTATAGATCATTCTGATACGATTAAATTAGAGGACGCTTAGAAAAAAATGACCGCAGAAATTGCTTTCCTCCTGAGAATTTTAATGGTTATCTTTATCTTTGGCTTCATATATTTCTGTATGAATACAATTTATCGGATGCTACGCTCTGAGTTGGAAACAAAGGATCAATATCAAGTTCCAGCTATCACTTTTTCCTTTTTTGAAAACGACCTACAAGAAGAGCGAAGAATGAGCAAATCTGTCTTTGTTATGGGAAGAGATCCTTCATGCGATTTGCAGATTGTTGACCCAACTATTTCTATAAAACATGCTCAATTTTCTTTCCACCACAGTCAATGGTGGATTGAGGACTTGGAATCGACTAATGGCTCTTACCTTAATGAACAACCAATATTTGAACCCATGATAATCACTGATTCTGATCATTTACGGTGTGGCAGAATTATGTTCACAATAAAAATTGAATCTGCACCCATTCAGAAGAATCTAAGCAAATAAATGAGGATGCAATGACAAATAGACCAGTTTTAGGTGTAATCGGTGGATCAGGCTTATATGATTTTAAAGAATTGGAAAATGCGACAACGGTTGAATTTGACACTCCTTTTGGGAAGCCAAGTGCTCCCATAAAAATTGGAACTATTCATGGAAAATCAGTTGCATTTCTCGCGCGTCACGGTATAGGTCATCATATATCTCCAAGTGAAGTTAATTATAGGGCAAATATTTTTGCCTTCAAAATGCTTGGAATTGAGAAAATAATCAGTGTAAGTGCGTGTGGTTCCCTTCGTGAGGATTATGCGCCTGGGGATATCGTTGTACCTGATCAAATTTTTGATTTTACACACAAACGCGAGCGGAGTTTCTTTTCGGATGGTATGGTTGTGCATATCAGTTCTGCAGACCCTTTTTGTCCCGCCCTTTCAAAGTTGTTAATCTCGGCGCTGCAAGATGAACAGGCAAAACTACACCCAAAAGGCACGTACATTACAATTGAGGGACCTCGTTTTTCGACAAGAGCTGAATCCCATACCTATAGATCTTGGGGCATGTCAATCATCGGCATGACCGCTGCTCCTGAAGTCTTTCTGGCAAAGGAAGCTGAAATGTGCTATGCAACGATGGCTCATGTGACCGACTACGATGTCTGGCACATTAGTGAAGAACCAGTCAATGTTGAAATGGTGATAAGAACCCTTAATAAAAACACTGAAATTGCTCAAAAAGCACTCGTGAGGTTGGTTGATAACTTAGATGATCATATAGATTGTGAGTGCAATTCATCTCTTAAGGATGCAATTATCACCAATCCTGCCATCATTTCTGAGGATACTCGGAAAAAGCTAAAAATTCTTGTCAAAAAATATCTGGATTAATTCGTGGATATCGCTGTATCAGCATCAGATAAAAAACAGAAAACAAGGTTTCAGACCTGGTTACTCATTCTCGCCTGCTTGTTTATTTCGATCTCTGCAACGATTTTAACAATTTCCCCAGTTGTACGAACTCACGGTGGATCGCAAGATTTTCTCTGGCAGCATTTGATTGGTGTTTGTGTCTGGTTAATTACTACGATTTTTTCAACTTATTTTCTTAGAAAGAACTTTTCAGGGATCAACCCGTTTATTTTTCCCATACTTGCAATTCTTACTGGTTGGGGGATTTTGACAATCTATCGACTTTCTCCCTCTTTAGGCTTAAGGCAAACTGTGTGGTTTTTTATTGGAATTTCCATGCTTCTGGCTGGGTTAAAAATCAATAACATTACAGGATTTCTTCGAAAGTATAAATATTTGTGGCTCAGCTTTGGTTTGTTATTAACATTGCTTACCTTAATTCTTGGGGTAAATCCTTTTGGAAATGGACCAAGACTGTGGTTATCGTTTGGAAATATTTACTTTCAACCGACAGAGCCCTTAAAACTCCTTTTAATTATTTACTTGGCTGCTTTTTTTGCTGATTTCAATCCCTCAGAAAGCCAATTTTTAAGAGCAATATTTCCAACACTCACGATAGCGGCACTTATCCTTGTTATATTAGTGGCGCAAAGAGATTTAGGAACTGCAGCAATCCTCATGATCATCTATTCTGTGATGTTAATGCTAACAACTCATAAGAGAAGGTTGTTATGGATCATTCCCCTTCTATTTATCATTACTGGAATTGTTGCATATTTATCTATCAGTGTCGTAAAAGTACGCGTCGATACCTGGTTAAATCCCTGGTTGAATACAGAAGGATCTTCATTCCAAATTATCCAATCGTTGATTGCCATATCGGAAGGAGGGGTTCTAGGCTCAGGACTTGGCCTTGGTAGCCCAGGGTTGGTGCCAGTTGCTGTATCTGATTTTATTTTTGCGGCAATCGCTGAAGAAAGTGGCTTACTTGGGACTTCTGCTTTGCTGCTTCTCTTGCTTTTGCTAATCAGCCAGTCACTTTTGATCAGCTTAAGAGCGAACTCGACTTTCCATCGTTATTTGGCGCTTGGGATTAGCATTTACTTTGCTGCCCAATCGATATTAATAATTGGAGGAAATTTAGGCATATTGCCACTTACTGGTGTGACACTTCCATTTTTATCATATGGTGGTTCTTCACTATTAACAAATGTATTTGCTGTTCTACTTTTGCTGAAAATTAGTCATTTAAAAAAAGATACAGTCTTCCTCCCGACTAAAAAGGAACCTTATATTGGTTTAATACTTACTTTATTAATGATTTTTTCGATAGTCATCCTTGTTAATTCCTTTATCGTTCTTATTCAAAACAAAGAGTTAGACTCAAGATCTGAAAATTCTCGTTGGAGTATTAACGACCGTTATGTACCTTTAGGAGCTATCGTAGACTTCAACAATGATTTAATCGTATCGACTTTTGGCGATTACGGCACATTTTCTCGTCATATCCATCATATCCCTCTCAGCAATACAGTTGGGTACACAAATTCAATATTTGGACAAACGGGATTAGAATCATTTCTTTACCCCTACCTCCGCGGTTTAGAAGGAATCCCCTATCGCTCAATCTGGTTGAACGAGTTGCTCTATAATCAGCCCCCCACTGGATTAGATGTAAAGCTAACCATTAATCTCACGCTTCAAGATGAGGTCGATCAACTTTTTGGAGATAATCATGGGGCTGCTATTTTGATTAATGCCAAAACAGGTGAAATTTATGCTTTAGCATCTCATCCTTTCTTTGATTCATCTCGTATTGAAGAAGATTGGGACGCCTTAATTTCTAACCAAAATTCTCCTTTGGTGAACCGAGTCACTCAAGGTGCGTATTCTCTAGGAACTGCGAGTAGTCCTATTTTATTAACTGGATTATTGAGAAATGAATTATCTGATTTCTTAAGTTCTTATGTCTCTGTTGTTTTCGATCCAATTTGCAGAGAATCTAAGTCATTTAATTCAAGCACCTTTCCAACCATTCAGCTAGGGTGCAATAAAGCCAATCTCCAATTACAGTCAAATCTGTCTGCAGATGCGTTATTGGAGACTTTTAAGGATTTCGGATTTTTTTCTCCAGTTGATTTCCAATTACCTTTGTTAAAGTTAGACGAATCATATCGTAATGGCTTAAATTTGCAACAGGCTATTGCAGAGGATAGTCTTTTAGTGAGTCCTTTACAAATGGCAAGAATGGCGGCAGTTCTGACTTCTGGTGGAACATTACCGACACCAACAATAATTAATAGCTATAAAACCCAGGAAGGCAATTGGATTACCTTCCCAGCCCCAGATCATGAGCAAAGCAGGATTTCTTCAGAGGTGTCAGAACAAGTTATGAAATTACTAAGAGCAGGCGAAAGTCCTTACTGGTACAACCTGGGTCATTCCAAGAATAGCGAAAACCAAGTAACAACCTGGCTTGTCGGTGGGACACTACCAGAATGGCAAGGATCTTCTTTAGCGATCGCGATTGTTCTTGAGGATAATAACCCCCTGATAGCTCGAGAAATCGCGGAGCTGTTGCTTTTGGGTTTGCGATAAGTAGTTTTAATTAACGTTTACTTGTAAGAACTGTCTCTTGCCGACCTGTAATATTCCAGACTCGCGGATGATTAATTGAACATCACTTACAGCGACGCCGTTAAACTTCACACCCTTTTGATCAATCAATCGTCTTCCTTGACCT
>CAZJLN010000175.1:0-1473 GCA_964546745.1 uncultured Anaerolineaceae bacterium
TTCTTTAAGATGATTTTACTTGGCGTAATCGACCGCGCGCGTTTCGCGGATGACTGTGATGCGGATTTGTCCGGGATATTGCATGGTCTCTTCGATTTGATGGGCGATGTCTTTGGCGATACGGCGGGCTTCTACGTCATCGATTTCTTCTGGTTTGACAATGATGCGAACTTCACGCCCAGCCTGGATGGCGAAGCTCTGTTCCACGCCTTTAAAGGAGTCGGCGATGGCTTCCAATGCTTTGAGGCGCTTGATGTATTGTTCGAGATCCTCGCGGCGTGCACCGGGGCGAGCGCCCGAGATGGCATCTGCTGCCTCAGCAATGACAGCTTCAACGGAAGTTTGTTCGGTTTCATGATGGTGTGAGGCAATCACGTTGACAACCGCCGCACCCACGCCGTGGCGCTTGGCAAATTCTGCGCCGATCAGGGCATGTGTGCCTTCGGTATTGTGGTCCATAGCTTTGCCTAGGTCGTGCAAGAGGGCGCCTGCTTTGGCTACATCGACATTAGCGCCTAATTCGGCAGCGATGACACTGGCGATCTTGGAAGTCTCGACCGCATGTGCCAGCTGGTTTTGCCCGTAGGATGTGCGGAATTTGAGTCTGCCCAACTTTTTTAGAATTTCAGGGTGCAGTCCTGGCACACCGGCTTCGTAAGCAGCTTCGGTGCCGGCTTCCAGGATGTCATCTTCCATTTGATCGCGTTCTTCTTCCAGAAGTTTTTCAATATGCGCTGGATGAATGCGCCCATCAATCACTAGGCGACCCAGTGCCCGTCGGGCAATTTCTCGCCGTACAGAGTCAAAGCAGGAAACAGTAACCGCTTCGGGGGTATCGTCCACGATCACGTCGACGCCAGCAGCTTGTTCAAATGCGCGGATGTTGCGTCCGTTGCGTCCTACGATGCGTCCCTTCATTTCTTCGTTTGGCAAGGTGACGAGGGAGGTAGTTACTTCTGCGACCTTGTCGGAGGCAACGCGCTGAATGGCATCTGCAATCAGTTCACGTGCCTTGGCGTTGCCTGTTTCCCGGGCTTCTGTTTCGATTTGGCGGATGATGCGCCCCATATCTGCACGAGCGTCTTTTTCGACTTCGACCAGCAGAACATTGCGCGCTTCATCGGTCGACATCTCAGCTACTCTTTGCAGTTCAGCCAGACGTTGCCCATACATGCCTTCAATTTCGTTGGCACGTTTATCGATGGCACTCTGGCGTTTGTTCAGGTTTGCTTCGCGCTGTTGAATCTGGTCAAAGCGACGGTCAAGCTCTTCGCGTCGTTTGACCAGGCGGTCATCTTCCTTGGTGAGTTCTGAGCGTTTGTGCATGATCTCACCCTCTGCTTGGCGGGTGATCTTCAGGGCGGAGTCTTTGGCTTCCAATTCAATCTCACGGGCTTTATCCTGAGCCTGGGTGATGATGCTGTCGGCTTTCAATCCTTGGGTTTCCATCTGACGCTTAATCTGGTTCTTTTT
>CAZJLN010000175.1:1483-4549 GCA_964546745.1 uncultured Anaerolineaceae bacterium
GACTCGCCGAGCTCACCGCGCAGAAGTTCGTCGTCGAAGGCAGCGGACACGTCAGGAGTTAGGCAGAGGGCCCAGCCCTCGAAGGAATTTGATGCGCAAGACCAAGCCAAGCCCCAAGAGCAGAGCTAGGAAAATCCATAAAGGTAATAATTGTGGTTGTGGTCCGTTCATTTTAGATTTACTCCATCTTCATATTATTCTTTTGCTTCGCTGTCGGGCTGTTGGATTTCATTCCACAGGCGCTTGATGACAGAGATCGAAACGCCATAAGAAAAGCCACGTCTAGCAAGAAAACCACCGAACTTTTGCCTGAACGTTTGCCAATCAAGCGATTGGTACCTTTGGGCAAGCTTGGTGGCAGCTTTGTAAGCCAATTCTTCTTCGGGGAGGACGGTATCCTCCAGCACATTTTGGATGGTTTCGTTTGTGACGCCTTTCTGGCGGAGTTCGCGCGAGAGCAAACGGTGGCTGCGCGGACGGAAAGTGCTGCGGTTCTCGATCCATAGCTCTGCAAAAGCTTTGTCATTTACAAAATTCTGCTCTTGCAGCCTTGTCAATGTCGTGGTTACCACCACATCGGAAAAGCCCTTTTTCTCTAGATATCGGGTGATCTCTTGGGTGGTACGTGGGCGAAAGCCGAGAAAACGGAGTGCCTTTTGCCAGGCGACTTCAAGCTCGTCTTCGGACTGCAGCTTATTGATCTCTGCGTCTGAGAGCTTCCTGCCCACCGTCAGCCAGGCAGCCGTCAGGCGTGAAAGCCCAAACGCAAATTCGCCATCGAGGAAGACATTGACTCGTTGGGCGTTCTTTTTTTGTACTTGCAGAGCCGTAATTTCTTTTTCCATCATTAAAACAACACAGCCATGGTCTAATAGGTGACCACGGCTGTAGATAGGATCACAATCCAATCATTAACCCAGCGAAAGAAAGATTATCGCCTGGTTAATAACCTCGTTGGTTTATGTAAAATTGTTGCTGCAGGTACAAAACTAACAAATATTATTTATGCAATGCTTCAAATTCACTTCTATTGTTTCGTTTTGGCGCTGGTTGGGTTCTGCCGCCAATTGATCCGGGCGGAAACGGGTTTATTATCAGAACTCTCTAAATACCAGCTATTTCTCAATAATTACCTGCAAATGCCAGAAAAGTATTCTATAACCTGGCGTCACATATTCCAAAAAATTTTCTCTTATCCATTTACCATGGTCATGAATTGCCCTCAGGCAACACAGTTAACCATCATTTTTTACAATAATATTATACATGATTTGGTCAAGTTATTTCCAGTAAATAATTGGACAATGTTTGGTTGGGTTAGGATTCTCATGTTAAAATAGAGCTATGAATCAAAACTCATCTATACCATACGATTTCAATCCTAATACAAGCGACCGCATTCATAAAAAGCAGCGTCTCTGGCAGATTTTGGTACCAATTCTATTCACTGCTCTTATCAGCCTGGTTACAGCGATTCTCTTGGTACTTAAATTCTCACAATTTGAAAAAATGAGAGAATTGGCAGATGCCGCACTCGTGTTTATGGCACTAGTTATTGGAATCTTATTGATCCTTTTTCTGGCGGTGGTGGTTACGATGTCCCTTTTACTTAAGAACTGGCGAGATGAAATCCCACCCATTGCCAAAGCGATTTTACTGACCTCTCTTAGGGTCAAACATGGAACGCGATCCGCAGCTGACATGGCATCTGAACCGGTGCTCAAATTCAACCAGTCAGCAGCGGGAATCAGAGGGCTGAGAGATAGTATTCTGCATATGAAGAAATGAGGAAAAGTCGATGAAATTAAATTGGAAGATTACAACCATGATTATGGGCACAGCTATTGGGGCATTGGTGGGGGCTGGCGCTGCTTACTTAATGATTCAGAAGGCAGAAGTTGACCAAAAGGCTCCTAGGTTCACGGCTCAACAAGGTCTACAAGTAGGCATGGGATTATTGGGTATCCTGCGCCAATTGACGGGGACAGGCTCACGTTCATAATCCCAAGGCTGATGCATTGTTTGAACTGATATTTTTAGGTACTTCAGCGTCTGCGCCTTCCATCAAGCGTGGATTGGCATCTCTTGTGGTTAAACACGAGGAGTACCGTTTTTTGGTGGATTGTGGCGAGGGTACGCAACGTCAGATCCTGCGTGCTGGGGTCGGTTTTAAGCGTCTTAACCATATTTTATTGACCCATGGGCATTTGGATCATATCCTAGGATTGGCAGGGCTGATTTCAACCTTCATGCGTTGGGAAGCCATTGATGAGGTCAATATTTATGGTAGTCAACATACGCTGGACCGCGTGGATGATCTGATTTTCAAAGTAGTGTTGCGGGGGAATACCCCGCCCATGCCCATTAATTTGCTGGAGATCAAGCCTGGTTTGATTTTCAACACCGACAAGTTTGGCGTGATTGCATTTCCGGTACATCATAGAGGGTCGGATTCTTTGGGATTTCGTTTTGAGGAGCACGCCAGACGCCCCTTCCTGCCAGAAAAAGCGGAAGCGCTTGCGGTCCCACCTGGACCCTGGCGCAAAGACCTGGTGGCGGGGAAACCGATCTTTTTACCAGACGGGAGGCGTATAGAACCTGAGGACGTGCTTGGTGAGGTTAAGCAAGGGACACGCCTGGTGGTTGTGGGGGATGTGGGCAAGCCTGAAATTCTGGTTGAGCAGGTGCGTGACGCGGATGCGCTGGTGATTGAATCAACCTATCTGCAGGAGGAGGCAGCTCTGGCGTATGAGTTTGGACATGCCACCGCAATGGATGTGGCAGAGCTTGCCAAGGCGGCAAATGTCAAGCAGTTGTTGCTGACGCACATCTCTCGCCGTTATGGCGAGAAAGAGGTGCAGGAGGAAGCATGTGCCATTTTTCCTCAGACTTCAGTCGCACGCGATTTTGATGTCTTCCAGGTTAAGCACGAAAGTTGACCTCTTATCAACCTTTGAACACACAAACCCAGCTCAATCAAGATTAACGTCGTTGCATTAGATCATTGAGCGGGCAGTCTGATCAATCTATGTTAGAATCGCGATTTAGCATGAAGAAACCTACCCT
>CAZJLN010000175.1:4559-4962 GCA_964546745.1 uncultured Anaerolineaceae bacterium
GGAAGCATGTGCCATTTTTCCTCAGACTTCAGTCGCACGCGATTTTGATGTCTTTCACATTAAGCATGAAGTGTAATTCATCTTCCACAATTAAATTACGCTTATAAAACACCAGGCTCGGGGCAGCTTGGTCAATCTATGTTAGAATCACAATTTAGTATGAAGAACCCCACTCTTGTTTTGGCATCCAATTCCCCCAGAAGGCAGCAGTTGGTCAAGCTTCTGGGCTTTCCTTTTGTGGTTCAACCCGCAGATGTTGATGAGACTCAGCTGGAAGGAGAGGATGCACGCGTTTATGTGGAACGCTTGGCTGTGGACAAAGCCAGGGCAACTGTACAACTGCAAGCCGGGTGGGTGATCGCAGCGGATACCATCGTTGTCGATCAGGGCATTTTGCTGGGCA
>CAZJLN010000176.1:0-4864 GCA_964546745.1 uncultured Anaerolineaceae bacterium
TATTGTTGCCACACAAGGCGATGTGACCTTTACCTACCACCCAGATACACACATATTGGATATTACTCTGCCTTAGTCAATAATCCAATTAACAAAAAAGGATTGCATCCATTTCTTTAGGATGCAATCCTTTTTTTTCTGTAAGCTATTTACCCAGGCTGCGTTTCACCAACTGTACTAGCTTTGACAGCAAGTCCAGGCTTAAGACCACTACCAAGAAGACCAGGAACCAGTGCACAAAGTTGTTGCTCAGCAGCATCTGGATACCGGAGATCGCTTCGGCTGGAAAGCCCTGCGCCGCTGCTGTTACCTCGTCCAGCTGCACCAGCTCACCGGCTTTCAGCATGGCTGCCACCAGGCTGACCTGCGAAATGGTAATGCCGATCTCAATCACGCGAGAGAGGATAGTCCGCTTGCCCTTGGCTGCTAAAAGGATTTGATGCAAGACTTCCAATCCAGTGTTGATGGCGATCCAGGGGATGAAGGCTCTAAATGCGTCAGTAAAGACCGGCACCATACGCCACTTCTCATCGGCGTACCACCATAATCCGCCATATTGCTTGAACAGGAATACCCAAAACACCAGCCACAACGTGCCAAAGAAAATGCCAAAGGCAGGCTCCCACAACTGCACCTTGTCAGTCTTCTGCACGATCTCAGGCAGGTCGCTCACCTTCCAATTCTTGCGCTCCTCTTCCAGGATCTCCAGGGCTTTATTTTCATTGTTGACCTGAGGGAAGAAACGCGTCAGGACTATCAGGATAACGGCAGCCGTGCCAATGATGGCGATCGAAACCTGCCAGATGTTGCTGATCAGCTCCCACAAGCTCCAAAAAGGGCTCTTGCCGCCACTGACTATGAAAGAAACGATCCCGGCAATCACCAGTGCCCCTGCCACGATGGGCACCAGGCGTGTGACAATCAGGCGGAAAACCAGATTGTGTTGCGGTCCGATGAGCGCGTCCGAGCCGAAGTAACTTGAAGCTACCCCTGCCGGCGAACCCAGCTTGCGCAGCTCGGCTTCCAGCTTGTCTTCGCTCAACACTTCTTCTGGCGGGTATTGATCGTCCAGCGTGTCCATCAGGTTGGCGCGGATCTCTGCAATCATGTCCTTGCGCCCTGTCAAAGGCAGACGGCGTTCCACGGCAAGCAAATAGCGCGCCAACAATACTTCACTTTTCTCTGAGAGTTTCATCTTATAATCTCCTCAATCACTTTCAAATCTTCCAGCCACTCAACCCTGAGGGCATGCATCACTGCTGTCCCAAGCTCGTTGAGCTGGTAATATCGCCTTGGACGGGACTCGTCAATCTGCCAATCACTCTGCAGGTATCCCTGGGATTCCAACCGCCGTAGGAGCGGGTAGAGGGTATCCTGCGAAATCTCGAAGCCTTTATCCTCTAGCTTACGTAGCAGTGAGTAACCGTACTCTTTCGCTTCCAATTGGCTCATCACCACCAGGACGATCAGACCGCGCCTCAATTCCGCGCTCAACTTGTCAACATGTTCGTTTACAATCTCTGGTTCAATCATACGCACATTATACTGTATAATACACAGTATTGTCAAGAGGCAATATCGTTAATTCACATAATTTGGCAATGTTTGAAAAGTCTCTCATTAATAGGATAGCATTTTTCTGGTGATGGCAAATACATAATTGTAAAGAGGTCACAATCGTGGCAAAGCTGGAATCCAACCCTTGTGCTCTTGCTTCTCAAAGCCATTTTGCAGCTTGAGGTGTCGAAGGGAGAGGAAAAAGTGATTTGGTAGACGACCATTTGTCACCCTTTTGCAGTCTCAAGAAATCTTATTCCTTGTATCTTCTGGCATTTTTACATATTTCATATAATTACCATTTATAATGGGAAAGTTATTGAGGTTTATAAATGGATTATAAGGATTATTACAAAACACTAGGCGTGGATAAAAAAGCCACCGCTGATCAAATTAAAGCAGCCTATCGTAAGTTGGCGCGTAAATATCACCCGGATGTCAACCAGAGCGACCCCTCCGCGGAGGAGAAGTTCAAGGAGATCAACGAAGCCTACCAGGTGCTCTCGGATAGCGAGAAGCGCTCGAAATATGACCAGTTTGGTTCGCAATGGCAGCAATATCGCAGCGCCGGCGGACGCCCTGAAGACTTCAACTGGTCGCAGTGGGCATCGCAAAGTCAGGGGCAGGCCGGCGGCTACCGCACCGTCTCGCAGGAGGAGTTCAGCCAAATGTTCGGCGGCGGGCTGGGCGGTTTTTCCGACTTCTTTGAGACACTGTTTGGCGGGATGGGCGGGCTTGGCGGCTTTGGCAGGGGTACTAATACGCGCACAACCCAGCAGCGAGCGCAGCCCCAGCGCATGGCAAATGTGGAGCATGAAGTGCAGATCACGTTGGAAGAAGCCTACAACGGCACCGCGCGCACCCTCCAATTTGAAGACGGTCACAAGATTGAGGCGCGCATCCCACCTGGCGTGCGCACCGGCTCAAAGATCCGTCTAAGCGGGCAAGCAGGCGGGGCAGGCAATGTTCGGGCAGGAGATCTGTACCTCAAGGTGCAGGTGCTGCCACATAGCACATTCACGCGCGAAAAAGATGACCTACGCATTACCCTCCCTATCGACCTTTACACTGCGGTCTTGGGCGGTGAGATTAATGTGCCAACCATGGGCAAGAGCGTGCGTTTGACCATCCCCGAGGGGACCGATGGCGGAAAGACTTTCCGCCTGAAGGAGATGGGTATGCCCGTGCTCAAGGATCCCAGTCAGCATGGCAATTTATTGGTCACTGTGGAAGTGCAGGTGCCCAAACACCTCACGCAAGTGGAGAAGGAAAAGTTCAAAGAGCTGAAACATATGAGACGATAGCGCAGAAGTCTGAAGCGCAAAGGTGCAAGAAATAAAGCTCAAAGTTGAAAGCAAAAAAGCTCAAAGTTGAAAGCTCAAAACTGAAAGCAAAAAAAGATACAAGACCCAAGATTTAAGAATAAAGACTAAAGACTATCGACTAAAGACTGACTACCTATGCCTGATCAACTCACCCTTCTTCCCTACAACCTTCCTGGCAAGATCTATCGCAGCCCGATGCCGTTCAGCCAGATGTTTGACCCCAATTACCTGGTGTTCAACCACTTTAAGCAGGAAGGGATCAAGCATGCCGTCGTTCTGCCCCCACAGGAAGAGCTGCTGCGCTGGACGGGTTTTGACCTGCTTCAGTTTTACACCAATAACGGCATCCACCCCATCCCAGTGCCGGTGGAGGATTTTACCGCCCCACCTTTCGGCGCATTCGACGCGACAGTCCAGCAGGTACTTGCACTTGCCCGAGCAGGCGAGAACATCGTCATCCACTGCCATGCTGGCATTGGTCGGACGGGCATGTTTGCTGCCGTTTTGGCGCGTGAGCTGTGGGGCTGGGATGGACCTCAAGCTACCGCCTGGATCCGCCGCTTCATCCCCAGCGCGGTGGAGACTGATTTCCAGGTGAAATTTGTGGAAGACTATCAAAGCAAAAAGGCATAAAAATTCCATAGCTGGTGCCTTGAAAGTTCCAGCAATGATCCTATTACTTGTTTACTTCCCCGCTTTTTTCTAACAAAAGGGCTTCCGAGTTAATTTCGCTTCGGAAGTCCTTAATTTAATGGGTTATTTGCTGATAAATGGTAAGAACATGATCAGTGGTTCGATCACATTCAATGTGATATGCTGAAAATCCGAATTAAAATTTTCATCGCTGACCTTCAATACAATACTGTAAGGTCCAGCCGAAGGGGGCACACCCGTAAGGGTCGCTGTGCCATCCCCGTTGTCAGAGAAACTCATCCACGAGGGTTTATATTCTGCAGTGATGACCAGTGTGTCATCAGGCAAGTTGCCATCATCCGCGACAATATGATAGGTGTATGTCAACCCGACTGCAGCTTGAGTGAGCGGTTCACTGCGGAAAAAAGGCGTGTAATCGTAGGCAAGGCTCGTAATACCCTGCCCATTTTCACTGGCAATGGTGTTATACATCCCGGATGGTCCACTTGCAAAGTCAACAAAATGAATAGGGGGCGTCATGATTTCTCCGTCACTGGCAATCAGGGCGTAGAAGAGTTGCCACAAACCTAAATCCTCATCTTCATTCTGCCATGTTATTACTGCGCTATTGAATGGTCCGGGAGTAATCGAAGGACACAGTGCATATCCTTCATCAGTACTCCAGATCATTTGCACAGGACCGAGCAATTCGAAGGTTGTCCCATCAAATCGATAGACCAGCAGATCCGGATACCCATGGGCAAGCATGATGGTTCCATCTCCAAGTTGAGTGGCATCACCACAATAGATCCACCCATCCTGAATATCGGTTTCAGGCTTGATCACCGTACCATCGCTATCCAGGACGGTATAGTTTAGAAAATAATCAGAAAACCATTTACCGCCATATTGATAATAATGGTCATAGTTCCAGGCGAGGAAAACCTGGTTGTTGACTAGGTCAGTCATCGTTAATTCTCCGAGGCCAGTGTCTGTATCGGTCATATTGGTGACGCCTGTTATCGGTGTCAGTTCTACACCAGAACTATCCCGTATGGTAAATTGATAATTGACTATAGGACCTTCTTCTTCTATTTGGACATTCCGCCAAGCTAAAAAGTAACGTCCATCCTGGGTGACTTCCAGTAGTGGTTCATAATAACTAAAACAGCCAATGTCATTATACGGATCACAGAATTCAGACTTATTGGTCACGTTAGTCGGCGATAAAACAAAACCTTCTCCATCCGGTTCGAGCACGCTAAAATAGATGTTACTGCGATCAAGACCATCTGAATTGTGCTCCACACGTAACCAAATCATACCAATGTTCCCGTTAGGCGCAGAGG
>CAZJLN010000177.1:0-4863 GCA_964546745.1 uncultured Anaerolineaceae bacterium
CGCGTTTGAATCGTCAGAGGCTGCCAACATGGTGGCCACGCCGACGGTCTCGACCCCATCGATCAACTCATCCTTCTTGATGCCCATCAGTTCCATCGACATCTGGCATGCCATCAGGCGTACGCCGTTATCCAGGGCGGTTTGCATCATCACTGGCAGCGTGTCGACATTGTATTTCTTCATGATGCCTTTGATCATGGCAGTCCCCATGCCTGCCATATGCATTTGCGAGAGCTTGGCATTATGGGTGCCGCGTGGCATCATCCTGCCGAACATATGCTCGACCAGATTCTTTTTGACATTCACCCTTTCATTCTTGCGCAGCAGGTTCAGTCCCCAGAAGGTGAAGAACATACTGGCTTTATGCCCACTGGCGATTACGCCGTTGGCAATGATGAAGGCGGCGATGGCTTTGTCTAGATCGCCGGAGAAGACGATCAAAGTCTTGTCCATGCCCATGGCTGTGCCAGTTTCTACTTTCTTAGGAGCGCCCTTCTGGATGCGGGCGGTGATTACACCTTTTTCCGTGTCCAGCGAGAGCAAGCGATTGCCGGTGGATTGTGCCCAGGCTTCCACGTCGGTGGTGAAGCCGAAATCAGTGGCGCTGACTTTGACGATGTCTCCCTCGTTAACTTCTTTGATCTTGTTATACAGCTTGAGGATCGGACCAGGGCACTGCAGCCCGCAGGCGTCCACACTGAACTCGTTCCCCTTGCTGACGGAAGCCGGAGGGATTTCAAGGATGCCTTCGCGGCTGTCAATGGTGACATGCTCGAAGACATCAAAGTTAGACTGACGCCCGACGGCATGTGAGTAGGTCTTGTACCCACCGGTCAGGTTGTAGACGTCAAATCCAAGCTGTGCCAGGGCGCGCGCCGCAAAGTAAGAGCGCTGCCCCGTCTGGCAGTACACCAACACTGGCTTATCTTTGGGGATTTCATTGACATGGCTGCGAATTTGCTGCAGTGGGATGCTGATGGAGCCGTCGATCTTACCCAGCGCCAATTCTTCCGGCAGGCGAGCATCCAGAATGGTCCAGGCATGCCGATCGAGTTTGTTGACCTCATTCCAATGCATCACCTTCGTATCGCCGCGCAGCACATTGCCGGCAGAAAAGCCAACGATGTTCACAGGGTCGCGCGAGGAGCCGAAGGGCGGCGCATAAGCCAGCTCCAGTTGCTCCAGGTCGTAGACGCTCAGGCCACCATACATGGCGGTGGCGATCACGTCGATGCGCTTTTCCACGCCTTCAACGCCAACAGCCTGCGCCCCGTAAATTTTTCCTTCCGGGCTGAAGAGCAGTTTGAGTGCCATGGGTGAGGCACCGGGATAGTATCCAGCATGGTTAGATACATGCACGATCACATTGTTGTTGGGAAAACCTGCCTGGTCGAGCGCGTGTTGGTTCATACCAACGGCTGCCACGGTCAGGTCAAAGACCTTGACCACGGAAGTGCCCAAGACGCCATTGAAGCGCATGTCCCTGCCCACCATATGGTCAGCTGCCACGCGTGCCTGACGCGATGCGGGACCTGCCAGCGCCAGGGCGGTATCGCCACCGGTGATGCGGCTTTTGATCTGGGTCACATCCCCCACAGCGTAGATATCGGGGTCCGAGGTCTGCATGTGTGGATTGGTGGCAATCGTACCGCGCATGCCCAACTCGAGCCCGGCATCCTTTGCCAGCTGGCTCTCGGGGCGCACACCGATCGAGAGAATCACCATTTGGGTGTCCACTTTGCGCTCGCTGGTAAGTCCTACCTCCAGCCAACCTTCGGTACTGCTCTTGCTGATGGTTTTGAGCCCATCGCCCAATGCCAGGCGAATGCGCTTGAAGATCATGTGCTGATGCACCAAAGCAGCCATTTCGTAATCAATGGGTGCCATCACCTGGTTGAGCATTTCGATCAGGGTCACTTCAACCCCGCGCTCGTACAGGTTTTCAGCAATCTCCAGACCGATGAAACCGCCGCCTACCACAACGGCGCGTGCAGGCTTCTTCTGGTCGACCCACTGCTTGATCTTGTCCATGTCCGGTAGGTTGCGCAGGGTGAAAACACCCGGCAGGTCCACCCCGGGCAGAGGCGGCACGATGGGACCAGCGCCGGGAGAGAGCACTAACTTGTCGTAGGTCTCCTCGTATTCCCGACCGGTTTCCAACTCCCGCACGGTGACGCTCTTGGCAGAGCGATTGATGCGAATCACCTCGCTGCGTACGCGCGAATCGATATTGAGCATCTCTTTCAGGCTCTCTGGGGTTACTACCAGGAGTTTTTCGCGTTCCTGGATCACCTCGCCGATATGATAAGGTAAACCGCAGTTCGCAAAGGAAATGTATGGACCACGCTCGAACATGATGATTTCGGCATGTTCGTCCATACGTCGCAAGCGGGCTGCTGTGCTGGCACCACCAGCCACACCACCAATAATGACAACTTTCATAAAACACTCCTTTTATCAGCAAGCAAAAACGCTGCCCACCACTAAGTGGATTGAATTGGTATGATTATACCGCAGGGGATGTGAAGCTCAGATAAATTATCAAAATAACCTTACGCATCAAGACAATCAAGTCAACACTCCTAAAAATGATCCTATTGACATTAAAATTAAATGAGATATTGACAGAACAGGATGAAATAGTCTATACTAAGTTAAAGCTCTGGCATTCAATAACAGGTCAAACCTGCTTAAAAGTTCTTCATCATTGCTCCACAATCTATCTGCAACCACAAAAATCCAGCCAAGCGAAAGTATTACCGGTATCTCAGGCACCTATGTTATCCCTGCCTGCGTGCAAAATATGTGTGAATCCACCGGGAAAACAGATACCTGCTTCTGGTGGCCCAGTCTAAAGGAGAAAAATGGACGATAACGGAAAGAAAGTGATGTGTACTGTCAATGTGCATCTGGGAAAAGTTGAGCGCGAGAAGATGCCAGATGCCATGGTATACGCCTACGATGCCAAGGGAAATTTCCTAGCATCGGAAGTCGTGCCAAAACATGCCGACGCAAAAGTTGTGTTGGAACTGCCGGAACGCTTGGTCGACAAGAATGTTCAGGTGTTTGTCGGACCCGCTGTTCCGCAGGAGAAGGATTATACCCCTCAATGGGCTGCAAAATTGGTTGGGGAAGAGGGAGCAGACAAAGCTCCATCTCCCTTATACCTGGAAAGGCGTGAAGCGTCTGTAAAGAAACTGGTTCTCAAACCGAAAGAAAGCATCCTTGACATTGCCATCAAGCCAAAAGATTGGACAAAATGGTTGATGTGCCCCTGTGTCATCAAGGGACGCGTGATCAAGAAAGTGCTGCTTTCGGATGGGACAGTGAAAGAGTGGGGGGTGTGTCATGCCTGCGTCAGCATTTATGAGGTGGATAAGATCCCCAAGATGATCTTCAAGTTGCCCGATCGCTATTTGTATAAACTACGTGATGATCTTTTGAAAAAGTGGAAGGATCCCCTGCCATATCCCCCGAAGATCATTCCCATTCCACCCGAGCCACCACCCGAATTCTTACATGTAGCTAAATTTGCTCAACCCATGGAGATGAAAGTGGCCGAGGCTAGGGCTATGGTTGCCACCCCGATTATCCCTCTTCCACCTCCCGAAACCGGTACAATGCTGATCTCAGGTGAGCTCCCACCGATGAACAAGCTGAAGGCAGAGTTCAAGCCGATCTTTGAAGCCCAAACCGCTAAGGAACTGCGCGCTGAAATGGTTGCCAAGTACGAGCTGATCTACCCCTACCTGTGCGGTATCGATTGGCTGCATTACTGGCTACATTCCGACTGGATCGGGTGCGCCTGCACCGATAACCAGGGCTATTTCACCAAGACGATCTGGTATCGCTGCGCAGGGGACAAGCCAGACCTGTACTTCAAGGTCTATCAATGCCCAGGCGGGCATAAGATTTACGATCCAGGCATGCTTTGCCATACCCATTGGAATTACGATTGCGGTACGGAGATCACCTTGATTACAGATGATCCTGCTGCTATCACCTGTGTTCCCTCAGATCCCGTTGATCCTCCGCCAGGGGTCACCTCCTGGGTGATGCCCTTCAAGGTTGGGGATATTCCCCTCAACCAGATCAAGCCCTATTGGGTCAAAGTTGGTGGTGTTTGGAAAAAGGTAACGACACCAGATGCAAAGGTTGGGTTAACAACCCTAACGGATTACAATGGCACCTGGTCGAACATTCCATTTGGCAGCACTTTAGGCTTCCGCCATGGTTACTCGGGTGAGATGCCGATCAACCTGCCAGGAAAACCTTACTATTATCGCTGGGAGTTCAACAAACTGGACGAAGACGGCAATCCGACGGGCTGGCATGATTATGCTGCGCCGGTCGCCCAGACGGTGGTGCGCCATTATGTAGATGAAGACCTGGCTATCCCAGACCAACCGCCTACCTTCCCAGTCTTTACTCTGGGACCCCATGAGGTAAATGGCATGCACCTGTATATGTTCAAGCCACATGAACCACCTACCAAAGTTGGTCATGTGACCCAATGGCCGGTGGATGATTGGTTTGGCGATATCTACACGGGTATCATGCTCTCCAATAACCTGCCTGGCGGGGTTTTGAGCGCTGCGGGAAAGTACAAGATCCGACTGAGTGTCTATGATCCGTCTGGGACGATAATTATCCCAGGTGCTGGTACCTTCAAGTTCATTGTACCTATTGGAGTGGCTGCCGACGGCGTCACAACAAATGCACGAGCTGCCAAGGCTGCTGAGATTGAAGATGGCGGCTTCGTCTTCACTATTCATATTGACAACAATCCATGTTCAGCCGAAATTTACCAGACAAAAGTTAATGACGTTCCAGCCGGGGATTGTGGGTTTATCCCATACCATG
>CAZJLN010000178.1:0-4841 GCA_964546745.1 uncultured Anaerolineaceae bacterium
ATTTAGGACATTTCTATTTTGCTACTTTAGGACATTATCATGTTGCTCTTACATTATTGACAGTTTTACCTTCTCCATTGACAAAAACTATGATATACTCTTTTCCGCTCTGGCACAAACCAGGGACACTAATTACACACGCTTCTTATATTTTGCCCTGCGTGCTCAGAGAAATGAGTGAGGGGTAAGCAAGAAAAGAGGCGGAGGCATAACGCAAAGGAGAATATTATGTCACCAGCTGTATCCATGAAAGCGCTACTGGAGAGCGGCGTCCACTTTGGTCACCGCACCAATAAATGGAATCCATTAATGCGCCCCTATATTTTTACTGAACGTAACGGTATTCACATCATTGATTTGCAACAGACTGTTCAACTACTCGATGATGCCTTTAACCTTGTCCGAAATACTGTTTCGGACGGAGGTACTGTGTTGTTTGTCGGTACCAAGCGCCAAGCGCAGGAGACCATCCAAGAAGAAGCCGAGCGCTGTGCAATGCCTTATGTCAACGAACGTTGGTTGGGTGGAACATTGACCAACTGGGTTACCATTCAACAGCGTATTATTGAATTGGACCGCCTTGAGCGATTGGTTGAAACTGGAGAGATCAATTTGCTTACCAAAAAAGAAGGCTTAATGATCGAGCGTGAAATTGCGCGCCTTAAGCATCGTTTGAGCGGTGTTCGCAATATGAAACGCCTACCAGACCTGGTATTTGTTATTGATATCGAAAACGAAGCTACGGCAGTGCACGAAGCCAACGTTAAGGGCATTCCTGTAGTGGCTTTAGTTGATACCAACTGTGATCCACGTCACATTGATTACATTATTCCTTCCAATGATGACGCTATTCGTGCCATCAAACTTTTGGTTGGTAGAATTGCAGATGCCGTGATTGAAGGCAAAGCCATGCGTAAGGATATTGAAGAAGAACAAGTGCCTGAAACATCTTCTGTAATTTCCCGCAAGATTGCTGAAGATATTGAACTGGATGATGAGGATTTGCTTGGCGCCTCGACTTTAGCTAAGATTACTCTCCCTCGTGAGATTGCAGAGGAATTAGCCGAAGAAATGACTGAGGATTTAGAGGACGAACTTGAGGAATCGGAAGATGAGTTCGAAGAAACTACCGATGAATCTGATGCTGAAGTGACTTCAGAAATCTAACCAGGTACATTTTTTGCGACAGGATAAATGAATATGAACATCACAATTGATATGATTAAAGAACTACGTGAAAAAACAGGGTGTGGGATCATGGACTGCCGAACTGCCCTTCAAAATGCAGATGGTAATATGGAACAAGCCTTGGAAGTATTACGAGAAAAGGGTTTGAAAACCGCTGAGAAACGTGCAGACCGAGTTGCCTCTGAAGGACACATTGAGGTTTACGTACACGGAGAAACCGGAAGGTTGGTTGTCATTGTGGAGGTCAACTGTGAAACCGATTTTGTTGGTAAATCAGCCTCATTCCGTGAATTAACCCATGAAATAGCCCTGCAAATTGCAGCAGCTGCACCTCTATATATTTCTGAAGCAGACATTCCCCAGGATGTGATTGACGAAATGACCCGATCCACTACTGAGCAAATGCACAGTGAAGGTAAACCTGAAGCGATCATCGCCCGCATTCTTGAAGGCAAGCTGAAGAAATTCAAGGATGAGAGTGTGTTACTGAATCAAAAATACATTCGTGACGAAAGTAAAACCATTTCTGACCTGATCAATGATAAGGTCAGTGCCCTTGGTGAGAACATTATTGTCCGCCGCTTCCAGCGTTGGCAACTGGGTGAGACCACCCGCGTTGAGGAAGAAGAAACACAAGCATAATCCATGGAGCCAACCGAAAGGTTGGCTCTATTATTACATCAAAGGAGCAATGCATGAGTGAAATTATGTCAGACCTAAAATACAACCGTATCTTACTCAAATTAAGTGGCGAGGCATTAGCAGGAAAGGATGGCTGTGGGATCAACCCTCAGCGGGCAAATCATATTGCCAGGTTAGTTAAGAAGGTACATTTGATGGGAGTGAGCGTTGCGATCGTAATTGGTGCTGGTAACCTTTGGCGTGGTCAGGCTGGTGAGAACACCGGCATGGATCGAGCAACTGCGGATTACATGGGGATGCTAGCAACCGTTATGAATGCGCTGGCTTTGATGGATGCATTAGAACGGATTGATGTAATGACGCGGGTGCAGTCTGCTATCGAAATGCGTACCGTTGCAGAGCCTTATATACGCCGTAGAGCAGTGCGTCATTTGGAAAAAGGACGTGTGGTAATTTTTGGCGGCGGGACTGGCAACCCTTATTTTTCGACTGATACCGCGGCTGCATTGCGCGCGATGGAGATCAATGCGGATGTCGTGATCAAAGCCACCAAGGTCGATGGGGTTTATGATTTCGATCCAAAAACACATCCTGATGCTGTCAAATTTGATCATCTTACTTATATTGAAACGCTCAACCGTCGTCTGGAAGTGATGGATAGTACCGCTGTTTCCCTTTGTATGGAAAACAATTTACCTATTATGGTTTTGAACTTATGGGATGATGATGCCCTCATCAAAGCACTGAAGGGTGAACCTGTTGGCACTCTGGTGACAGCTTAAAAATATTTTTGTAAAGCCTCAAGGTCAAAAACCTGGGGCTTTTTTTGTTAAGAATACCAAACGTTGTTTACTCCGATTATTTTTCTTTTACTTTTTTGATTTTATGGGTTATGCTTAACCTGTGATGAGATTGCTCAACAAAACAAGGAGGTAATCATGATTAAAGAAACTATCAAAGAAGCAACCGCCCGTATGGACGGTGCGCTTGAAGTGCTTGAGAGTGATCTCTCGGGTATTCGCACAGGAAGAGCCAGCCCAGCGCTGGTGGAACGCATGCCTGTGGATTATTATGGCAGCACCATTCCATTAATTCAATTGGCAACTATCAGCGTGCCTGAACCAAGGCAGTTGCTCATCCGCCCCTTCGATCCTTCCTCCCTAAAAACCATCGAACGTGCCATCCTTGCATCCGATCTAGGGATTACCCCAAACAATGATGGAAAATGCATTCGGTTGAATCTCCCTCAATTGACTGAGGAACGCCGGCGGGACCTGGTTAAAATTGTACGCAATCGCCTCGAAGAAGCCCGTGTTTCCGTTCGAAATATTCGTCGGGATGTGATCAAGGATTTGAGAGATTTTGAAAAAGAAAAATTAATCTCTGAAGACGAAATGGAACTTGCTGAAAAAGAATTACAGGAAGTGATTGTTGTAATGATAGAACGCATTGAGCAAATTGGCATTCTCAAAGAAAAAGAAGTTATGGAAGTATGACGCATTCAAAGGCAATAACAGACACTCAGAATGGGAACAGGATACCAACTCATGTAGCCATCATTATGGATGGAAACGGACGTTGGGCAGCTGAACATGGACTGCCGCGCCTGGCAGGTCATCGTGCTGGCACTGAGAATGTGCGCCGTGTGATCCGGGCTGCAGGCAAGGAAGGCATCCAATACCTAACGCTTTACGCTTTTTCGACAGAAAATTGGACCCGACCGGAAGATGAAGTAAAAGGTTTGCTAAATTTGTTGGCAGAGTTCCTTGATCGGGAGATTATGAACTTGCATAAAGAGGGTGCGCGCTTGCTGCATATTGGGCACCTGGACCGCCTTGGACCCATGCTTGAGAAAAAGGTGCGTGATGCCATTGAGTTGACCAAGAACAATACTACGATTAATGTTGTACTCGCATTCAATTATGGCGGGAGAGACGAGATTGTTAACGCAGTACAAAAATTGGTTTCGAATGGCGTTGTGGCTGAAGAGGTAAACGAGGAATTGCTGAGCAATTATATGTTCACTGCAGGCATTCCCGACCCAGATTTGATCATTCGCACTTCAGGAGAACTAAGAACCAGTAATTTTCTGGTCTGGCAAAGTGTCTATGCCGAATGGGCTTTCCCGCAGATCTATTGGCCAGATTTCAGCGATACTGACCTACATAACATTTTGGTTGATTATGCTAAGCGTGAGAGGCGCTTTGGCGGTCTTTCTACTGCGAAACCTTCATAAATCTATGTTTTGGACACGTTTCAAATCCGTTTTAGTGTTTGTCCCGCTCATGTTAGTGATGATCTACCTGGGCGGGATTCCATTTCAGGTTTTTATCCTGCTGGTTTTGGGTGTTGCTGGCTGGGAATATTGGCGTTTATTGACTGCCATGGATTTCAAGCCTTCAATGCCGGTCGTGATAAGCGGGATCATTCTGTTGGTCCTGCATCGTACGCTGTTTGAATTTAAGTATGCTGACCTTGTTCTGGCAGGGTTGGTTTTTTTGTTAACCTTTTACAGCTTGATTAGTTATGAGCGTGGAAATAATAGTGCAGCCATCAATTTTGTACTGCACTTGAGCGGGATCCTTTATGTTGGATGGGTTGGCAGTTATTTAATTAGCATACGAGGAATTGAAGGTGGGGTCGATGGCAGGTGGTGGCTATTGACTGCCCTGCCAATCGTCTGGTTGGTCGATCTTGGCGCCTATACTTTTGGGGTTACCATGGGCAAGCACAAGATGGTGCCGCGGCTCAGTCCCAAAAAGAGTTGGGAAGGATTTGCCGGCGGGATTCTTTTTGGTGCTGGTTTTGGCGCTCTGTTAAGCTTGCTTTGGCGGCGATGGTTGCCAGATTTTTCCGCCTGGCAGGGAGCTTTAATGGGTTTTGTGCTGGCAATCCTGACGCCAGTGGGAGATTTGTTTATCAGTATGCTCAAACGCGAAGCCAAAGTCAAAGATAGTAGTAACCTCATTCCTGGTCATGGCGGGATTTTGGATCGAATCGATACTTGGATC
>CAZJLN010000179.1:0-4810 GCA_964546745.1 uncultured Anaerolineaceae bacterium
TAACCATCATGCAATCATTACCACTAGATGGCATCATCATGGTGACGACACCGCAAAGCTTATCTGCCATGGTGGTGAGCAAAGCGGTTCATATGGCACAAAAGATGGATGTGCCTATTTTGGGAATTGTTGAGAATATGGCATATTACATTTGTCCGGATACGGGCAAAAAGCACACCATATTTGGAGCAAGTCATGTTGATCAAATAATGTCTTTAGCTCAGGCACCGCTTATGGCGAGGATCCCAATTGATCCTTCGATCACACAGCTTTGTGATCACGGGGAAATTGAGGATGTGGTGTTGATGGAAACCCAAAACTTCTATGAAGCCTTTACTTGCGCAACTTGCGAGGAAGGAGAATCCACAAAAGAAAGTACCCCATCGAATACTCCGATAATTGAAGAGCCTTATCAAAGTGAAAGCGAAATTATTCACGAAAAAGAAGAAATCGATGAAGTCTCTCTTGAAGAATTAAGTGAGACTGCAAGGCAAATTGTGAAGAGTAAAGAGAATTGGGGCGTGCTTGAGTTGCCGGATGCACGGGTTAGAATTCGTGGCTGCTGCGGGGATAGTATGCAGTTGGACCTTCAAATTAAGGATAGAACCATAACCGATGCACGCTTTCTAACGGATGGCTGTGGTTCAAGCATTGCTGCTGCGGGAATGGTCTCTCAAATTGTTATTGGGAAATCGATAGAAGAAGCTTTGAAAATCACTCAACAGGAAGTGTTGGATGGGTTGGGTGGTTTACCGAGTAGTCATCATCACTGTGCAAAATTGGCAGTATTGACCTTGCAGTATACAATAAACGATTATCTAAGTCATCAAACAGAGGCGCAAGCATAAATGGCTATTCATTTATACTCACAAAGCGAACTTTGCTTTTTTTATTGGAGGATGCCCTAACATGTTTGCATCGGTAAACTGCGTTCCTTGCATCCTAAAATCTACTCTGTCAGCTGCCAGGTTGTCTGGTGTGAGTGAAGAAAAACAAGAAATCATCTTGAAGAATGTGTTAAGTTTGCTTTCAGAGATGGACCTAAAACAAACCCCTCCGGAAATTACACAGCAAATACAAGAACAAATTTATGAGATAACCGGCTTGGAAGATCCTTATCTGCATGCAAAAGAGAGGCTCAACCAAACCGCTTTGGAACTATATCCTGAGCTTAAGACCCTGGTCCGAAATGATCCTAATCCTTTGTGGTTGGCAGTCCGCTTGGCAATTACAGGAAATGCTATGGATATGGGCGTGAATGGGAATTTGAACAGCGATGATATTCATATTGCTGTAGAAAAGACCCTCCACGATCCTTTTCAAGGAGACTTTGAGAATTTTGTTCAGGCATTATCCGAGGCAAAGTCAATTTTATACCTGGCAGATAACAGCGGTGAGATCGTGTTTGATAGGGTCTTAATTGAGGAAATTCTTCCAAAGAAAGTTACCTTAGGTGTTCGTGGAGGCCCCACTTTAAATGATGTCACCCTCATGGATGCTGAAATGGTCGGTCTCAATAGTATTGTTGAGGTGGTTGATAACGGCGATAATTCTCCCGGCACAATCCTTGAGCGATGCTCACCTGATTTTCAGCGACGATTCTGGCAATCAGATCTAATTATCGCCAAGGGTCAGGGAAATTTTGAGACTCTCAGTGGCATACCAGCCAATATCTTCTTCCTTTTTAAGGCAAAATGTGATGTTATTTCAAATTTTACAGGAGTACCAATTGGCACCCAGTTATTGTTCCATTCAAGTTAAAACTTAATGGAAGGTAAAAAGACTTATTGAGGGATCCATTAGGAGAATTATGAAAACTGTATTTGGACCTGTTCCCTCAAGGCGGCTGGGTCAATCTTTGGGCATTGATCCGGTTCCATTAAAAACCTGCAATTGGAACTGTGTTTACTGTCAGTTAGGCAGGACGAAGCATTTTGTCAATCAGCGCAAGGATTTCTTTGACCCAGAACTGATCCTAGCTGAAGTGAATGATTGCTTGAAGGCACACAAGTCGGGTGAAATTGACTGGGTTACGTTTATTGGCTCAGGTGAGACAACCTTACATGCGAGCCTAGGTGAGATGATCCATGAAGTTAAGAAAATGACCCCTTTGCCCATTGCTGTAATCACGAATGGATCGCTTTTGTATTTACCTGAAGTGCGTGAAGAACTTTCATGTGCGGATGCGGTGTTACCGACTCTGGACGCGGGTAACGCAGAGCTTTATCGCAAAATTAATCGTCCCCATCCACAGCTCACATTTGAGCGAGTAATCGACGGGTTAATGGCATTTCGCAGCGAATACTCTGGCAAACTTTGGGTTGAAGTGATGCTTGTAAAGGGTTTAAATGACGGTGAGGTAGAGCTGAAAGAGCTTGCTGGGTATATGGAAAAGATCGAACCAGATGAAATTCATATTGTCCAACCCACCAGACCACCAGTGGAGCTATGGGTTCAGACCCCTGATGAGGAGGGCTTGTTACGTGCCCAAGCCATATTAGGTAAAACCTCTCGAATTATTGAGGACGCATAAGGAGTTTTTGATCTTGGAGACGAGACTAACCTTATTGATGCTATCGTAGGTATCATTACGCGTCACCCCATGCGGGAATCCGAGATCATTGAAACGTTAACTACCTGGTCATCAAGCGATGTACTTCAAACTTTAGCAGAATTACAGAAAAGCGGCAAAGCACAAATAGTAAATCGGTATGGCGTTCGATTTTGGAGCGCTTCACCGTCTTTTTACCCGTCAGTTATGAAGGGTCCTAAAGAAAAATAAACAATGAAGCACTAGAGGAGAAGTTTTAATGGTAAATACAATCAAACCCTTAACTGAGCTAAAAGCAGAAATGCAAGGCATCATTCATCATTTTGAAGGGGGAAAAGAGCTCATGAACCGTCTACTTGTTTTGGGTTTTACGATTGGCGCTGAGGTCATTGTACTTCAGAATTATGGAATCGGTCCGATCATATTATTGGTAAAAGACTCCAGAGTGGCGCTTGGAAGAGGTGAGGCTAAGAAGGTGATAGTCGAGGTCATAAAATAGAGGTGCGTGTGGTTGATTCAACACAAGATGGTACAGAAATTAAAGAAAAAATGATCACGCTAGCATTAGCAGGGCAGCCAAATGTTGGTAAATCAACCATCTTTAATATGCTTACCGGTCTAAATCAACATGTTGGTAACTGGCCGGGAAAAACGATCGAGTGTAAAACTGGCGATCTTTTCCTTCACGAAAAGCTATTCCATCTTGTCGACCTGCCAGGCACATACAGCCTGACCTCAAACTCCGAAGAGGAACGCATCACCAGGGAGTTTATCATCCATGAACAACCGGACGTTGTGATTGCAATTGTCAATGCAGCTGTCCTTGAACGCAACCTTTACCTCATCACTGAACTTCTTGCCTTACATGTTCCGCTTGTGTTAGGTCTTAATATGATGGATGTGGCTGCAAAGGAAGGCTTTCGCATTGATGCAAAAGTTCTAGAAAGCGCTTTAGGAATCTCTGTCATTCCGGTTGTTGCTTCCAAAAATCAAGGGCTGAAGGAGTTGATAGAAGCTGCATACCATATGGCGAAATATCCTTCTGTGTTTAAACCCACGATGCCGGAAGTTAGACCTGATCACCGTTCCATTTTGCATGAAGTTCAAAGATTGATAAGTGGTAAAGTGAAAGAGCCTTATCATGAAGATTGGATGGCATTGAAGTTGTTGGAAGGCGACAGTGAGGTTATTTCTTTTGTCAAAAAGGAAATGCCGGATATTTGGCCTGAAATTGAGCCGATCTTGCTGCAACACGAGGATGCTATTTTAGACATAACGGGTGGGCGCTATGAGTGGATCGCTCGCATGGTAAGAGCGGCTGTTTTTCGACCTCGCCCAGGAACAATCGTCCTCACAGACCGACTTGATAAGATCGCTACCCATCCATTTTGGGGCTTTCTGTTGCTCTTAGGGGTTTTTGGAGGTGTGTTTTGGTTAACTTACCAAATCGCAAACCCACTTGTAAATTTGTTAAATAATCATGTCATCATTCCATTTGCCAGTTGGATGAGGGTTTTATTAGGAAGCGCACCTCTCTGGATGTCTGGACTGGTTGTGGATGGTTTGATCAGCGGTGTTGGAACTGTTCTGACCTTTTTACCGATTTTGATCTTGTTCTTTGCCGTGTTGGGAATTTTGGAGGATATCGGTTATCTCTCTCGTGCGGCTTTCGTCATGGATCGTTATATGCATTGGATGGGATTGCATGGGCGCTCTTTTATGCCTTTGTTCCTTGGATTTGGATGCAATGTACCCGCCATTTCAGGCACTCGAATTATTGAAGAGCGTCGACCTAAGATGTTGACAATCTTACTGGTCCCTTTTGTGCCATGCACGGCGCGTTTGGCTGTGATCACCTTTCTCACACCAGCATTTTTTGGTTCCAATGCAGCCCTTGTTACCTGGCTATTGGTTGCAGGTAATTTGCTGACCTTATTGATTGTCGGGATTATTTTTGACCGTGTGGTTTTTAAGGGCAGTCAAACGCCTTTCATCATGGAGATGCCGCTTTATCATCTGCCGAATGCGCGGACCATTGGGCTGTATGTTTGGCAAAATACTTATGCTTTTATGAAAAAAGCGGGTGGTGTTATTGTTATATTTTCAGCTGTGCTTTGGGCTTTGTCCTGGTTCCCTGATGGTGAATTGAACGCCAGTTTGCTTTCAAGGTTTGGGCAGTGGTTACAGCCAGTTGGGCGCTTGATGGGTCTCAGTGATTGGCGCATGATCGTATCCCTTCTCTCGAGCTTCATTGCAAAA
>CAZJLN010000180.1:0-4764 GCA_964546745.1 uncultured Anaerolineaceae bacterium
AATCCTATTATTAATTATTCATTTGCAAAATTCATGCTGGCTTATGAAAATCAATTAACTGTGTATCAGGCTTTAAAGGTTATTACTCACAGTCCCGCCCTTAATCCAGAAGATGCAGGGATTTGCCAACAATATTTCGAGCAAGTATCGCATGCAAAAAGATATTTAGACACGAACTTGGTTGAAAATCTACAAAATAAAGGTGATGTACTTTTTTACAATAGTAATCTTGAAAAGGAAAACTTATCAAAATTAATTACTTGCCATGAGGATGCTGTACAATTAATTCCACTACTTTCCAAATTACAGGATCTTGAATCAATACTAAAAGCATATCCTGAAAGTCAATCTGTAAAGCTTGGATATGCAATAAAAGTCAGTAGCAGTGATTCACAGAAGAGCGAGGAAATTGCTAAACAGCTGGTGCTTCAAAATCCCAAAAAACCTGAATACCACGCTCTGCTAGCATTTTTGGCTAAATCTAGAGATTTATCTATCGAGTCGATGGAAAAAGCTTTATCATTTTGGGAAGATGAACCTGAATGGCATGGCTTTGTTGCAGAAAAATATCTTTCCGCACAACAATATAAAGATGCAAGTTCCCACTTAGAAAAAGCAATTAGCATTGATCCTGAAAATTCTAGATATTGGCAAGCTATAGGGGAAGTAAAGCTTGAGGAAAAAGATATTAATGCTGCAAAGAATTATTTTGCAAAAGCTTATGAAATTTTCCCAAAAAATCCAAAGGTCTTGCATGCTTTATCTGAAATCAACTATCGATTAGGTGATTTTTCCGCTGCCATAGATTGTCTAAATAAAGCTGAGAAACTAGAACCCTCTGAAAAAAGCCACCAAGAAGCAATCGCTACCCTTTACTACAAGCAAGATGATTTTGGAAAGGCTATTGAAAAAGCTTCTCATATAATCAGAAACAATCCTGATTGCACTCCAGCAAAAGTTATCCTAATTAATTCATATATTAAGAATGGGAAAATGGATCTCGCAAAAACAACCTTAAATTCAGTTTCTGTTCAAGAAGCAAATTCTGCCGAGATTAAATTAGCAGAAATCGAATTGATTGAGGCTGAACAGGGAACAGCAGCAGCTTTAACATATGCTATCGATCTTGCAGCAAAATTCCAGGAAAACACAAATGTCATCAATAAACTTGGAACACTGTTGATTGAAGCAGGTAGACAGGATCAAGCAGAAAAAGCTTTGTATCACTCTCTAGAGATAGACCCTGACCAAGCATCTGTATATCTGATGCTGGGACGAATAAATCGAAAAAATGGTAATCTCGATCAGGCAATCTCCCAATTAAGCAAGGCAATACTATCAGATCCCACCCAAATAGATGCGTATCTTGAATTAGGGAAAACTCACCAGGAACGTAGAGAGCACTCCTCTGCCATTCAAATATACAAACAAGCAATCGATTTGGTGAAAAATAATCCTCGATTGTATTATCAAGCAGGCATTGCATACAAGGAAAGTCGAGATTACCGAAATGCAGAAGCTATGTTCCGAAAAGCAGCTTCACTAAGTCCAGAGGACACAAATATCAGACGCCAATTGGCAGCAGTAGTAACTCTAAATCTTGTACATAATATCCAGGAGAATAAAAGAAAATGATGTCAACAATTAATCATAATAAAGAAATCTCCCAAATTTACAATCGGCTCTCTTTTTTGGCGTTGATTCAGGCTTCTTTGGAAATCAAAGAATTCCAATTTGCTAAACAAGCCGGATTAACATGGTTGGCAAATTTTCCAGGAGACCTCCAAATTAATTTCCTGTATGCTAAAGCATTATTAGGTCTCAATAAAAAAGAACTTGCAAAATCACACCTCGAAAAAATGATTAATTATGATATTGAATACCTAGAAGCTCTATCTCTATTTTCTGAATTATCACCTGAAGACAGTCGTCTGTCACTAGAGATTCAAGCAGTGTTAGCTTACTTGACTGGAAACAAACAAGTGTCAAAATTATCATCCTTTATGGTCAATGATTTAAATTTTGCAAGACTGGCAGCAGAAGAATGTGATTTTAAACAAGCAGAAAAATACATCCTAAATGTTATGGCGAAAAATCCACAAACTCCACTTCCAGCAATTATCCACCTGCAAACTATACGAAATCAACATAACTCTACACTGTTTGGCACATTGTCCTCCATTTATGTAAAGAGATGGTCTAATTCAAACCAGATCAGGATACTCTCAGCCTTATCCAGCTTCGAAAATGGTGACGATGTGACTGCTCTTGAGAACTTACAGTGGAGCGCTGCTCATGATTCGACGGGTCAGGTTATCAAAAGGATTCTCGGAACAAATCATCCCTACAAACCATTATGGCCTGAAACAATGCAAATTTATATGGATATTCCTGTTCCAGCATCAGTTGCTGCTGAGTTAGGTTGGAACAAACTCGGAAACGGGGTAGAAGAAGAGAAATATAAAAAAGTTGATGAAGTTAAAAAGGTTGTGAGTGATATTGATAATACTTCCCCTATCGGAGTTTTTCCATTTACTCAAACAGATTCCAAATTTGATGGTCTCAGCGAGCTTGATGTAAAATCTCTTTCTGAATCATTTGTTCCAGGAGAAGAAGAAAAAACTACACATGAAATGGAGGATTCGGTTAGAGTCTTATCTGACATTCAAGATGAGTTTGATCGAATAGCAAAAGGTCTAAAAAAGCAGAAAGTCATTGGTACGGACGGGAGGTTTCCTTCCTATGTAATCCTGACCTCCAAATCAATGCTTACAAAAAAATATGGGGAAAATACTGCAAAAGTGATTCTCGAGACATTGGACAATATGGCAGGAAAAATTACTGATTTACCAAACTGGAACAGTATTTTGTTTTGTCCTGATGATCCAAAAATTACCCCTTCGTTAGGAATGACTCCAATTACCGTAGTCGATGCGTGGAAAGTCAAACTATCCTTAGCTGATTTGGATGAAGCATTAGAAAAAAGGGGAGAAATGATCGGTGCAGTTCTCATTATTGGTGGAAATGATATTATCCCCTTTCACCAACTTCCCAATCCGACTGATGATTCAGATTTGTATGTTCTCTCTGATAATCCATATGCAACGATTGATGAAAATTACTTTGTTCCTCAGTGGCCAGTAGGCCGAATCCCAGATGAGACTGGACCTGATGCTGTTTACTTGATTGAGCAAATTCGTTATCTTGATAATGAGTATGCATATAAGATGAAATCAAAAAAATCTAAGACATCATCTTTTATCATGAGTTTCTTTCAATCAATTGGCAATTTCTTTAGAAGGTTGACCACTGCTATAACGAATATAGAAAATGTAGGTTATGCTGCTGAAGCTTGGAAAGCACCATCCGAAGATGTATTTGACATTTTAGGTAAGAAAAGCGTTCTTCAATTATCCCCACCAATTGACCACAAACATTTCTCTATTAAAAAAGACAATGGTGACACCTGTGCATATTTCAACTTGCATGGAATTCAAGACGGTAGTGAATGGTTTGGGCAAAGAGATTTTACAAAAACTACTTCTGATGTTGATTATCCAGTTGCATTAACCCCTTCTCAATTTGCCGGTACATCCGCATCACCTGAGTTTATATTTAGTGAAGCATGTTACGGATGCTGGGTGAATGAAAAAAAATCTGATGAGTCATTAGCCTTAAAATTTATGGAGACAGGTACCCGTAGTATGGTTGGTTCGACAGGAATTGCCTATGGAGCTGTAAAGAAACCATTGGTTGGTGCTGATCTTTTGGCTCAAGAATATTGGAAACAATTGCTAAATGGTCAAACCTCTGGTTATGCTTTGCTTCGTGCAAAACTAAATCTAGCTCAAATAATGACAGAAAGACAAGGATACCTTGATGGAGAAGATCAAAAGACCATATTGTCATTTGTACTTTATGGAGATCCGCTTGCATACTTAAATGATCTAAAACACATTGCTAAACCTCTTTTTAGACCTAAATCTCAACCTAAACTAAAAACCATAAGCGATTCAAGGGAAGAATTGGAAGATAATGGTGCAGGAATTCCTTTAGAGGTCATGGATGAGGTTAAAAGTATCGTCAAAAGCTATTTACCTGGCCTTGATAATGCTCAGTTAAATTTAAATCCACAACTCACAAATTTCTCATTGTCTCTTTCAGATAACAATAAAGCGAGGCAAAAGAAATATGTTGTGGACAATAGCCAGAGATATGTCGTGACATTAAAGAAATCTATTGAAAAAGATAGTTACAATCATATCCAATTTGCTAGGATGACTTTTGATCACAAAGGTCACATGACTAAATTAGTGACATCACGATAAACGACTTAACATTTGGAATTCACAAGAAAAAGAAGCTCACTTATGAAGCTTCTTTTTTTTCTAAGTTTAATATTTATTAAAACTCCGTGGATAAATAATTAATTTATTAATCCTTTTAGTGTCATCATAAGACCATGTGGTAAAATATTTATCGATGCAAGATAAACACTAAATGATGGTTTGGAAATAAACGCTGAATGCTTATTAAAACCAGAAACAACCCAAAATTTCAAACATGCAAATCCATTTTTACACTTCTGTCTTGATATTTTAAGGAGAGAAATCAAATGTATGGTTATAGTGGAAAAATTCTTCATATTGATCTGACAACCAGAAAACACTGGACTGAAGAAAAGGAAGAAAGCTGGTACAAACTTTGGATCGGTGGCGTTTCCATGGCAACGCGCCTTTGCTGGGAAAACATTACCCCCAAATG
>CAZJLN010000181.1:0-4467 GCA_964546745.1 uncultured Anaerolineaceae bacterium
AGTGTATTCCTCGGGTATGGTAATCTCCACGTCCATGATAGGCTCCAAAATAGAAGGATCTGCCTTTTGACCAGCCTCGCGGAAGGCAAGGATAGCTGCCATGCGGAAAGCCAGCTCACTGGAGTCCACTTCATGGAAGGATCCGTCCGTCAGGGTGACCTTAAGGTCAGTCATGGGGTAGCTCGAAAGCACGCCACTTTCAGCTGCCTCTCGAATGCCTTTTTCAACTGCCGGAATATATTCTTTGGGGATAACACCCCCACGGGTTTTATCTTCAAAGAGGACGCCCGAACCATTGTCAAGCGGTTCCAGGTCGATGACCACATGTCCATATTGTCCATGACCGCCGGTTTGTTTGGTGTATTTGTAAGCCACATTTGTGACTTTTCGTCGAATAGTCTCGCGGTAAGCCACACGCGGCTTGCCGATGTTGGCTTGCACCTTGAATTCACGTAGCATCCGATCCACCAACACATCCAGGTGAAGTTCGCCCATACCAGAAATGATGGTCTGGCCAGTGTTTTCGTCCTGTTTGATCTTAAAGGTAGGATCCTCTTCAGCCAGTTTAGCCAGGGAATCCGTCATTCGGTCCTGGTCTGCCTTCGTTTTTGGCTCAATCGCGATGGAGATGACGGGTTCAGGGAAGCTGATACTTTCCAAAATCACCTGAGAAGAGGGATCAGACAAGGTGTCGCCTGTGAAACTGCTTTTCAGACCTAAGATAGCGCCGATGTCACCCGCGCCAATCTCTTCAATATCGTCACGTCGGTCCGCATACATGCGGATCAGCCTGCCAACGCGTTCGCGCTGCTGCTTGGATGAGTTGAAGACGGTGCTGCCCTTCTTGACCGTGCCAGAATAGACGCGGATATAAGCCAGTCGTCCCACATAGGGATCGGTGACGATCTTGAATACCAACGCAGACATTGGTGCATCGTCCTTAGGAGGACGGGTGACCAATTTGCCATCTTTGACATGCGTACCGGTCACATCGGGAATGTCTAGTGGGGAGGGAAGATAATCCACCACCGCATCCAGCAAAGGCTGAACGCCTTTGTTGCGCAGGGAGGTGCCACAAAAGATTGGGGTTACTTTGGAGTCAAGCACACCCCGCCTCAGCGCTGCTTTAAGCTCTGCTACGCTGAGTTCTTTTCCCTCAAGGAACTTGTCAGTGAGCGTCTCGTCCATTTCAGCAATGCGTTCCACCATGATTGCGCGCTTTTCAGCGGCTTCGGCTGCATATTCCTCAGGAATTTCATCATAGCGGGTTTCATTACCAACTTCCCCATCAAAATAAATCGCTTTCATCTCCATCAAATCAATCATGCCGATAAAATCAGCTTCCTGACCGATGGGCATCTGCATCGCCAGTGGATTTGCACCCAGACGTTTGCGGATACTCTTGATGGTGCGCTCATAAGAAGCACCGATGCGGTCCATTTTGTTGGCGAAGCATATGCGGGGAACAGAATAACGGTCTGCCTGACGCCATACGGTTTCGCTTTGTGGTTCAACTCCTTGAACGGAGTCAAAGATCACAACTCCCCCATCCAGCACACGCAATGACCGCTGCACTTCAGCAGTGAAGTCAATGTGCCCTGGGGTATCGATGATATTGATGCGGTGGTCTTTCCATTCAGCAGTAACGGCAGCAGAGACGATCGTAATGCCGCGCTCGCGTTCCTGTGCCATCCAATCTGTTACAGTGGTTCCCTCATCCACATTGCCCATGCGGTAGGTCTTACCGGTATAGAACAAAATCCGCTCGGTGGTCGTTGTTTTACCGGCGTCGATATGAGCGATGATTCCGATATTTCGGACTCGTTCAAGCGGATAGTCAGTGGTCATGAGTTGGAACCTGTTCCAGTTTTCAACAAAAAAATATTCCGGGAAGGCTTAAGCCTAGATCCGGAAGTGTGAAAAAGCCCGGTTGGCTTCTGCCATCTTGTGCGCTTCTTCCTTGCGGCGAATGGAGGCACCCTGGTTCTCAGCTGCATCCATCAATTCAGCAGCTAATTTCTCACCAAAGGATTTTCCACTGCGGGCACGGGAAGCGGTGATGATCCAACGCATCGCAAGGGTTAACTTTCGATCAGGTGGGACTTCCATAGGAACCTGGTAGGTAGCACCACCCACACGACGTGGGCGCACTTCCATAACAGGTCCAACATTCTTTAATGCCTGCTCGAATACTTCAATGCCTTCCTTGCCAGTGCGTTCTTTAATCAGATCAAGTGCATCGTATACCTGGGCGGTAATAGTGCTTTTCTTACCATTCAGCATGATACGATTGATCATCATTTGCAAGTGCAGGTTGTTATAGCGAACATCGGGCATAATTTCGCGTTTTTCTGGTTTAAATCGTCGCGCCATTATTTCTCCTCAACAAATGTGAACAGGGTCTAGCAGCTAACAACCAATTGTTCTTGCTGCGCTGCTTTTCCCTAATTTTGATAGTTATGTTTACTTAGGGCGCTTGGCGCCATATTTCGACCGGGCGCGTTTGCGATCATTCACGCCGGTTGAGTCCAAAGTGCCACGCACAATGTGATAGCGCACACCAGGCAGGTCTTTAACACGACCTCCGCGCACAAGCACGACAGAGTGTTCCTGCAACTGATGACCCTCACCCGGGATGTAAGCGGTAACTTCCATTCCGTTGGAGAGGCGCACACGGGCGATCTTTCGCAGCGCTGAATTAGGCTTCTTAGGTGTCATGGTACGAACGATCGTACACACGCCGCGTTTTTGCGGTGCACCCTTAGGTTGGCGCTTGCGTCGCTGCTTCTCAGTATTTAAAGTGTACTGAAGGGCAGGCGATTTGCTCTTTTGACTCTTGGTCTTTCGACCGGATCGAACTAGTTGGTTAATTGTTGGCACTTTGCCTCCAAATCTAAAAAATAATAATTAATTGCTTATTCACAAAGCAAGGCCATCATTATCGAGCAAGATGGCCTCACATCTTTCTATATTCTTCGCGCATCCAGTGCGATTTTAGGCACTGGACCACGATAACGAGGCATGATTTTACCATGCAGAGGCAGGTGAGTCAAGTTAACTGACCTTAGGCTCACCCGCCGCAATAACTTCAATTTATCGCAGTCCCTCTCCCAGTCCCAGCAGACCAGTCTGCATCCGTGGGGGTTGAACGCGTTCGTCGTCCTTACCAAAGCGGACCACTTCGCCGTCATCCATGATACCTTCAACCGCAAGGCTGAGGCTTTGCAGCTCTTTGACGAGCACTTTAAAGGCTGCGGGGATGCCGGGGGCATCAATGGGCTCATCTTTGACGATGGCTTCATAGGTGGCCACCCGACCCAAAACGTCATCGGATTTGACCGTGAGCATTTCTTGCAAGGTGTAGGCTGCGCCATAGGCTTCGAGCGCCCAAACTTCCATCTCGCCGAAGCGCTGACCACCGAATTGGGCTTTACCGCCCAAGGGCTGCTGGGTCACCAGGCTGTATGGACCGGTTGAGCGGGCATGTACTTTGTCTTCAACCAGGTGGTGTAGCTTGAGGACTGTCATCACACCCACAGTAACGGGTTGATCAAACTTTTCGCCAGTCTTGCCGTTACGGATGTTCAACTTGCCAAGTGTTGGTAGGGGATCACCCGTCTCGAGCATGATTTGATGGGCAATCGCATTAACGTGTTCCAGGTCCATGCTGGGGTCCACTTCCTGCCCATGGCTCTTGATCCATAAGCGAGTGCAGACTTCAATCGCATGTTCATCCTGCGAATTGCGTTTTGTAAGAGGCAGGTTCATTTCTGGGAATGAGAGCACCAAATCTGGGTCATATCCTTCATCACGCAGCCATTCGCGCAGTGCAGATCGGCGGGCGAAGATCGGATTTTCCTGGAGTTCATAGATGTCATAACCTTTTTCGGATAACCATTGACCCAAATAGAGCAAACGGACTTCGTCGTCATCCTTCAGGTCTTCAGGGTTATAGCCACCCTCATTCAGCCATTCCCAGGCGTTTTCACCAATGATTTTCCACGCCTCATCGATCAGCCAGGCACGTGCAAGTTCAGCTTCAATTTCACGTTCAGTCGCACCGTCGAACACAGGTGTGATTGCGCGGAAGCCAAGCCGTAAAGCTGCCCAACCTAAATGAGTTTCCAGCACCTGGCCAATATTCATACGACCAGGTATACCAAGTGGATTCAGAATAATATCGACAGGCGTTCCATCATCCAAGAAAGGCATATCTTCCACTGGCATGACCAGAGAGACAACACCTTTGTTACCATGGCGTCCTGCCATCTTATCACCTGCCATGATCTTGCGGCGCTGTGCGACCGAGACGCGAACCATCGTATCGACGCCTGCTGACAGATCAGAGTTTTCTGCACGGGTAAAGACTTTTACATCGACCACAATACCACGCTCGCCATGTGGCATGCGCAGAGAGGTGTCTTTGACATCGCGGGATTTCTCGCCGAAGATGGCGCGCAATAGGCG
>CAZJLN010000181.1:4477-4737 GCA_964546745.1 uncultured Anaerolineaceae bacterium
CTGGGGTTAGTTCTTTCTCACCCTTAGGCGTGATTTTGCCAACCAGAATCTCATTGGGTCCAACTTCAGCGCCAATGCGGATAATACCGCTTTCGTCCAAATCGCGTACTGTCTCATCTCCCACATTGGGGATGTCACGTGTGATTTCTTCTGGACCCAGCTTGGTGTCGCGGGCTTCCAATTCATACTTCTCAATATGTACCGAAGTAAAGCGGTCGTCTTCAACCAGGCGCTCAGAGATGATGATAGCATCCTCAAAG
>CAZJLN010000182.1:0-4733 GCA_964546745.1 uncultured Anaerolineaceae bacterium
TACTTAATTTAATAAGGTGACATTTCTAAAAAACGTTGACAGACCATTCAAACATCTGCAAGAAAAATCTGTGCACAGAATCAGTAAGATGGTTATAATCCTTGATGCTGAATGCCTCATCATATTTCAGTGAAATAAAACAAATACAATCTTGGAGAAAAAATGCAGCTTGGAATTATTGGACTGCCTCAATCTGGAAAAACTACACTCTTCAAAGCGCTCACAAAAGCTGATATCCCAACGGATATCTCGGCTGGACATCTTGAAGTGCATACTGCTGTTGTAGATGTGCCCGACCCGCGGGTTGATCAGTTGGTCGCCATATATCAACCAAGGAAAATCGTTCATGCCAAAGTTACCTATGCTGATATTGCTGGATTGGATGGCAGTGCTGGAAAAAATGGCCTTTCCGGAGCTCTTTTCAACCAACTCTCTCAGATGGACGGTTTTATTCATGTTGTGCGCCACTTTGAAAACAGCAGTGTTCCGCATATTTCCACCAGTATTGATCCTATTCGCGATATTAACACCATGGATTCCGAATTTCTCCTCAACGATCTCATCATGGTTGAAAGAAAACTGGAAAGACTTAAAGAAGAGCACCGCCGCGGTGTCACGCGTGACCGTGCCCTGATCCAGGAGGATATTGATCTGTTTGAACGCCTTCATGCGACGCTTGATGAGGAAAAACCTTTGCGCCATTTTGCATTCAATCCTGAAGAGGACAAAATCCTCAGCAGTTATGGCTTCCTTAGCCGTAAGCCTCAAATCATTGTGATTAATCAATCTGAAGAGCAAAAACCGCTGGAATATAAGTCTATCCATCCTTCCACAATCGTTATTAACATGCCCGCCAAATTGGAGATGGACATCGCCGCACTGCCAGAAGAAGACGCAGCCATATTTATGGAGGAGTATGGGATCTCAGAACCCAGCCTGAACCGCCTCATCCGCCTTTCTTACGACCTTTTGGGAGTTCACTCCTTCTTCACAGCCGGCGAAAAAGAAGTCCATGCCTGGACTCTACGACGAGGCGCTAATGCTCGCGAAGCTGCCGGCGTGATCCATTCGGATTTCGAAAAAGGATTTATTCGTGCAGAGGTGATTTCATTTGAGGATATTGTTACCTTTGGAGGAACAGCTGAAGCGCGCGCCAAGGGTCGTCTGCGCGTGGAAGGAAAAAATTATATTGTTGCCGATGGCGACATCCTGGAAATCAGGTTTAATTTATAGCAATAAAAAATTTCATAATAATTAAATAGAGACACGGCACATCGTGTCTCTATTTAATCTGGTTCAATATAAATAATTTAATCGTTCAACAACTTATGTAAGTCAGCAAAATCAACCCGTGATGTTAGGTCAAAGCTCAACGGGGTTACAGAAATAATTTCATCGAGGATAACAGCTTTGAGATCACTATTTTCTTCTGGTTGATCTAGTTCAACATGAATTTCGTAATTGACACTACCCGGTTCTTCCAGGTTCTCTTTATGAGGTGGTTTAGGATAATAGTACCGCTCACGTGACTGCTTTGTTATCACCCAGGGCGTGTTTTTTGTTGCGTTGCTGGGGATATCTACCTTAATCACATCCACATCAAATGGCATCCTCAGCCGAAGTAATTTCTCAGCAAAGAAGCGTGTAAAATAGGCTGCCACAGAAAAATCCACATCTTTTGACAGGGAGTAATGATCTTTAGGTTCGGTCTGCAAAGACATTGCCAATGCCGGGATACCCAAGGTGGCTGCCTCTAATGCAGCGCCAACCGTTCCAGAAATGGTCACACCTGACCCAATATTTTCACCATAATTGATTCCGGCTACCACCAAATCAGGTTTACACTTGATCACCTCGTAAACGCCATGCAATACCGCCTGTGCAGGGGAGCCGCCAACTGCATAAACAGTCCACTCACGCCCATTAACCGTCAGCTTTTGCGGAGTGATAATACCATCTGATTCGCGTGGCAGACTTCGACCTGTGCTGGTATGTTGGACGCGTGGTGCAACTACATGGACATACCCCAACCCCTCCAGCGCCTCAGCCGCCGCCCATAAACCTGGGGAGTGAATGCTGTCATCATTTGTCAATAGAATTTGTAGTCTTTTTTTGTTCATTTTGTTTACTTATTGTGTTTTTTGGAGTGGCTTTTTTTTGACTTATTTTTTTTCGCCTTTGATTCCTCAGAACCAATGTGAACGCCAAACTTAGGTAAAATAACGCGATGCAACAGTAATAAAACTAACGTTACACCAAAAGCAATTAAGAAAATGAGCAAGGAGGAATTAAGATCACTCATCAAGCTTGGATCAACCACCATCACAACTGCCAGAGTAACCATCAGTACGCCACCCACTAATTTGAGGATGCGACCGTGTTTTTCTTCTATCCTGCCTGACTTTAGGGTAAATAAAGCCGCCAAGAATATCCCCAATGCAATCAGATTGTAAACAACCATGTACACCAACAATAGACCAATGAAGGTTGGGGTATTCACTTGTTGGCTGGTTAATAGGTTCGTCCATAAAACTGGAAAACCAGCCGTGCAGGAGAATTCCACCATTGAAACACCCGCAGCTAAAACGATGGTACCGCCAACTAAACCCCAAAACGAACTACCCGCATCCATCACCTTGCGTATACGCTTATAAAGACCAGGCTTGTTTTTATCATCAATAGTGAATGAAAGACCTTCTTTGTACCAGAAGTAATCTTTAAGATTGACCAAACCAAAGAAAAGAGAAACTACCGCAACCGCTACCCGGAACCAGCCAACAAAATTGATAACAGAAAAAACGGTGAATAAACCCGCAATGAAAAGGGCATAAATAAGAGAAGTTACAAAAAGAAATATAAGGCCAATAATTAAAATCTTTTTTCTTGATCCTGTTCGTAGCGTAATAGTAAGTAGCATTGTAAGCACCCAAATTGAACAAGGATTGAACCCATCTACGAAGGCTATTAAGACGGTACTAATAAACATTGACTGTTTGGACAGGTCAATAGTGCCTATTAGAGGTAGTTTTATGCCGCTTTCTGGAGCTTCAGGCTCCAATGGTGTTGGTGGAACAGTTTCACTTATAACAGGCTCTGGTGTTTCTGAAACTTCTACGGTAGGCTCAGGGGTTATATAAATGTCAAGCACATTTGCTCCTAAATCTATACATCCTTGATTTAGGCAGGTGTTTATGGTGTCGTTTAACTCCTGCTTTACCGCTTCATTAAATCCTTCCCAATGACGGTCAGCCAGCATAATAGTTGGCACCACTCTTGGCTCAAACCCATAGGCGTTAGCCATTTGGAAAAATATTTGTTGACTTACGGCGTCGTTGTAAACTTCAAATGTTTTAAACTCTATCTGCGGATTTTCATCTGCCATTGCCTGGATGATTGGTTTAGCAGCTGCACAGTGAGGACAAGTATCTCCCCAAAAGAAATAGATCACAGCTTTTTTTTCAGGGGACGATCCTTCATGATTACCGATATGCATAGCATCCGCTTTGACAGAGTCATTAAGGGTAGCAAAGGTAAAAACCAGAAGGAAAATCAATATCACGATAGATATCAAATCCCTTCTTATAAAATTCTGCTTTTGATGTGTCATAATCTCTCTCACGCTCCAAACCCCTTTATTTTACCATTCAGCTTTTTGGAAAAATAAATTAATTTCCCAAAAACCAAGCATTGAAAATTTTAGAATAAATACTAATTACGAAGATTCCGTTTGACGATATTTGCATTGATCCGCCGCAAAGCGGATATGTGCCAACATCGCGGTCAATCCATTCCCACGCTGTGATGAAAGTTGCCGCCACAGACCAATCTCTTCAATAAACTTAAAATCAGCCTTGAGAATTTCATCCACAGGCTGTCCTGAAAGAATCTGAACGAGCATGGCAGCAATCCCTTTGACAATCAGAGAATCGCTATCTGCCTGGATAAAAAGCTTGTCATCTTCGCAGTGGCTGCTGATCCACACATTCGATTGGCAGCCGCGCACAAGAGTGCACTCATTTTTGAGGGCTGTATCCATCTCTAGCATGGATTGTCCCAGGTCAATCAGGTAGTCAAATTTTTCGTTTCCAGTTTGGAGCAGGTTGAAATCGTCTATTAATTGTTGTATGGTCTCTTGCATGCTTGTCATTCGTTTACTTCCTCAATCTCTTCTTGATCCGCAGGATTCCATCTACCAACGCATCAAGCTCTTCGCGCGTATTATAAATCCCCATCGATGCCCTCACTGTGCCTTCGATGCCAAGCGCATGCATCAAGGGCTGCGTGCAGTGATGTCCTGTTCGTACAGCGATTCCATATAAATCCAGAAGGGTACCCATGTCATAATGCTGAATACCGCTCACATTGAAAGAAATGATGCTTGATCGCTTTTTGGGATTCCCGTAAATGCTCAGTCCGGGAATGCTTCCAAGACGTTCCAGTCCATAATCCAACAAGGCTTCCTCATATTCAATCACCTCGGAAGGATTGAATTGCGCCAAATAGTCAATTGCCGCTGCCAATCCAATGGGTCCTTCAATATTGGGAGTTCCTGCCTCAAACTTGAATGGTAGTTCATTAAATGTAGTCTCTGCAAAACTCACCTGGTCGATCATTTCCCCGCCCGATTGATAGGGGACCATCTTCTCCAGCCACTCTTCTTTTCCATATAAGACGCCGATGCCAGTTGGCCCATACATTTTATGTCCAGAAAAAGCATAAAAATCTGCATCCAT
>CAZJLN010000183.1:0-4705 GCA_964546745.1 uncultured Anaerolineaceae bacterium
AAGCTTATGGCTTGACAAAAATAATTTTGAATAAGTGAACTTCGTATAGCTTAAACCAAATCCAAAAGGTATGAGAGGCTCATTGCTTTCATCAATATAAGATGAGGTGTAAGACTCAGTGAACTGTTTTGTACCCCCGGCAGAAACTGGGCGACCTGTACTTTTATGAGCAAAGTAGATCGGGATTTGTCCTATACTTCTAGGAAAGGTAGTAGGTGTTTTCCCACTGGGATTAACTTTTCCAAGTAAAACATTTACCAGACCTTTAGCTGCATAGGTTCCACCATGCCATACAATCAAGACCGCATCCATTTTTTCAAGCAATTCTGGAATAACCAAAGGCCGTCCAGTGAAAACAACAGCTATTGTAGGTTTACCCAATTTCACAATTTGATCTGCTAATTGCTGCTGATTTCCAGGCAGACTAATATCTGCTCGTGAATGTGCTTCTCCGCTCATCCAATCAGGTTCCCCCAAAGTTAGAATGATGAGGTCTGCAGATTTCGCTTTATCAAGAGCCTGTGAAAATTCATCATCTTTTCCCGAAAATGTGCAGCCTTGGTTGTAAATAATATTTATCGAATCTGGCAGTTCTCCTATCATAGCTTCATAGAAAGTCTGGGTTTCCTCGGCTTTACCTGCAAATCCCCAGGTTCCGATCAGGCTCTGACGTTCGTGTGCCACTGGTCCTATTAGGGCGATGGTCTCATACTTTAGGGATAAAGGAAGAATGTCAAGTTGATTTTTTACTAAAATGATACTTTCTTCAACTGCCTTGATAGCAAGATCAACGGTTTCAGGTAAACCAATAAATATTTGAGCGTTTTCCAGGTCTGGATAAGGATTTTCAAAGAGACCAAGGTCATATTTCAATCTTAGGATCCTCATGACAGAGCGATCAATGTCCGCTTCTAAAATTTTTCCTTCGTACACAAGTTCGGCTAGGTGGCGGTGATAAGCATAACCAACCATGTCCATATCCACTCCCGCTAAAAAGCTTTTCAATGCGGCTTCTTTAAGGTTCTTGGCAAAACCATGATAAATGAGTTCACCAATTGCGTTGTAATCAGTAATGACAACTCCATCAAATCCCCATTCCTGACGTAATACCTGCTTGAGCAGGAAAGGATTGGCTGTGGCTGGAATACCATTCAAATCATTAAATGAAGTCATCAAAGTCTTAACACCCGCTTGAACAGCAGCCCGATAAGGTGGGAGGTACTCATCTCTCAATCGGCGCTCAGACATGTCAACACTGTTGTAATCTTTACCAGCCTCAGCTCCTCCATAAGCGGCGTAATGCTTCACACACGCCGCAGCAGAATTGCCACTTTTACTTACGTAGGATTGAAAGCCTTTAACCCACGCTTGTGCAATTCGGGAGCCTAAAAGAGGGTCCTCTCCCGCTCCTTCAGCAATACGACCCCAGCGTGGATCTCGAGCAATGTTAACCATCGGTGCAAAAGTCCAATGGGTTCCGTGGGGTACAGCCTCAATCATAGAAGCTCTTCCAATGGCCTCGATCAAATCTATATCCCAGGTGCTCGCTAAAGCTAATGGGATCGGAAAAATGGTCCTAAAGCCATGAATAACATCATTTCCGATGATCAGAGGGATACCCAACCGTGATTCTTCTACAGTAATATGTTGACACATGTCAATGATTTCAGGATCAGATATGGTAAGAAGGGAACCAACTTGACCTTTTCGTAGCATGTCCCTAAATGATTCATCAGTAGAATATCCGATTTGTACCATCTGCCCAATTTTTTCATTCAATGTCATGCGCTGAAGTAGATTTTTACAAAATTGATATTGATCGTTTGAAGATTGTTCAGGAATAGAGTGAGATACCATTTAATATGAATTTCCTTATGAATATGTATTATTAATATAAAAAGAATTTCAACCAATAATTAATTACTTATTTTATGCCGATCCACAAAACCCTATTCTACTAGATGTTACATAAAACTTCACGAATCTCATCTGAAAGAAAAGGAACATCTAAGCTATCAAAGAATTCCCAAATCTCGCGATGTCTAATACTTCCACCTGGCATAAGCCTGGTCATAGGTCCAAGGCTTTCCAGTTCGATGAACTCATCATTGCAATAGGATTCTGCGTTGCAGCCACCATCTGGAAAATTACCAGTCAAATCAACATCAAAGGATTTCTTAAACAATAATCCATCGCAATAATAAGCGATCCACCCATCTGAATTGAAATATCCAATTTTTACAGGTGGTAATAACGCATTACCTTTGATAAAGATAAAATCATCCCGAAGAATCAACCTTGGGTCATTGATCTTGGTGTAAGACCAAAGTGAAAGATTTCGGTTGTGCAGCAATCCATGTTCGTCAACCTTCCCCTGTCTTTGAGGGAGGATGGCAGTGCCGCCTAATTTGCACATGGTTATAGCCCACGGAGCCATTTCTACCTGCCAGAGATTGTGATTCTCAAGAGTATGGATGAGTTCAACTTTCGCTTCATCAGGAACAAGTCGAATCTCGATCATTTTAGAAATACCAGTTCCTTCTTCAACTGGGCCAGTCATCTGGATCGAATTATCCGCTGTTCTGAGCGTCACGTCTTTGTCATCAGGAATATAGGTGCGCGGAATTGATTCAGGCGAATGCCAAAGTCGATGACCACCTCGAAATTGATACTTCCCGAATGGTGTCTCCACACCCTTGTCTAATTCAGCAAATAAATTGGTTTTTCCAAATGCTGAAAGTTTGACAATTCGCGGTCCTGCATTAACCAGGTACTCTAACTCGATTTTTGAATTTTTTAATGCCGCTATTTCTAACCCTTGAAAATATCTCATATCAAATTCCTTTTGACTCATTTACATGTTTGCTTACTCAATTATAAATTACTTGGTTAGAATATTTACCAAATGATCTTGCTTAGCTATAATAAAAAAAGGAAATGCTGGATGTTAATGGATCCAGCATTTTCAATTCATCAAAAAATGTATTGAATTTTCTTTTAATAAAATTTACGTTTCTAAAGTGTAAAGAGCCACTTCGTCTGTTTCACGATTGGTAGCGATGATCATTTGCTTTTGTCCAGTATCTACAAAAGCAACATTGGCAGGTCCATGGTCTTCATCGATTGTTTGCCGTACATAAGTTCCTTGTGCAGCGTTGTATGTTAAAGCAAACAAATCACGGTTTCCTTTTCGATGTCCGATGAGGACAGTGGATTGACCATTTATCATTCCTCGCCAAATGGCATGAAGAAATTCCAGCTTTTCTGGGTAGCTATAAGCAATTTCATATTGACCATTTACTTTATGAAAAATTCTCAAATCATCGCCATGAAAAGGAGATAAGGTGATTAATTCTTCTTCTCCGTCCTGGTCTAAATCAATTAAAGTCGCATCACTAGACGCTTGATTCAGAAGCTTTTCGATTTGCCAAAAATGATTTTCTCCTTGTGGAGGTCTGATTGTAAAAATGCCGTTCTCAGAGGAAATCAGTGCAAATGGCAATTCTCCTTCATAGCATCGGTAATACCCATGATTTTTTGTTAATCCCTCCAAAATTACTTCAAAAGTTAAATGAATATCAGGATCGCTCAAATCTGTTGGTAGTTTGCATGCATACACTTTTCCTGGATGGGTCCAGTCTTCTTTAAAGTTATGATCGGATTTTAATGTGCAAGCGATCAGGTAGTTTGCTTCTGGCGTAGATAAAATGTCAAATCGATGCACAAAAGGCAGGTTAGCTATTGTCTTAATATCCCAACCTTGTTCAAGTGGCGAAGCCAATACAATTCGGGCATTCTTTGAATCATTAGGGGAGTAAAACTCTTGAGTGGATAAGAATTGACCTTTTGCTCCCGGTATTGGCACTAAAGACATCACACCGCCTGGATCGCTCCAAATCTGCTCTACAAACTCGCCCTCAAGGTTGAAAAAGAAACATCCTCCTTCCTTTTCAGTGGCAATCAAAAATCCTTTAATACCTCTAATTTGAGTTGGGCAAACCGCATAACACTTCTGAATATTGGCACACACTTTTTTTGAAAAAATATTTGGCATCATTTTTACCTCTAACTTCGCTTGCTGATTTCAGCCTTAAGAAATGCAAGCACCTCAGCCTGTGTTTCCAGGTTTTTAACTGTTTCAGCAATCTCCTCGGTTTCCTCTAAGGTAAATTTTGACAACATGCGTTTGACATGCGCAATATTTGAAGAGTTCATGCTAAACTTCCTGAGTCCCAAACCAAACATAACAATCGAAGCAATTGGATCCCCTGCCAGTTCTCCGCATACGGAGATTGGTTTTCCAGCCTTGTTGAATTCCGAGAAAATGGTCCCCAACATGCGGAACATTGCCGGCGACATACTTTGATAATAATCAACGATCTTTGCATTCATGCGATCCACAGCATGTAAATATTGGGTTAGATCATTCGTCCCAACACTGGCAAAATCAACCTCTTTAGCTGCCAGGTCCGAAATAACCGCAATAGAAGGAATCTCAATCATGATCCCAACCTTAACCTTCTCATCAAAGGGGATATTCTCAGACCGCAACTCTTCTTTAACCATCTCCACGGCTTTATTGCCAGCCCGTACATCATCAATCGTGCCGACCATCGGGAACATGATCCGCAATTGACCAAAAGCAGATGCACGCAGGGCTGCTCTAAGCTGAGTTCTAAACAGGTCTGGTAGGCTGAGGCATAAC
>CAZJLN010000184.1:0-4701 GCA_964546745.1 uncultured Anaerolineaceae bacterium
AGGCTTCGGACTGTTCAGCATCAAGGAGCGCTTGCAGTGGCATAACGGAGACATGGTAATAACATCAACCCCCGGCAGCGGGACGCAGGTAACCCTTCGTGCTCCGCTCAGGGAATAGCCGTGCAAGTCCGGGTTGGTGCTCGTAAGAGAACCAACTTCCGACGGCAGATTCCCTGCTGTCCCAGATGCAAAGCCCCCCGGCGTTCATGCCTGGGGGCTTTCTGCATCAGAAGCGTATCTGATGGTTATGGATACTCACACCATGGTATGGCTGCGCAATTGGGACAGGGGTTCAGGAACGTGCCTCGTCCGAAATCCTTCTTGAATTCAAAAGCATCCGTGCCGTCCACATCATGGTCGCACACAAAGTCGCCATTGCATGCCGATCCCTCGGTGCAGGGATTGAGAATGATGCTTCTTCCGAAGTCCTGTTTAAAGGTAAAAGCATCCGTGCCGTCCTGGTCAGCATCCCCGTCAAAGTTTCCCTCGCACTCACAGGCATTTCCGCAGCCGTTGCCCTGGGGAGGATAGGTATCCTCCTGGCCGGCATTGGGCACAGAAGCGCAGTTGTCTGATCCGGTGCAATTGGAAGCGGATTCACCCGCATTGCAGATGCCGTCACAATCGTCGTCTGCATTGCATCCCGTGCTTACCCCCCACTCGTCCAGCACCGGGGTGGATGCAGGATCGCTGGTTGACAGTTCGCCATAGAGCCTTATGGAAGCGGTGCCCAGCGCGGAGAGATTGTCACCCGGGTTTACGGAAGGCAGCAGGATGCCTCCCGCTTCATCAAGAATGGCATACGCGATGGTGGTGCCTGCAGGGCGTGTGTCATTGGCATAGAAGGACTTCCATCCCCCGGCAGGGGGCGGGATCAGCACGGAAGTAAGGTGTCCCGCAGGTTTGTAGGTGCGTCCATAGTCTTCCGCTATTTCAGCGGGGGACAAGGCCCGGGATAGCATTCTGACCTCGTCCATCAATCCGCCATAGTAGCGATTACCGCTGACCCAGGGGAGACACCCTATGCTCAATGGACCTGTATTGTTCAGGACAGACGTGCCGGCCGGAATCGAGTCTTGTCGTGTGTAGGCAACCTCGGCGCCGTTCTGGTAGAGCCTGATGTGCGTGCTCTCCGTTGCATCCAGTTCATAGGTCATGGCAAGGTGCGTCCAGGTGTTTAAGGGAACCGTACCGCCATTAGCGTAGTACTCGGTGCCTGAAGACGCGGGCCTGATGAAAGCCTGGATCTCCCCGTTCTCAAGATAAATTCCGTACGCATAGTCAGATCCGGCCGGTGTCATCTTGACGGCAAGATAGTTGCTCTGCTTGTTGAGGGAAGGATTGACCCACATCTCCATGGTGAGGGCCTGGCCCGGGTTAAGGGTCGGCGCATGAGGGACGGTAACAGCGGCGCTGGATCCGTCGAAGACCAGCCCGTTTGAGAATTTGCCGGCAGTCCATGCAGCGCCGCCGACGGGCGTGCCATGGTTCGCGTTTTCGCTTGCGTCGAGAACGTTGTTCGGCGGTATCAGCCCGTCTGCCGCAATCTCAGCCGGGGTAAGAGCACTGCCCAGGATTCTCAGTTCATCGATGAGACCCTCATAGTAATAGTAGCCGCCAATGGGGAGACATCCGATGTTGAGCGACCCGGTATTGGTGAGGATGGCAGTGCCGGCCGGGATGGTGTCTGTTTGTCGATAGGTAACCTCGACACCGTTCTGGTAGAGCCTGACCTGGGTGGTGCCCGTCGGATTTGTTTCATAGGTCATGGCAATGTGGGTCCATTGTCCGGCAGGCGCTGATCCGCCGTACGAATAGTACTCGCTGCTGCCTGAAGCAGGCTTTATGAAGGCCTGAATTTCCCCGTTGTAGAGATACAATCCATACGTGTAGTCATTGGTGCCCGGCGTGACCTTGCTCACCACATAGTCAACCGGTTTGTTGACCGAGGGATTGACCCAGGCCTCGATGGTAATGGCGGCAGTGGGGTTAAGCTCCGGGCTGTCAGCCACGGTTACGATGTCGTTGCCGTCAAAGCTCAGGCCGTTGCCGTACAGTCCGGCAGTCCAGGCAGGACTAACTGGTACTCCGTTGTTTCCATTGCCGCTTGCATCAAGGACGAGTTGCGGTTCTATCAAGCCGTCTGCCGCGATTTCTGCCGGAGAAAAAGCTCTGCCTGAAATTCTCAGTTCGTCTATGAGCCCTTCATAGTAATAACGGGTGGTGTCGACGGGGAAGCCACCGATATTAAGCGATCCGGTGTTGGAAAGAATGGAAGTGGCGGGTGGAATGAGGTCTCTTTGTGTGTAAGTAACTTCAACCCCGTTCTGATACACACTAATGTAAGTGCCTTCAGTAGGATTACTCGCGTAGGTCATCGCTACATGTGTCCAGATGCCGGGTGAAACAGAGCCGCCATTCGCATAATACTCCGTTCCGCCTGAAGCGGGCCGTATGAAGGTCGAGATTTCTCCGTTAGAAAGGTTGATCCCGTATGAGTAGTCTCCACCACCGGGCGTCAGCTTACTTACAACATAATTGACTTGCTTGTTGAGTGAGGGATTGACCCAGGCTTCGATGGTGATGGCACTTGAGGGATTCAGTTCCGCGCTGTTGGGCACGGTTACTACGTCATTACCATCAAAGATCAAAGCATTGCCGTAAAGTCCCGCAACCCGGGCCGGTTCGTTCAACGTTCCCACGTCATTAATTACGCCGCCTGAATCTTCCGCGGTAAGCCCGTCCCCTTCATTAAAGTGGTACCAGGCCAGGGTCTGGTCCAATGACGCATACTCGCCGGGGTAATTGGGCACTGACGGATCTTCGTTCATGTGGTACCAGGCCAGCGTCTGGTCGAGGGGTGCATACTCACCGGGATAACTGGGCGGCGGCGAGGGATCCTCGTTCATGTGGTACCAGACCATGGTATCAGGTTTGGAGGCGTACTCAGCAGAGGTCAAATCACTTTGGAGTTCAATGTGACCATCAGGGCCATTGGAAAAGGCGAGGCCGGTTTCATAGGTATTGGCAGGATAGGCTGAATAGGAATCGGTTCCGCCGTAGTATAAATACATGGTATCCTCAACCACGACGGCCGTGGGACGGTAGTTGGATTTGACCGTGTCAACAAAGGATGGGCCCAGCCAGGGAGGCTGATAGAAGGTCCATGTCTCGCCGGGTGTCATCACCGGCTGGGGATTCTTGATCCAGTTGATGCCGTCCGGTGAGGTTGCAAGCCCGATCACATTTCCCGCGTATGCAAAGGTGGGCTGGGCAAGGTAGTACATCCAGTACTGGTCCTGGTAGTAGATGACATCCAGATGGCTGATGCCGCCCTGATCGTAGGTGCCCGGTGTGGGCTGCACTACGACAACACCGGAGTCCCAATTTCCGTTGTGGGGAGTCCAGTTAAGACCGTCGGGGGAAGTGGCGTAGCCGGCCCGCCCGTTGGAGGAAACTCCGCCCCAGGAAAACCAGGCATGGAAGGTGCCGGTATTTTGATCATAGACAACACCCGGGCACGCGCTGTAATTTGGGATAACCGGATTACCAGCGTATTTGGTGTAATGCAGGCCGTCATGAGAGAGCGCAACGCCGATGGTTGAGCCGGTCGGACCTTGTCCGACGTAGTATAGAAACCATGATTCGCCATCTGGTCCCCTGCCGGGTGCATAGACCAGATCAGGATCGCAGAGTTCAGCGTTTCCATCCCAGGTGCCGTATGCTCCGGGGGAGACGAGGGGATTGGTATAGTCGGATGTCTTCTCCCAGTTGATGCCGTCATTGGACCTGACCAGCGTTGGCCGCTCCCACCAGTAGTCGCCATACTTCGATTCAGGGATCTGGGGAGGAATCACGGCTGAGACACCGGGAGGCGGGGTATCATCCAGCGGGGTGAAAACCATCCAGAATTTATATCCGTCCATACCCTCCGGAAAGTAAAGCACGTCCGGCTGGACTGATCCCGGTATCTGATTGAGAGGGTCTGCGGTCGGACCGTTGCCGTCCCATGGGTCACAGGTTTCGAGGGTCAGCAGCGGATTGCCCGGGTAGGGTGTAAAGCTTGTTCCGATAGCTGTTGCGTCGGTTATTTGGTTTACGTCAGATGAAGACTCTATCCTGGAGCTGTCGAGGAACGTGTCACTCCATAGTTCCTGCGCGGATGAAACACCTTCCATCAATAACAAGCAAGCAACTATACATGCGGGAAAGCCGAATCTTCCTACAATTAAAAGTATCCGTGTACCAAGCTGCTGTTTAAAAAAAACTCTTCTTGTCATACATTCCCCTCCATTTCTACTTTATTGTTAATCGCTCTGTGCGCAAATCAACCTAAGGCATGTGTAATCTCTTTCTCTTGCACGATGAAACCAATTAAATCAAACACTTATTGTAGATGTGCAATATGCAGCTTTATAACATATTTTCAAATGGAGGCAATAAAATTTATGAAAAATATATATAATTTAATCAATTGTTACTTTATTTCGATGCAGGGGATGGCTGCTGAAAGTAGCATTTACAAACAATACACGATAGTTTGTTCCAAAGTAAATGGCTTGACAATGGATGCGGCAATTTATATAAAAAACGCTGAAGATTTTATGTGCGGGAATGGAAACCACGGGAGGCAAGCAAACATGAGATACAAACGTTTGGGAAGGACCAATCTGGAACTGTCGGTCATATCCTACGGGGGAC
>CAZJLN010000185.1:0-4682 GCA_964546745.1 uncultured Anaerolineaceae bacterium
AGTCAAAATCCATTCAATTACTTAATTGACAGATAAACTAAATATGCTTGTGTCTTAATGCCATTCAAAGCAATTATATACCACTTGTATCTCGGAAAAATAATCTAAGAGTGTCAAAATCAGCATTAAATGTCCACAAAAAAAGAATAGCAAGGGGATAATATATCCAGTCAATATTGGATCGTGAAATAAATCAATTGTGGGTTAAAACTTTTAACTGGTTATTGGAACCTAAATGTGTCAGAGTCGCAAATCCATCCACAATCCGTTATAATTGAATATAATGTGAATAAGCCCCCAACATCGCAGCTCATTCATACATACACTGACACACACCACAGCCTGGGGGCTTTCATGAGATAAGGAGAGACTCTCGTGCTAAAACCTAATACCACCAAGGGTAAACTGATCGTTGTGGAAGGCATTGACGGATCAGGAAAATCCACACAAATTGATTTGTTGAATAAGTGGCTCCAGTCGCAAGGTTATTCCGTTTATTTTAGTGAATGGAACAGTTCCGATCTGGTTAAAAGCACCACCAAAGCTGCCAAGAAAGCCCAATCTTTTACACCTACCACGTTCAGTATCTTGCAATGTACGGATTTTGCTGACCGCTGGGAAAATAGCATCTACCCCCTTTTGAAGGCTGGTGTAATTGTCTTGGCGGATCGCTATGCATTCACAGCTTTTGCGCGAGATGTTGCCCGCGGGGTAGATCCGGGATGGGTCCGAAATATGTACTCGTTTGCCATCCAGCCAGATGCTGCTCTTTACTTTCGCGTTCCGCTGGAAGTTGCGATCGAACGCATTACCGCAGCGCGAGCAAGTCTAAAGTATTATGAGGCTGGTATGGACCTTGGACTTTCTGAAAATATCAATGAAAGTTTCAAGCTCTTTCAAGGTCGAATTCTGGATGAATATGACAAAATGGTCGATGAGTTTGGGCTGATAAAGATCGATGGAACGCTTCTGGTCAAAGATCAGCAGAAACAGTTCCGCAATATCATAAAGAAGGTCTTGAAAGGATGGGAAGGTCTTCCCAATCCAAACAAACAACCCATTAGCTATGCAAAACCTGAAAAGAAAGGGAAGGGAGGTAAAAAATGAAAAAAGCAGAATTTTATGGCGCTGGCTTTCCCTACCGAAAATTGGACAAACTTCAGGGGAAATTAATCGTTTTGGAAGGCACTGACGGCGTAGGTCGTTCTACGCAAATTAAAATCCTGAGACGCTGGCTGGAAGATGAAGGCTATGCGGTTTCTGATACTGGGCTGGCACGTTCTGTATTGACGCAAGCCGGTTTGGATGAGGCTAAAGAAGGACACACATTGGGTCCATTGACCATGGGACTGTTCTACGCAGCGGATTTTGCTGACCGCATTGAAAATCTGATCATTCCAGCTCTTCAGGCAGGCTTTGTTGTACTTTCTGACCGCTATTTTTACTCTATCATTGCGCGTGATTGCGTACGAGGGGTTGACATGGAATGGGAGCGTAAGCTCTATGGATTTGCGCTCAAACCGGATCTGGTTCTGTATCTCAAGGCAAGTGTGCCTACCCTGGTAACCCGTTTGATCCACGGACGCGGATTGAACTATTGGGAAGCTGGTATGGATATTAATCTGGCTGACAATCTTTACGATAGTTTTGTCAATTATCAGAATTTATTGACTGAAAAATTTGATGATCTTGCCGAAGAATACAATTTTGTAACTGTGGATGCGGATCGAAAATCGGATGAGATTTTTGAGGATCTGAAAGTTCATATCCGGGAACTACTTTACAACCGCCAACCAAAAAATAAACGCCCTCTTTAGAAATCTGAGGCGTTAGTCAAGTAAGCAGCCTGAAAAGGCTTCAAAATAAAAGGAATAGCATGGGCACGACAAATCTGGATGCGATCTGCATTTATGGCGCCCAGGTGATGGCTAAACACCTGAGTTCCATGGCAAGCGAAATAGATGGGGTACGTGCTGGGCTGGATATTGAGTACATTCACCGCATGCGGGTAGCATCCCGGCGCATGCGTAGTGCCTTGGGAATATTTACCAACTGTTTTGATAAGAAGGACTATAAAAGCATCCTGAAGCAGATGCGGACAGTGACCCGAGCCTTGGGGGAAGCACGGGATACAGATGTGCAGATTGCACTTCTCACAGAAGTCGAGGCTGAATTCACAGATCAGCGGCTGAAGCCGGGAATCAAGCGGTTGCTACTACGACTGGCACAAAAACGTGCAGAAGCACAGGCACACGTGAATACTGCCATGGACATGCTGTCAGAGCAACAGGTTCTTGAGAATGTTATGAGGAACTACCTCGCGCCTGTTTTGGAACGGGCAGGTAATGTCTATTTGTTTTCACCTGGGCTTTATCAATTGGCGTTTGATTCGATTAAGACACAAATTGATGAGCTTTTTTTGCATGAAGATTATATTCATGATCCCGCTAATAAGCTTGAGTTGCATGCCATGCGCATTAGTGCCAAACGCTTGCGCTACACCTTGGAGGCGTTTGATGCTTTATATCTTGGGCAGACCAAATTATCAATTAATACTATGCGTGAATTGCAGGATCTTTTAGGAACCATCCACGATATGGATGTTTGGGCTGAATTTATTCCTGCATTTATCGAGGAAGAACGCATTCGTATCAGTACCTATTTTGGGCATGAGCGCCCTCTTAAGCGCCTTTTACCTGGATTGGAAACATTTTTGGATTCTCGACTGGTAAAGAGGGATGAGACCTATCAAAAGTTTTTAGTATTTTGGGAACAGACAAAGTCTGATGGGGTGTGGAACAAGCTGCAAAAGTTGATTCAGACGCCAATAGACCTTGAGACAGCGATGGGGTTGCATGAAGTTCAATATCCAACCCCCATAGAAGATAACTTAGAGGGGGAGCAAAAGGAAGCAGCCAACCAAACTGATCAGCCATGAAAGTTACTTTGATTGCGGATGTGCATGCAAATTTACCAGCTCTAGAAGCGGTACTAGCGCATGCTGAAGCCCAAGGGGCAAACGGGATGATCCTCAATTTAGGCGATTTTGTTGGCTACGGCGCTTTTCCAGAAGAAGTTGTTAATCGGCTTTTTGAAGTAGGAGCTGTGAGCGTGATTGGTAATTATGATCAGAAGGTACTTAACCGAAAGCTTGTAGAAAGCGATTGGGCACGGGTAAAGAAACCTGATAAACGCATTGCTTTTCGCTTTGCATACGAACACCTGTCTGCTGAAAACCGAGCAAGATTGATGATGATTCCGGAAACCCGTCGGCTGGTGCTTGAGGGGACCAAAATTTTAATGACGCATGCAAGCCCAGAGAGTATTGAAGAGTTTATTGGACCAAACACTTCGATGCAACGCCTTCAGGAATTAGCTGAGATGGCGGCGGCAGATGTTATTCTATGCGGACATACTCACTGGTGCTATCAAAAACTGGTGGGTAGAGCAACCTTCATTAACCCGGGCAGCGTTGGCAGACCTGATGACGGAGATCCACGTGCCAGTTATGCTGTTGTTACATTTGAGGATGGCAAGGTTGAGGTGGTATTCTTTCGCGTGTCATATGACGTGGACGCAGCTGCAGCCGGCATCCGCTCACACAAGCTGCCTGAACTCTTTGCAGAAATGCATATCAAGGGCAGGAATTACAATGACCTGCTTGGAGATAGGTAGCAAGCTTTAATCTTATTTACTGAGTAGCTTTGGTGTAGACAAACCAATTTCTTATGGGGGCGATTCTGGTAAAATACAGAGACTTATAGAATTCAGAAGGATTGTATGGTTAAATCTGTAACAAGTGCAAGACAAGATTTTCCGATTTTAAACACGGAAATTAATGGTTATCCGCTGATCTATCTGGATAATGGCGCAACCACACAAAAACCTCAGGTGGTTATTGATGCGATTAGCCGATACTACAGCACATACAATAGCAATGTTCATCGTGGAAATCATACGCTGAGCATTCAGGCAACCACTGCGCATGAAGAAGCCCGCAGGAAAGTGGTGCAATTTATCAACGCATCCAGTGAACAGGAAATTATCTTCACACGCGGAACTACAGAGTCAATCAACTTAGTAGCATTTTCGTTTGGAGAAAGTTTTGTCAAACCTGGGGATGAGATTCTAGTCACAGAGATGGAACACCATAGTAATTTTGTGCCCTGGCAACTGATGTGCCAACGCAAAGGTGCACATTTGCGGGTTGTACCGATTATGGCTAATGGTGAACTTGACATGGCAGCTTATAAGTCGCTGCTTTCAGAGCGAACAAAATTGGTAGCCGTGACGCAGGTATCCAATGCTATAGGCACTATTAACCCTCTGGAAGAGATTATCCCATTGGCACATACTGTAGATGCAGCAGTTCTTGTGGATGGAGCACAAGGGGTCCAGCATATCACACACGATGTGCATGCAATGGATGCAGATTTTTATGCTTTTTCTGGACATAAAATGTATGGGCCAACTGGCGTTGGATGCCTTTACGGAAAACGAAAATGGCTCGATGCAATGCCTCCGTTCCTTGGTGGCGGCGAAATGATTAAACAGGTTACTTTCGAAAAAACCACTTATAACGATCTTCCCTTTAAATTTGAAGCCGGAACCCCATCGGTTGGAGATGTTATCGGATTGAAAAGAGCTATTGAGTACATCGAAAATATAGGGATAGATAAAAT
>CAZJLN010000186.1:0-4682 GCA_964546745.1 uncultured Anaerolineaceae bacterium
ATTGGAAAACCTGCTATTCGATCAAGCCATCGGGAATAATCACTTGCATACGGTTGGCTTCAAGGTCGATGCTGATGATGCCGCTTTCGATGGCAGGAAGCAGGATTTCACTGTTATACAGTGAAGAAACTACATAGACATCGTTGGCACCGGTCACTAAGATCTCGCTGATCGTCCCAAGCAGGGTGTCGCCTTCGAAGACTTGCAGACCGATGAGTTGGTGGTGATAGTACTCACCAGCTGGCAGGGATGGCAGATCTTTTACACGCGTGAAGACATCAAGGTTGGTTAGCTTAGCCACTTCTTCACGAGAAGAATAACCTTCAAACTTGATCAACATTAGATCTTGTTTCCAACGTGTTTGAAGGATTTTAATTGGGGTATAGTCCGTTCCCAGAAATACTGTTTTTCCTTTACGAATGCGCTCGGGAAAATCAGTGATAACCTGCATCGCAATCTCGCCAGCAACTCCATGGGGACGCTGCAGGTGACCTATTGTAAGAAATACAGGCTCGCTAGAGTGCGGCGAGCCTGTCATGGTTTTGGAATGATCAGACATCGTCAAAATAACTATTCGGGATCAATGACATCTAAAGATGCCTGCATGCCTTGCCTGGCAGCAGCTACTCTTAGCAGCATTCTTATAGAATTTGCCACCTTTCCCTGCTTACCAATGACCCTTCCCATGTCTTCTTTAGCTACACGCAACTCTAACCGGACTTCATTCCCCACGGTTGACTCACGGATTTGTACCTGGGATGGGTCTTCAACCAGAGAGGTGACAATATACTCAAGCAGACCCCGTAAACTATCTGACTTCATGATTTTTTCCTTATTTTTCAGCCGGGTGAGTGGTTTTTTGGCTTTCGACCCGGGTGTTATAGATTGACTCTGCTTCGGCTAATAGGACTGCTTGATCTTCACCAGCTTTGAAACGCTCGTAACGATCAGTCAGTTTTACAGTTTTAAACAACTGTTGAACCGATTCAGAAGGTTGAGCACCAACACTGAGCCAATAATAAATACGATCTTCCTGGAAGGTGATCGTGGCAGGTTTTGTGCGCGGATTATATTGTCCGACAATTTCAATAAAACGACCATCCCGGGGTGATTCCTTATCAGCAATGATGACCCGGTAATAAGGTTGATGGGCTGAGCCTACACGGCGCAAACGAATTCTTACCATCGAAAAAATACTCCTCTTTAATTCAAAATCAAATTTTTTCCTTGCTCACTTCCAAGGTTTGAGAGAACGTTTGAAGGGAACGTTACCTCATCAGCTTGCAAGGCTCATCCAAATAGACGTCCAATATTACCACGTCCGCCCGTTTTTTGGAATGTTTTAACAATTTTTTGTATATCACGAAATTGCTTCATGACTTTGTTGATCTCCTGAACATCTTTGCCACACCCAGCAGCGATACGCCGGCGGCGGCTGGCATTCAAAATTTTTGGATTGCGGCGTTCTTCTTTGGTCATCGAATTGATGATGGCTTCCACGGATTTTAACTGGCGATCGGCGTCGCGCGGATCGACCTTACGCGCCACCTGACCCATCTGACCTGGAAGCATTTCCATGATTTGCCCGAAGGGTCCCATCTTGCGCATCTGCTTGAGCTGCTTGGCAAAATCCTCCAGGTTAAACTCACCGGATAACATGCGTTCGGCTTCTTTGGCGTCTTGCGCTTCGGTGTAAGCGCTTTCGGCTTTCTCAATCAATCCAAGAATATCACCCATGCCCAGAATGCGTGAAGACATGCGGATTGGATCAAAGACCTCAATGGCATCCACCCCTTCGCCCGTACCGAGGTATTTGATCGGGATGCCAGTAACTTCGCGAATCGAGATAGCAGCACCCCCACGTGCATCTCCATCGATCTTGGTCATCATCAAGCCAGAGACAGGCACAGCGTTGCGGAAACCCTGGGCAATGTTGAGCGCTTCCTGTCCGGTCATCGCATCCACGACAAGCAGGATCTCATTCAGACGCACCAGGTTGCTGATCGCTTTCAGTTCTTGCATGAGGGCATCATCCAACTGGGAGCGACCAGCGGTATCAATGATCATGACGGAATAAGCACCTTTTTGGGCAGTGGAAAATGCCAGCTTGGCTAACTGGGGTGGTTTGATCCCATCCTGCGCAAAAACGGTGACGTCAATACGCTCCCCCAAGGTCTGCAACTGCTTGACAGCGGCTGGGCGATAGGGGTCACCAGCGACAAGCAAAACACGCTCCCCTTTGGCACGCAAGTTTTTTGCAAACTTGGCACTGGCAGTCGTCTTTCCAGAACCCTGGAGCCCGACCATCATGATAACATGCGGGCGCTCCCCTTTTAAGTTGAGGGGTTCGGCAGTACCAAGCGTGGTGATCAGCTCTTCATTGACAATTTTGATCATTTGCTGAGCCGGATTAAGCGCCTTAGAAACCTCAGCCCCAATAGCGCGTGTTTTTACCCTGGCAGTAAATGACTTGACCACGCTGTAGTGCACATCCGCCTCAAGGAGAGCAATGCGCACTTCGCGTAATGCGGTATCAACATCCGCCTCAGACAGTTTCCCCCGCCGTCTAAGGTTTTGAAAAATCGAATCTAGTTTTTGTGATAAATTTTCAAACAAATTATTGACCTCGTAAGCAAAGATGCTAAATAAAGATTTTAACAATTCAAGGCAAATAAAGCAAGCAGAATCAGGCTTGTGAGAGAAGATCTATTCGACCTTGAGAAACTAAATTCTTAAATTCGGGTTAATTATTTATGATTCATCTATTTTGAAAGGAATAATCTTATGTCAAAAATTGCCATTGTTACAGACAGCACCGCCGGAATCCCAGTTGACCTGGTTGAGAAATACCAAATTAATGTAGTTCCACTGCAAGTGATTTGGGGAGAAACCACCTATCGCGATGGAGTCGACCTCTCCGCGCAAGAGTTCTACCAGATGCTCCCTAAAAATAAAGCCCACCCCTCCACCTCACAGCCATCTATCGCAGCATTTGCCGAAATTTTTGAAAAACTGATCAAAGAAAAATATCAAATCTTGACCCTCACCATCTCCTCCAAACTCTCAGGTACCCTCGACTCTGCCACCCAAGCCAAAGCCCAATTCCCTAAGGCAAAGATCGAGCTCGTGGATACTCTGGAGACTTCTGTGCCCTTAGCCATTTTGGTATTATTGGCAGCCAGAGCCATCCGCAACGGCGCAAATATAGATCAAGCCAAAGAACTGGTGGAAAAAGCTGTCCCTAAGATGCGGGTGTATTTTGCTTTGGAAACCCTGGAGTATTTGCATAAGGGCGGGAGAATTGGCGGTGCATCCCGGTTTTTGGGCACTGCGCTCAACCTGAAGCCGATCCTCGAGTTGCGCGATGGAAAAATTGAAGCCATCGAAAAAATTCGCACCAGCAGAAAAGCCAGAGAACGTCTCTTGGATCTGGTTGAAACCCACATCAGCCCAGAAGAAAAAATACACAGCATCGGCATTATCCACGCGGATGAGGAAGAAGGCGCCTACTACTTATTAAAAGAAGTACGCAAGCGCTTTCAGGCTGAGCGTCTCTTGGTAGGTCCCTTAAGCCCAGTGATCGGCGTGCACGGTGGCCCAGGCTTAGTCGGGATCGCCATTTTAGCAGGCTTGGAGGAAAGCCCGTTCTTGAAGGGTGAGTAAGGCAAGCAACGAAACATTATCAATAACGGAGTAGCTAAAAGCTCAAAGCTGAAAAGGAAATAATAGGGACCTAATGGTCAACTGCCTCGCACGGTTTGCCCACATGTTTCTGCGAAGCTGGGGTCCTGCAGAAAACCGGCTAGAACTGGGCAGGTGTAGCTGACGCAATGCAAAATGACCAAGACAGCAACGTCACAGTGACTATTTCGATCTTCTGGGGTTTTGATAACGACCAGATTAATGGTCCAGCCACGGTCAGCTACGGTGTCATCAAGGGAGGTTTTGCAGGTGAGGGAAACATTAGCGATGACCCGCTTCTGGGTCCCCTAGCGGATAACGGCGGGTTCACATTAACCTACGCCTTGGGGGAGGGCAGCCCTGCGATTGATGCCGGAAGCCCTGATTTTTGCCCTGCCACCGACCAGCGCGGCTTGCCCCGCCCGGCTGATGGGGACGGGGATGGGGAAGCGAGATGTGATATGGGTGCGTAAAAATATGGGGCTTCCGAACCAGGATTCCCAATTTACTTGCCTTTGATCCTGAAATAGTCAGCTTGAGCTTCTAATAGGCCGGATTGTGCTCTCAATCCGGCTTTTTTATCACCCTTCCTCTTGGCGATCTCAATTAAACTTCTGGGTAGGGGCATACCACCGTGTCTGTTCTGGATTATCATTATGACCATTTGGTAATGAGGGATTCATCAATCTCCTTTTGTAGATCGGACATAGTGCCCATAAGTGTAATGAGACCGCCCCAGACTCTCTGCACCAAATTCATCTCTTGCGAGCTCACTCCGACACAACCTTTGATCCAAAAATTGGCGGAGTGGCAGACCCTGCGAATGGATGGGCGGGCAGCATAGGACGCCATTCTGCCCTACAAGGATTAAGATAGAGAGTCAATAGGAGACCACCAAATATAGAAAGCTCAGGTGGCACATAAAGAGATCGCCACGCAAAAGAAGCTCCCAGAAGTTAACACCCTTACGCTACCCTAAGGTCCTGTAGAGGATGATATTG
>CAZJLN010000187.1:0-3550 GCA_964546745.1 uncultured Anaerolineaceae bacterium
CTATAGACCAATTTCTCAGTCGCTGAAGCTCCTTCGAAATGACATAAAGTATGGTTTGGTCGTGTCTTGTCTTTGTGATGCGCTTCGTGTGCTCAATTTCGGCTTTTCCTTCGTGCGCTTCGTGGTTTAATCATATCTTGCGATAGGCCGCTAGTCCCAATTGCATTTGAACACCTTATACCTCATGGTCGTGGGATACAGCGGCAGGGTCGTGTGCAGGAGCTGGAAATGTTTTTCATTATCCGGCCGCAAAAGATTAAAAAACCGGTCCCACTCCGCAAACATCACCAGGTAATCCGGCCGTTTCTTCTTCAGGTAATCGATGGTCCTCCGCTCGCTTAAGGGGATGACTCTTTTTGACTGCGCATCCAGGTAATACCCGGTGATTTCCGGATTGACCAGGCCCACCAGGTCCAGCATCCTTCTCTCTGAAAAGTAGCCCGCCGCGCCAATATCGTGCAGGGCGATCAGGGCGTTCTCCGGGGTGTTGCGCTTCAGCCACAGGGCAAGGTCTATTTTGGGGTTCCTGGTGGAGTTGATTTCATCCGCATAGGTTCTGTATGCGGTGATAAAGGAAGCGCCCTGATTATAGAGTATCGACGCCGCAATGAACGCCACTATAATAATTTTTGAGACCCTTTTCTTAGCCATCGACGATACGGCAACGGCACCGGCGGCAACCGCCATGATGATGAAGGGGATGAAGCTGTGCTGGTACCGGTTCCAGTAGTTTTGAATGGCCCCGGGATAGAGAACCAGGTACGAGCCGTAGAACAGCATGAAGAAAAACCAGAGATAGGGGAGGGTGATCACCCGTCGCGCGAACAGCGTCAGGGGAAGTACGAGCAGCGAAGCAGGATAGATGAAAGACCCGTAAAAGGGAAGGAAGCGGTTCTTAAAGAAACCGGCCTTGTTGATGAAGGGCATGGTGGTCTCGCCGAAAAAGACCGCCTTGGCGTAGGCCGTGCCGGGTAGCAGGGAGCCGGTCTGCCGCAGCGAGAGTAAAAGGTAGGGGGCGATCAGTGCGCAACAAATTCCAACGGCGGCAGCCAGACGCTTGATATGCCGGGCATCCCGCTCGCGGCAGTAGCGGATGATCTGCCAGGTCCAGAGGGCCGCGCCGACAAACCATCCCTCCGGCCTGGTGAGAATGGAAAGGGCGAGGGGAACGGCGAACAGCGGCTTACCCTGCCGGCGATCATAGAGGTAGAAGGTCAGGAGCAAGAAAAAGATGAACGCGGTGGTTTCCAGCCCGTTCAGCGCGTCGAAGACGAGCCAGCCGCTGGTGGCCATCATCAGGCCGGCCAGCAGCGCGGCACGCCGGCTGTTATACAGTTGCCGGATCCACAGATAGACGATGAAGGAGGAAAGGGCAAAAAAAATAATGCCGGTTGCCAGCGATGCTTCCTCCATCCTCATGAAGCGACCGAGCAGGGTTACGCAGACAATGTGCAGGGGGCTGGTGGCGCCGGACAGGAAATGCGTTCCGTCGTAGGTAATGCCCTTGTACCGGAAGAGGTTTTCGGCAAAGCGCAGGGTGATGTAGCTGTCGTCAAAAACCAGGAGACGCTCCGGATTGTTCTTCAGGAAACAACCGACTGCCAAAAGCGATATGATGAGGATGAGCGACAGGTCCAGCGCACTGGCGCGGAGATATGGCGGCGGGTTTTTGTGTTCCATAGATTCCTGGAACCGAGTGAGCTCACAAGGATTTTGTCTTTGGATACTTTGGAGTGATATGATATATTACAATCATTTGAAAAGCAACCCGGAATGATGGCCGAACCATCGGCGGCGCCGGCCGGGACGATCCGCCATCGCCGGACGAAAAAAGCAATGCTCAAGGGATGAGGATACCGGTAACGACATGATCTTCAACCTCATGGTAGGCTGCGGCATATTTTTAATCACCAATCTGTCCCTGCTTTACGCTTCGCACCTGGTTGTGCGGCGATTCATGCGGCAGTGCCCCGCTCCGGCGCGGCTGGCAGGGACCGCCACGATCCCGTATGCCTGTATCATCCTGCTGTTCCAGGCGCTGTCGCCGTTCCACGCCATTTCCAGGCTCTGGGTAACGGTTGCCTGCCTCGTCGTGGCCGGCCTTTGCCATATCCTGTGGGGCAGACACCGGGATTTCAGCGCCGATCTCGAACCTTTAAGCATCTGGCTGCGGGACGGGATTCGTTCACGGTGGGCGGTGCTGATGGTGATGTGCGGCTTTGTGATGCTGCTCTCGCTCTCCCGCGCCCTGCTCATGCCGCCGCTGGCCTGGGACTGCCTGACCTACCACCTTACCTTTGCGACCCTGTTTTTGAAAAAGGGGGCGCTGGTGCTTTTTAAAGCCCCCGACCAGATTGCCTACGCCGGCCTCTTTCCCATCAACGGGGAAATTTTTGCCTCGTGGCTGCTCCTTCCCTTCGGCACGGATGTGCTGCTGAATGCGCTCAACTTTCCTTTCCTGCTGCTGGGGGCCCTCTGCTGCTACGCGATTGCGCGGGAGCTGGGCTTGAGCCGGAAAGAGGCGGCTTTTGCCCCCGCCCTGATACTGTTTGCGCCGGTAATCTATGTGCAAGTCACCACCGAATACCTGGACATCGCCACCCTGACGTTTTGCTGCGCATCGGTTCTCTTTACCCTCAGGTATCTGAGGCAGGAACTGCTCATTGATTGTGTTCTGGCGCTTGTCGCCGCCGGCATACTGCTCGGGTTGAAATACAATGCCATTCCCGCCGTCGGCATCATTGTGCTGGCGCTCTTCCTGAAAGCGTTGTTCTTCAGCCATCAGCACAGCTTCTTCAAGAAGGCCGGTGTCATCCTTGCAGGCATTGCGATTGTGCTCGCGCTGGGGGGCAGGCAGTACATCGTGAATGTGGTTGAGGCAAATAATCCCCTGTACCCATTCCCGGTCAAAATCGCGGGTAACGAGATATTCGAGGGCTCGCTCTATCTGGAGCAGGTCAAGGACTGGATCCAGAACTACGAGCAGGAGAACGGCTGGAACAAATTCAGCCTGTGGGAAAAGGAGTATCGAAAATTTTGCTATCTTGCGACCACTGCCGGGCCGAAATTTCTCCTCTTTCTGGTTCTGGCATGTGCCTCGTTCCTTGCCAGGCCCCGCCATCTCTCCCGGGGGGTATGGCTTTTTCTCAGTGTAATCTGGACAATACCGGTTGCGCTTTTTTATCTCAACACCACCACCGACTTTGCCCGCAGGGCATACTGGACTGACGGAAGCTTCCGCTTCCTCTCTCCCTATATTGCCTTATGTACCATCCAGGGCATGCTGTTTATCAAGCGGGTTAAGGGATACACCCGGGCGATTGATTTCATCCTGGTCGCGCTCATTGCCTGGGACATGCTGTACATCAATAAAACGCATCTCTGGGAGGTTACGGTCGCCTACCCGTTTATCGTGCTGACTGTCCTCATCGGCGCAGTGCTTCTCAGCCTGGTGCGGGAGCGGACAGGCCAAAGCATGCCGGCAGATGCACTGTCCCGGGTGCGGCGCCGGCGGCTGGTGTATGCCGCGGCCATCATCCTTTTCTGCGCG
>CAZJLN010000187.1:3560-4625 GCA_964546745.1 uncultured Anaerolineaceae bacterium
GCCTGCAAAGCTATCGCGACAGCACCAGGTACCGGTATTTCCGCATCCATCAGGATCTTCATGACTTTACCAGAAACTTCGTGGACGCCTGGGAGTTTCTGGACCGCCCCGGCGAGAAGAAAACCATTGCCTTGAGCGCGGGCTGGGACCCGCCCAGCCATAAATGGTTTTTCTATCCTTTGTTTGGACGGTGGCTGCAGAATGATGTTGAATACCTGTCGGCGAAGCACAAATGGGATGTCCCCACCTGGGTTGACCGGGGCATGCTCAGGGGTGATGATTATTCGATCTGGTTCTATAATTTAAAGGCGAAAAAGGTGCAGTATATTCTTGTGGAGGCGCCGTGGCCGGTTGAGACGTCGTGGATGCAGCGTGACCGGGAACAGTTTCGGCTGGTCTTCTCCAACAACGACTGCAAGATATTCAAGTACACGGGAAACGATTAAGAACAGGGGACAGGGTTCAGGGGAAAAAACAGGGTGAAAGGTTCAGGGTTCGGGGGACAGGGTCAAAAACAGGGGACAGGGTTCAGGGAGCAGGGTCGAAACGGTCGACGGTCCACAGTCCATGGACGACAGTCCACAGAAGAATCCGCATAGCCCCCCTGACGTGCCATTTCGAAGGCGCGCTGCGACTGAGAAATCTGACTGTAGGGGCAGGCACCGAAGGGGCCGGCCCTTATATCATCGGGCAACCATAGGGGGTTGCCCTTACGTTTATACGTTTTTCTTCGTGGTCTCCCTCTTTTTCTTCGTGTTCTTCGTGGTAAAAAAACTAGGGGGCAGGGGTCAGGGTACAGGGTAAAAACGGTCGACGGTCCACAGTCCATGGACGACAGTCCACAGAAGAATCCGCATATCCCCCCTCACGTGTCATTTCGAAAGTTGCGGTGCGACTGAGAAATCTTATAAGATTTCTCCCTTCGGTCGAAATGACAAACAGTGTTAAAAAAAAGGGAATGGAGGGCCATGCTCCGTCATGGCCGCATACAATACAAGATTCGGACGCAGCGGAGTGCGTCCCTCCAATGCTTACTTTATCCTGCACCTATGAGATGCGGGCGTA
>CAZJLN010000188.1:0-4619 GCA_964546745.1 uncultured Anaerolineaceae bacterium
AGGTAATGCAAATATTATTGATACTCTCAATCAATTAAATATTGACGCGAATAATACCCTTCCATAATTTAAATTGCAATGAAAGACTCTTCCATAATTATTTGGGAGAGTCTTTTTTTTTATTAGGCTAAATCATCGCCTTTATCTGATTTGTTGAAATTACCTGTTATAAGATTGCGCAAAAATTTTTGTTACAATTACATCATGATCATCACCCTGACCCCAAATCCAAGCGTTGACCGCACGATCTTCATCCCACAGATCCGCTTTAATGAAGTGCTGCGTACCAATAATGTGCGGCTGGATTGGGGCGGGAAGGGTTTCAACGTTAGCCGCAGCTTACGCCGCATGGGCATTGAGTCACTGGCGTTGGGATGGGTTGGCGGAGGAGCCGGGGTGATGCTGGAGGATGGGCTTAATAAACTGGGCATCCACACTGATTTTGTCTGGGTGGAAGAAGAAACCCGCACTAACACGGTGATTTTAGAGGAAGGCGGTGAGTGGTACATCAAAGCCAATGAACCCGGACCGCACATTCCCCCGCAGGCGGTGGAAGACCTCCTCGAAAAGGTTGATAATTATGCCAAGGAGGGTGATATCCTGGTTGCGTCTGGCAGCCTGCCACAGGAAGTGCCTGAAGATTACTTCGCTCGCCTGATCCAGCGGATGAAGGCAAAAGGCGTTCGTGTTTTCTTTGACGCACGCGATAGTGCCCTCAAGCTGGGCTGCCAGGAAGGTCCCTTTCTGGTTAAGCCTAACGATGAGGAAGCCGAGATATTTGTGGGGTTCCCGATCAAGAATTATGAGGATGCGAAGCGGGCAGCGCTGGCATTTTTGCGCACCGGCACGCAGTATGTGGGCATCACGATGGGCAACCAGGGTTTGCTAATGGCATCACAGCAGGAAATGGTGTTGGCGGTACCGCCCAAAGTGCCGATCCGCAATGTGACAGGGGCGGGGGATTCCCTGATGGCAGGACTGGTGGCGGCGACGCTGCAGAACCTGAGCCTGCAGGAAATGGCACGTTTGGGGGCAGCGTGCGGCACGGTCTCGGTGATGAACGAGGGCATCAGCCATGTGAATGAGGCGGCGATCCAGGCAATGATCTCACGGGTGGAGACGCGGGTGTTTGGAGTGATGTAGGAAGTACAGCAGTTCAAAGTTGAAAGCTGAAAGCGAAAAAGAAGCAAGAAGCAAGAGGATTTGCGCAAAAGGCTGAAGCGCAGAAGATAAAAGACTCAAGAAACAAGAGACAAGATACAAGATACAAGAGCATAAATACAGAACTCTAAAGACTTTTGCTAATAATTCTAGACTACGCTACTAAAGAACCCTCCTGACTGCGCATCAATCCGACAAACTGACAAATGGACTAAATCACGATCATGCCGCCGGGACCGCGGCGGGGACGGAACGATGGTATGCTGGAGAGGGAGGAATCAGAGCTACCAAATCCTTCAGCGGTATGGACTTCTTTAACCACAGAGATGTCATTGGCGGTGCGGAAGGCTTCCAACTCTTCAAGACGGGTCTTGAGCTCATTGTATGCAGATAGGCTGAGAAGCACGCCAATGCGCCTACCCTCGGCATCTATCACGTAGCTTTCTTTCAGGTTGAGTTCCAGCATGGCTTAAGTATAGCAATAAATTTGCACAATTTAGCCATTTTGTTGCATTTGCATAAGGATGAGTTCAAAAAGGTAGCGTAAAAGTTATGAGCTGTAAGTCCCAAACTGAAAGCTTAAAGGAAATCACTAAACTACCCACCAGTTACCGGAGAGCAGATAGAGCGCTAAAAGGCGCAGGGAGGCGCCGGTAGGGTCGGAACGATCAATTTTGGCAGCAGAGAGCTGATCCCACAGCTGGTTCAGCCAGGCTTGATCCTCCATGCATACAGAAGCGGTTGCCATACAAGCCAGCATGACAAGGCTGGTTTGATCTGACTGGGGCTTTCCTTCGAGGCTGTAAGCTTGCACAAATTTGCCATCCGGGCTGGCTTGCCTGAGCCTTTCTACAATGCGCTGCAAAACCGCTTTGGCAACCTGATCCTTCATAAAAATGGATGCCAATGCCAGTTGGAAGAGCATGGGGGCGGCTTCCTCATCAAAGCTGTCATAGATGCTTACATCTGTTTTCCCATCGGCGCTGAGCACAGATCCAGGCAATCCAGACAGGTTTTCGAGTAGGGATTTCATTTTATCGACTGCCTGTTGCCAGGCTGGGGTGGGGTCAAGCCGCATAAAGGCATTCAAGCACAGCAGCGCAGCATCTGAGGTGCGTGTGGTCAGGTAGCGCAAGTCATCCTGTGGGTCAGCATCGTTGGAGGAGAGGAGGTGATGCAGTTGGGGGTGGATGCAGTCCTCGCGTAAGGCATGGATGATCTTGCCAGCGATGGCGCGATAATCCATATCTCCGGTGGAGCCCCATTGCTTGTCTGCCATCAGCAGGGCGTAAGCAATCAGCAAATCACCCTGGGTGAAAGATGCCAGTGGTTTAGAAAGGGTGGTATCTGGTGTGACTTGCCAACTCATCAGGTAGGGGCTTTTTTCGCTGGGATGCACATCCACAAAGTTAAGCAGGCGGTCAAAGCGACCCTGAGCACCAAGATCGTCTCCGCCCATAAGGGCGCTTATCAGCATGGCATACCCTTGTCCGAGGGAGCTTGCTATCACCTGATATTTGAGCCCACGCTTTGTGACGCCCATGCGCAAGAAAGCACGCCCAGGCGTGTAATCCGCCAGCATAAAGGTTGCCAGCCATTCGCCATAGGCAGAGCGGATGACCGCATCCATCGCTTCCTGGTCAATATGCCTTGGGTTTAGGCAGCCTTCAGGGTAGCTGTTATGCTGTGGGAAGGGCAGGTGGGAGGGCATCTGCTGAACCTGCATTTGTTTCGAGCGGTCTTTTCTAATACTGAAGATAAGTACAGCAGCGGCGATGACGAGCGCACCAAAGATGATGATTAGGGGAATATAGGGTAAAGGCATAGGATCTCCTGTTATTGACGCCGAGAATTGGGCTTCGTGGGGCGAGTGTTGAGCTTTTGTCGGTTACTATCGGGTTTCTGCCGACCAGTGATGAGCGCTTTCTGGCGCATTTTACGCGATGGATTTTTCTCGACGAAGATCGGCTCGCCACTGAAAGGATCTATCTCGGTGTAGTACATCAAGCTAGCGTAGGTGGAGGGGGTGGGAGTGAATATCTGCACCTGTTCGGGCAGGACTTCCAGCTTTTGGCTGGCGAACTGCTTGAGTGCCAGCATGTCGGCATCACTACAGCCCGGATGGGCAGCGATCAGATAATAGGTGAGGAATTGCTGCTTGCGCACAGATTGACTGAGCCCGTCAAAGCGTTTTTTGAACGCCAAAAGGCTATTAGGACCAGGTTTGCCCATGTGCTTGAGCACGTTTGCCTGGGTGTGTTCGGGGGCAAGTTTGAGCTGCCCAGAGACATGGTGGGCGACCAGTTCCTGCAGGTAAGCATCGCCGTGGTTGGCATCTGCCAGGATCATGTCATGGCGCAGCCCTGACCCGACAAAAACCTTACGCACACCTTCGACCTTGCGCAGGGCTTGCAGTAGCTCGGTTTGGGGGGAATGGTCAATAGGCAGGAGCGGGCAGATGCTGGGGTAGAGGCAGCGCTTATCTGGACAGGCACCACGAGTGGGCTTGACACGACATTCAAACCCATACATATTTGCAGTTGGACCAGAAAGATCTTGGATATTGCCTTTGAAGCCTTTGCGCTTTGTCATCAGGCGGGCTTCATTAATGATCGACTCTTGCGAGCGCCAATGCACACGGCGACCTTCATGCACAGCGATGGCGCAGAAGCTACACTCGCCGTAACAACCACGGTGGGTGGGGATGCTGAAGCGGATAGTTTCCATAGCGCGCACCTCTCCCTGAGCGGCGTAGAAGGGATGGACCGCGTGCTCGTAATTCAGCTCATAGACAGTGTCCAGTTCTGCTTGGGAGAGGGTTGGCGCGGGTGGATTTTGAACAAGGCAGCGGTCTCCATGCGGCTGAGCTAAGCCCTTGGCGCTGATGGGATCATTGTTCTGGTAGAAAGTGTGGAACATCTTGATAAATGCCAGCTTGTCGGCTATGACCTGCTCAAAAGAGGGAAGCAGGAGATAATTCGCTGGAGGAGTCTTGGCGATATAGCTAAGACCGCGCACCTGGTGTGGATCCTGACCAGAACGAAGCGCTTCAGCCAGCTCGAGCACAGAACGATCCGCCATACCATAGAGCAAGAAATCGGCTTTCGCATCAAAGAGGATGGCACGGCGCACGCGGTCAGACCAGAAGTCGTAGTGGGCAACGCGCCGCAGGGAGGCTTCCACCCCACCCAAAACAATGGGCGCAGTGCCTTTGAAGTAACGACGGATCAGGTTGCTGTAGGCAATGACTGCACGATCAGGGCGGCGGTTGTTGATGCCGCCAGGGGTATGATCATCCTGCCGCCGGGGTTTGCCGAGCGCGGTGTAATTAGCGACCATTGAGTCCATGCAGCCTGCGGTCACACCCCAAAAGAGGGATGGCTCTCCCAGGCGGGTGATGTCATCTGGGCTTTGGATGTCTGGCTGGGCAATAATGCCGACTTTGTAGCCGGCATGCA
>CAZJLN010000189.1:0-4610 GCA_964546745.1 uncultured Anaerolineaceae bacterium
TCAAAATGGCGCAGGCCTACGGTATACCGGCCCGGGTGCTGACCGGCATAACCTTCCCGCCGTCAGTGGTCTATTGAGCAGCGGAACTACACCGTTTCAGCGATGGAGGCGAGAAGCTTATGGCACGGGTTGATTATAAGGATATGGTCCATTTCAAGGAGGAGCTGTTTGACCGGCACAAGCTTCTGGACGGGCTGGAACTGGAGCCGCTTCCGGTTTACGACGGGATGGACACCACGGTTCTCTGGGAATTTAAAACACCCATGACCGAAGGATTTTATAAGCCGTTCCTGGTAAAGGGGGACGATAAGATTGAGAAGCTCACCATCGGCGAGCTCCACTATATGAAGCGGGCCATCTACTGCTCTTTTGCCATCACCATAAACGATGATTATGACCTTCCCCTTTTCACCTGCGAATTCGACCAGACCGCGCCCCGCGTTTCCATCACCACCGATTTCATGCCCGCGGTTGATCTGAGCGTTCACCAGGAATACCGTGAAAAGTATTACCGCCGGCTCGCGGGCTTGTGGCGAAAATACCGCACCATCGAGGGCCTTACCCGGGAAGGCCGCTGCCTGCTGGAGCGAAGGTACGGGCACGCGCCCTGGGCACGGGAGACCCTCTCCTGCTACAGCCTGGACGGTCAGGTCGAGGAGGCGGAAGCCCGCCACCAGGTGATTGAAGCGGTCGTTGCGTATGCGAGGGTGTGGCTTGACCTCTGGCGGAAGGCGGAGCGAATTACGGACCCGGCATATAAGCAGGCAGTTGTGAATAGAAGGAAAACGGTGAAGGCGTACTACCTGTCCCGCTCACGCGGCGGCGAGATGCTGAAGAAACTCTTCGGTCCGGAAAAGAGCCACCTCATCGAGAGCCTGATTTTCTAACACGAAACGGAGGGTGGTCCCATAGAGAAATTTGCCGGTATAAAGATACCACCCGATTTGCGGCGGTCTCATTTCGTCAATCTCTACCTGGTAACCTTCTTCATCGCGTGCCTGACGGTCTTTGCCTCCTATATCCAGCCCCTCTATTTGAAACAGGTCATAAACATTCCCGAAGCCCAGGCCGGGGCCATCAACTCCGGCCTGCAGAACGTGAGCCAGGTAATCACGCTGTTGCTTGCCGGGCTGATCGGCATTCTGTCGGACCGCGCGGGCAGGCGCATACTTGCGGTGTGCGGCTTTGTGATTGCCGGCCTCTTCTATATTGTGTTCGGCTACAGCCGGGAGATCTGCGTTGCCCTGGGCATATTCAGCACCGGCGGGCAGGTTGCCGCCATCTATCTCATAAAGCTGTTCATCGGCCTCGGCTTCATCCTCTGCTATCCGCAGTTCATCACCATGGTCGCCGATTACACCTGCGAAGAGGATCGGGGCAAGGGCATGGCCTTAAACGGGGTGATGATGAGCCTGGGCTCCTTCGTGATTTTTGGCGTACTCGCCCAGGTTGCGGTGCGGATGGAGCTGCTCATTCTGTTTTACCTGATCGGAGTATTGGCCGCGCTCGGCGCGTTGATAGCGCGTGCCGGCCTGGTGGACCGCATGCCGGAGAAGAAGGAAGCGGCTCCCGGCTACCGGGAAGTGTACCGGGAGGTGTCAAAAAATCTTTCGCTTAGGGTGAGCTATGTGACCACCTTTGTGTCCCGCGCCGACGTGGTGATCATCGGGACGCTAATTTTTGTCTGGGTGGTGTATGCGGCCGAGGATTTCGGCATCGACTCCACCACCGCAGCTTCCAAGGGGGCCATGGTGATGCTGGCCATGACCTTTGCCACCCTGCTTTCCTTTCCGGTGGTGGGAATACTGCTGGACCGCCTGGGAAGGCTGCCGGTACTGATCGGGTCTCTGCTGACCGGAGGCGCCGGATATAGCCTGCTCGCCATGACCGGCAACCCGTTTTCACCCATTCTGTATCTCTATGCCTGCATGATCGGCATCGGTTTTGCCGGGGCGGTCACCGGGGCCAATACGCTTGCATCCGACGCGGCGCCCCGGCACATGCTGGGAGGTGTTATGGGTGGCCTTACTTCCATGCAGCCCATCGGGGTACTTATCTTTCTTCAGGCGGGCGGTTTCCTGTTTGATCGGGTGGGCTACTGGGCGCCGTTCGCGCTGAAAGGCGCGGCCGACCTGGCGTGCGGTTTATGGATTATGGCGGTACGGAAAAGGGTGGAGGAGTCGAAAAAGAGTAGCCGGCCTGAAGGGTAAGAGGAGTTTATATTGTAAGAAAATATGGTTCATCCGACTTTTCAGTGGGTAAGTAATTGAGTATAATGGCTCCAAGGAGGACTGGAGCCATGAGAGACACAGAACTGTACCGTTATCTTTTGGGAATTGAAGAACCCTGGAAAGTGAGCAAGGTTGAATTGGATCTGGCGAATCAACGTGTAGATGTATGGGTAGAGCATCCGCCGGATTTGAGTTGGCCCTGTCCGGAGTGCGGCAATAAGGTTTCTTTGTACGACCATGCGCCTGAGAGGACATGGCGACATTTGGACAGTTGTCAGTTTAAGACCTTTCTTCATGCCCGGCCACCACGGGTCAACTGTAGGGAAGATGGAGTTCTGCAGGTTGGATTGCCGTGGGCTGATGCGAAGGCGAGATTCACCTTGCTTTTTGAGCGGTTGGCCATTGATGTGCTTTTGGAGAGCGACATCCTTGGAGCAGCTCGGATATTGAGGATCAGTTGGGACGAGGCCTGGCATATTATGGAGCGAGCGGTGGACCGAGGGCTGGCCGCCAAGGAAAAACGGATGTGCCCCTGTATTGGGGTGGATGAGAAATCGGTGGGTAAAGGGCATAGCTATATGACGTTGGTGTGCGATTTGGAGACCTCCACCGTGGAGTATATTGCCGAGGACCGGAAACAAACGAGTCTGGATGGTTACTTTGAGATGCTTTCCGATGAGCAGAAGGCCGGGATTGAGGCGGTGGCTCTGGATATCTGGGATCCCTACCTTGCATCGGTGAAGGCCCATCTTTCTCATGCAGAGGATAAGATTGTCTTTGATCGGTACCATCTTATGACCCACATGGGCAAGGCCGTTGACGAGGTGCGAAAGAAGGAGCATCGAGCCTTGCAGAAGGAAGGCGATGAGACCTTGAGCGGATCGAAGTATCTTTGGTTGTATGCTGAGGAAAACCTTCCGGAGAAGCATGAGGAGCGGTTTGCGGTGCTCAGGGCGATGCAACTCAAGACAGCCCGTGCCTGGGCTATTAAGGAAAGTCTTCGAGATCTCTGGAGCTATACTCGCAGAGGATGGGCGTACCATCATTTCAAGAAATGGTACTTTTGGGCTACCCATTCTCGTTTGAAGCCGGTGATAGAAACTGCCCGGATGCTTCGTAGACACTTGCATAATGTGCTGACTTATTTTATCCATCCCATCACCAACGCGGTGGCTGAAGGATTGAACTCAAAGATTCAGACCATCAAGAAGATGGCTTATGGCTTTAGAAACCGGGAACATTTTAAAACTGCCATCTACTTTCACTGCGGCGGATTACAGCTTTACCCGGTTACCCATTAAATTCCCTGATGAACCGAAAATATAGATTGTGTGGAGGGACGCGCTCCGTCGCGTCCGGATGTATATGCGGCCATGACGAAGCATGGCCCTCCATCATCGGCTGTCATCCTGCGATTTGATCGCCGGTCCGGAGAAAGGATGGGTGTCTAAATCTTAAAGAATGCCCTGGCGTTCAGCCCCATGAGGGCTTTTTTTTCTTCCTCGTTGACAAACGGTGTGCCGAGCGCGCTCTGCACGCTCTGCTGTATCGGGGCAAAGGGGTAGTCGGACCCGAAGAATATGTTGTTCAGATTGTGCTTCCTGATGATGGTTTCAGCAAGGAAGGCGCTGATTCTCCCGTAGGTCATGGAGGTCTCCAGGTACACGTTGTCCCGCCCGGCCAGGGTTTGTGCCGTATCGTCCCACATATTCAGACCGCCCAGGTGGGCGCCGATGATGACCAGCTCGGGAAAGTCCTGCGCCACCCGGAGCACCATGCGCGGTGTCGAACGCGCGTTGGCGGTGACGGCGGGATTGCCCCCCACATGAAACATCACCGCCATGCCGCATGCCACCAGCTCTTCATATACCGGGTAGGTGAGCGGAGCATCATCAACCGTGAACCCCTGCACCTCGGGCTGCAGCTTGATGCCCCCGATGCCGTTGTCCTTCAGCCGGCGCAGCTCCTCCCGGCAATCCTTCTGAAAGGGAAGCACCGTCCCGAATTTTATGAAGCGCGGTTCCTTGAGGCTGATGAGCCAGGAGTTTATATCCTTTACCGATTGGGGGGTGGTGGCAACCATGTGGATGACTGCGTGCTCCACCCCGCTTTCATCCATCTGGGCAAGCAGGTCTGAGGCCGTCCCGGTTCCATACACCTTTACCTTGAACTGCTGGGCGGTGTATTGCAGGATCCGCTCCGCGGCGGCATCGGGGAAAATGTGGGTATGCGTGTCAATGATAAACATGGACGATATTAACTCCTGTCCGGGCTTCTACTGTTGTCTCTCAGAAATATTCTATAGTAAAAGAACAAAAAAATCTGTCGTTGCGAGGAGTCCCGCGGGGGCGGACGACGAAGCACCCATTAAAAGGCGTT
>CAZJLN010000190.1:0-4591 GCA_964546745.1 uncultured Anaerolineaceae bacterium
GCGTAATGGCAACTATTTTAGCATAGAATTACATAAGTGCCAATAATCTGCAAGGATTAACTATATCATAATTCGATATGATCGATGTAAGGAATTTGTAGAAAACGACCGGAGACGGGAGACCGGAGACCGGGAAAAACGACGGGAGACGGGAGACCAGGGACTGGCGAGAAAAAAGAGGAATTTTTAATCGGGCAGGCATTGCACTTTAGCCCTTTAACCCCACACACCTCTCTGCGGCTTGGGCGCTTCGTGAGGGGCTTTGCACGGGGCTACGCGAGGGTCAGTCACGCAGGATGCGTGACCTACAACTGCAAGGGGTATATTGCGCTGCATTCACATGCGATGTTGTCACGCAGGATGCGTGACCTACTATACAACCGGGGAGAGGATAATTTTCTTTTTTTGTTGCCATGGCACACAAAGCAATTCACAGAGAGGAATAAAAAAAGACCGCCCAGGTTAAGCTGGACGGTCTGATCTTGTTCTGTATCAGTCGGATCAGCGATGGTCGCGGTTGATTTTGATATAGGTAAACACACCATACATTCCCAAGAACATCCCAATTATCGAAACGATGTAAGAGAAGAAATTTAGGAATATGGTAGATCTAAGCACCTGCATGACCATCAGGAATGGAAAAACGACTCCCAGAAGCAGGAGGATCCCTCCAATCACGATCAGGTGAACCGGGTTATATCGCGTCATCCTTTTCCTTGAAAAGCCAACAGCGCAGTAGGTGACCTTCACCGATCTTAAATTCCGGCGGGCGTTCCACATCGCACAAACCAGCAATCATACGACTGCAGCGTGGATGGAAGCGACATCCCATAGGGGGTTTCACCAGGCTAGGTGGTTCTCCAGGGGGAACATCCTGGAATTCATCCACATTCTTGGCATCCGGATCCGAGGTGGCTGCCAAGAGCGCTAAGGTGTAGGGATGAGAAGGATTGTTGATCAGGTCATCTACCCTAGCTTTCTCGACAATCTCCCCGGCGTACATCACAAAAATATATTCCGAGAAGTAGCGCACAGTGGATAAGTCATGAGTAATATAGATTACCGAAAGCTCGTGATCGGTTTGCAGCTTATCCATCAAGCGGAGAATTTCCACCCGAACGGAGGCATCCAACATGGATACGGGCTCGTCCGCTACCAATAGGCGCGGATTGAGGATCATCGCTCGAGCAATAACCACGCGCTGCTGCTGCCCACCGCTGAGCATGTGTGGGAATTTGGGCAGGAACTCATCCACAGGCGTCATTTTGACTTCTTCAAACGCCTTGGTAATGCGCTCCATACGCTCTTCCTTGCTCTTCACGCCGTGGACGATCAACGGCTCTTCCATGATCTTTTGAATGGTCATGAAGGGTGCCAGGGCACCGTATGGATCCTGCTGGACATAGCCAACCTGAGAGCGATAGTTGCGTAAAGTCAGCCCTTTAAAGGTTGAAAGCGGCTCCCCGTTAAAGAACAACTCACCTTTGGTGGGGATATTGATGCCGAGGATCGTTTTCATGAGGCTAGACTTACCGCAACCACTTTCACCGACCACAGCGACTGTCTCACCTTTTTTTAGGTCAAAACTGACCCCGTCAACCGCACGCACATAGCCAGCATGGCTGAAGCCAAATTTACGCAATTCAAACCATACGTGCAAATCCTGGATAGAGAGCAGCGTATCCTCAGCGACAGGTTTATAGTCTACTTTAATTTCTTCTATTTCTTTTTTAGCCATTGTTCATCTCCCTGTCTTATGCGTATAACCAACACTTTACCAAATGCCCATCCACGGTCAGCGTGGGAGGTTCTTCTGCACATTTGTCAAATCGCTTGTGACAGCGCGCCGCAAACCTGCAGCCTTTGGGTGGATCGATCAGACTTGGGGGTTGCCCTGTAATAAAGTCGGGTTCGATCTTGCTGCGCAGCCGAGGCACAGATGCCATCAACTTAGCTGAATAGGGATGTAGTGGGCTGGTAAAGAAGCGTTGGTTATCGCTCACTTCTACAATCTGCCCGGCATACATCACCACTACATTGTCCGCCAGTTCACTGGAAGTGGAAATATCATGTGTGATTAGAATGAAGCTAGTGGCGATTTCCTTCTTGATGCGCTTGAGAAGGTTCATAATATTTGCCTGTGTCAGCACGTCCAAAGCGGAGGTGGGCTCATCCAGAATGACCAGCTCGGGCACGGTCACCAGCGCCATGGCAATTGCCACGCGCTGCCGCATGCCGCCTGAGAGTTCAAAGGCATAACGATTGATGAAGTCGACCGGAACGCCAACACGCTGGAACATCATTTTTGCTTGTTCAAGCGCAGTGGCTTTATCGACAGCATTGTGTACGATCATGGGTTCCGCCACCTGGTCGCCAACTTTCATCACCGGGTTGAGGGCATTCATGGCTGCCTGAGGCACCATTGACATCTTTACCCAGCGCACATCAGTGCGATATTGTTCATCATCCATCGCCATGGTATCCACACCATTCAGATAGACTTTACCGGAATACTCTCCGACATTGCGTGGCAAGAGTCGCAGAAGCGCTTTTGCCATTGAGCTCTTTCCACAGCCAGATTCCCCAATCACGACCACAGCTTTGTTGGCGGGGAGGGTGAAATCCACACCATCCACTGCCTGGACAACGCCTTTAGACGCTTTAAAATACAGCTTTAAGTTTTCTACTTGTAATAATGTTTTTTCTGCCATGATATTACATTCCTCTTAAGCGTGGGTTAAAGATGCGGTCGAGCGCAAAACCAAGCATGGCAAATGCCAAGCCGGTAATCATTAGCAGAACTGCGGGTTCTAAGATCCAATAGTACCAGCCGCGGTATAGCGCTGCGTTACCATAAGCCTCGTTAATGGTTTTACCCCAGGTGGGCAACACAGGGTCGCCAATACCCAACAAAGCAAGAGAAGCCTCAAGGAAAACATATGCGGGCACTGAAGAAACCAACCCAGGCAGGAGCCAGGGGATGATGCGTGGGATCAGATAGCGGAAGATAAGGCGTGAGTCCTTGGCGCCATAGGCTTTAGCCGCTTCAATGTAAGTCGATTCCTTGATCTGCAAGAATGTTGCTCGGTAGGCTTTAATACCGCCGCCAAAAATACTTAACGCAATGGTAGCACCTAAAATTGTCCAAATACTTCTGGAATAAAAGGTACCAATCATAATCAGGATTGGCAGGAATGGTATCACCATATTAATCTCAGTAATACGCTGAATAAGTCCATCCACAATGCCACCATGCCAGGTGCCGAGTGCAGCAATAAACATGGTCAGAATCGTCGTACCCAAAGAGGCAACCAGCCCAAAAACCAGTGCGATAGGAGTCCCCCACATCAATGGAAGCGTCAGGTCTCTCCGCAAGTGATCCGTTCCAGCCCAACCAAAGACCTGCCCAGTCAAAACAAACTCTGCCTCTGCAGTAGAGCCTTCTTCAAAGGTAATCATCTCAACTTCAAGTTTGTAAATGCCTTTAATGGGTGTCTGGGTCTCATCCCCTTTCTCAATAAACAAACCAATAATAGGATCTACATCCCCTAATTTCTTCCTCAGTTTGGCATCCTGGCTGATCGGGAAAGTATACGTTCTGCCTATGGCAAAACTGCCAATTTTTATTTCCTCTTCACTGGGTGTGATCATCTTGATCGACACAAAAGGCTGTTTGGTATCAAAAGTGGAGGTGAAATACAGCACCAAGTCCTGTGGAAATGTGTTGTACTGGAAATCTAACTCAAAAGTAACCGTCTTAATAGGTGTTCCCCCTTCGGTGACAATTTCCTCAACCAAAACACCTTCTTCGTCTTCGGTTAAATCCAGGGATTCCACTAACTTTGATTTCCTAAACCAGTTAACCCAGGTGGGTGGAACTGTACGAGGATTTTTACCCCAATACTCTTCGCCGCCACGCCATCGGGTAATTACTTCCTGGTATGGAATTTTGATAATAATAACAATAGACGCAACTACCAAGGCTAAAATGATGAACAAGCCAAAGATAGCAGAGGGATAGCGCGCAATCTCCCGGAGGGTATTTTTTAAATTTTTCATTTTGAGCCTCCGCCAATTTTAACCCTTGGATCGACCAAGGCATAAATAAAATCCAGCGTGAAAACTGTAATTGCCAATAAATAGGCATAAATAATGGTCGTCCCTACTATGACAGGTGTGTCATAAAGGTTAACCGCTTTGTAAATGGTCCGTCCTAAACCTGGCCAGTTGAAAACTGTTTCCAAAATGGTAGCACCGCTCCAAATGGTGATCAATAGAAGCGCAAACGAGGTGATGATGGTTGGCAAGGTGGGGCGTAAGATGTACTTACGTTCAATTTCTCGGGATGTGAGCCCTTTGGCTTTGGCTGTATCCACGTAATCTTCACTGGAATAGATCAAGAAAAAGGTGCGCCAGTTGTAAATGCTGATAAAAAAGGAACTAATGATCAGCGAACTGGCAGGCAGGATCAGATGCTTTAACACACTGAGCGCCCTGCCAAGAAAATCCTTTGGAACAGGGGCATCAATCACACCCCCAAACGGCAGCAGTTTTAGGATCGCTGCAAAAATTAAAATTAGAAAAATACCAT
>CAZJLN010000191.1:0-4534 GCA_964546745.1 uncultured Anaerolineaceae bacterium
TTACGCTCATCCTTCGTCATTGCAGCGTACTTGCATGTACGCCTCATTCCTCAGGCTTTCGCGTGTCTTGCATCTGGATGTTTTTGAACAGCCTGCGAAAAACTATTTTACTGCCTGAACGCCTTCCGGCCGGCGAAGACGGCGGCTGTGCCCAGCTCTTCCTCGATGCGAAGAAGCTGGTTGTACTTGGCGATGCGGTCGGTCCGGCTGGCCGATCCGGTCTTGATCTGCCCGGCGTTGGTTGCCACCACCAAATCCGCGATGAAGGTGTCTTCGGTTTCTCCCGAGCGGTGCGAAACCACCGCGGTGTAGCCTGCGTTGGCCGCCATGCGCATGGCATTGAGTGTCTCGGTCAGGGTGCCGATCTGATTTACCTTGATGAGAATCGAGTTGGCGATATCTTCGCCGATGCCCCGGGCAAGCCGCTCGGTGTTGGTCACGAACAGGTCATCTCCGACAAGCTGGATCTTCTCTCCCAGGGTCTGGGTGAGCAGCTTCCATCCCTTCCAGTCGTCCTCAGCCATGCCGTCCTCAATGGAGATGATGGGATACCGGCGGACCCATTCCGCCCAGAACTTTACCATTGCCGCGGAATCGTGGCTGCTCTTGTCCGATTTTTTGAATGTGTATTTCTTTGTCTTGCTGTCGTAGAACTCGCTTGCCGCGGGATCAAGGGCAATCGCGATATCTTTTCCCGGCTTATAGCCTGCCTTTTTTATTGCCTCGAGAATGACCGCCGGGGCCTCGTCGTTGGACTTGAGGTTGGGCGCAAATCCCCCCTCATCTCCCACCGCGGTGGAATAGCCCTTGCTTTTCAGAACCGATTTGAGGGTGTGGAAGACCTCCGCGCCCATGCGCAATGCCTCGGAGAAGCTGGGCGCTCCGACCGGGGCAATCATGAATTCCTGGAAGTCAACCGAGTTGTCCGCGTGGGCCCCGCCGTTGAGGATGTTCATCATGGGGACGGGGAGCACTGATGCCTGGACACCCCCGAGGTAGCGATAGAGGGGGGTCTTCTGCGATGCGGCCGCCGCGCGGGCAACCGCCATGGAGACGGCGAGGATGGCGTTTGCGCCGAGGCGCCCTTTGTTGGCGGTCCGGTCAAGGCGGATCATCTTCCGGTCGATTTCCTCCTGCCCCGTTGCATCCATGCCCTGAATGGCAGCAGTGATCTCCCGGTTTACATGGCGGCAGGCCTTGAGCGTCCCCTTGCCCAGGTAGCGTGATTTGTCCCCGTCACGCAGCTCCACCGCCTCATGTTCACCGGTGGATGCGCCGGAGGGAACAGCCGCCCGGCCCATGCATCCGTCGTCGAGCCACACATCAGCTTCAACCGTGGGATTTCCCCGCGAATCAAGGATCTCTCTGCCGATTGTTTTTATGATTTTTGCCATGCGCCGCTCCTTCAGTAGGTGCCGATTATCGATTTCGTGCCGTGTTTCAATTCCGGCGCCGAGTATAATAAAGTTACGGGGAAGTGTCAAGCGTAGAACAGGGGAGTATGAAGAATTGAAAACGGCACAATAAACATTGTAATTACAACAAGATATGTGAAATCTCCTTTCACCCTTGACGTGTTTGTGGAATGGTTTGCAATCTTACAATACAAAGTGTAGATTTAAGCAATGCGTGCCAGGTTACGCTCAATCCATTGCAGGAGGATAATGACATGAAAAAGGGCAGCCTTCATATCACCCGCGTTGTTCCTTCTCTCTCTTTCTGCATGACCGCAATGCTGCTGCTGGCAGGATGTGATGGCAATCCTGCGCCGCCCTCCCTTCAGATAAAACTTTTCGCCCGGGGATTCACCCATCCGACGGCCTGTGCTTCACCCCGGGACAGATCAGGCAGACTCTTTGTTACCGAACAGAATGGTGCGGTGAGGATCGTGGACAGCAGCGGTAACGTTCTACCGGAACCATTCATTGATGTTGGTGAACAGATGGTGAAGCCGTTTTCCGCCTATGATGAAAGCGGACTGCTCGGGATTGCCTTTCATCCCGACTACGCGGTCAATGGACGCTTTTTCCTTTTTTACAATGCATTGCCGACGGTTGACACCCCCGAGGGGTACCACTCCAATGTGCGTATTGCCGAGTATCTTGTCTCCGATGAGGATCCGAACCGGGCTGATCCGGCAAGCGAAAAGGTGTTGCTTGACGTTCCCCATCCCCAGTCAAACCATAACGGCGGGCAGCTTGCCTTCGGGCCCGACGGGTATCTCTACATCGGCATCGGCGATGGGGGGAACGCCAATGATGTGGGGGAAGGGCACACGCCGGATATCGGCAACGGCCAGGACACCACGAAGCTCCTGGGGAAAATTCTCCGCATCGATGTTGCCGAACCGGGCGTTGCTGCCATACCCGCGGACAACCCGTTTTATGCTGATTCACAGAAGCGGGGGGAAATGTATGCCTATGGCTTTAGAAATCCATGGCGCTTTTCCTTCGATACCGGCGGCACGGGCCGGTTGTTTTGCGGTGACGTGGGCCAGAGCCGGTTTGAAGAGATTAGCATTGTGGAAGCGGGAGGCAACTACGGTTGGAACATTAAGGAGGGCCTGAGCTGCTTCAACAAAGAGCGGGCGTCAGTGCCGCTTCCTGACTGCCCTGACAGCGGTGCCGACGGCGAGCCGTTGCTTGACCCGGTGATCTCGTATGGACATCCGGGAGGCGGCGGCGTGATGGTGGGCCGGTCTGTCGTGGGCGGCTATGTCTACCGGGGCGCACTGATTCCCGCGCTCCAGGGATATTATGTGTTCGGCGACTGGTCGACCAGCTTTGCGCGTGGAGACGGATCATTATTTATTGCCGATGAGGATAATGCCGGCGCCTGGCAGATAAAGGAGGTATCGGTGCAACATGAGGACCGGCCGGGCAGAAAGCTCAACCGGTTTTTGCTCAGCTTCGGGGAAGATGTAGACGGTGAGCTGTATCTTCTCACCAGCAAATCCCTTGGCCCGATTGGCTCCTCCGGTGAAGTTTATAAGATTGTCGGGGCCGCCCTGGAATAAGACTGCACCGGATCTGCCGGTTCGGTATGCCTTGCGAAAACTGAACCGGAACATTATTTATTTTGTAACCGCAGCTTTTCCCAGAATGCCCTGGGAGAAACAATCTCAAGACTCTCAACACGTTCCAGCTCGAGCAACTCTCTATCGCCGGTAACAAGAAGTTCAGCGTTACCATTCAGTGCCGAGGCTAAAATGATCAGGTCGGATTTGTCTTTAATGGCAACCTTAGGCAATTGGCAAGGTTTTGCTACAATAGTATCTTGTGTAAGCAGGTTTAAAAATTCAGAGATAAGCGAGAGAGGAACTTTGAGTTTTTGCTGAAGAGCCTTCTTAACTTCTTTGAGAAGGGGATCAGAAACGATCAGTTCATGTGAAGTGAGCACCTCACGAAAAACATCAGCGCAAAGGCCGCGAGTTGCGACCGCGCTCACCAGAACGTTAGTATCGAGGAAGATTCTCATGGAAGCTTGGCGGAGATGTCTTCATCGGTGAGGAATCCGCGTGCCTCCGCAAAGGGCATGATTTTCCTGCGCAAGCCTTCAAACCGACTTACCCGCAGCTGTCTGCTTAATGCTTCGCGGGCTATTTCGCTTCGGTTTTTTCCCAGCTGCTTGCTCGCCCTGGTGAGAAGTTTATCCAGATCTTCATCTAATCTGATTGTGAGTGTCGACGTTTTCATGTAAAACAATGTAAGACATTGGGTTGTAATTGTCAAGGGAAAATATATTTCATTGACACACACGACGGTATGCGTATACTTTTTATCAACCTCACAGCTCTCTGATGTGCATCATGCTTACATCTTTTAGCAATTGTCTCAACCGTGCCTCACGAGATCCATGAATCAGAAGATCATCATCGGGAATGAGACGGATGCAGGCGAGATAACCTTTAGCAATATAAGAGTATCCTTCTTAAAAAAACGTTAGCCCCTGATTAGTAGCCATGAAGCAACTTACCTCCAGGGCCACGTACTACCAAAAAAGGATCTTTCCCGCTTTCTGGTTCGGCTTCCTCGGCCTGTTTGTGTGCGGGGCGCTTTTAACGGGTGCAGTGAACAGCAGTCTGGGAATCATATTTATTGCAGTACCGGCTTCCATGGCCGCTATCGGCTACTTCATCATGAGGAAGCTCGTATTTAACCTGATCGACGAGGTGTATGACGAGGGAGAAACGCTGCTCTTCAGGGAAAAAGGGAAGGAGGTCAGAGTCAGCCTGGCTGATATAAAGAATGTGAGCTATTCGTGGAGGATGAGTCCTCCGCGCGTCACCCTGAGCATTCGCTACATGACCGAGCTGGGAGACAAGATTACCTTTTCACCGCCCGCGAGCTTCATCCCGTTAAGGAAGAATCGGGAAATAGAGGAGTTGATCGATCGCATCGATAAGGCTAAGGGCTAAACAGGAGGAAAGAAGGCTCCTTTTTTTGTTTTCTGCCCGAGCAGAGGGATATGGAGGGCCAGGCTCCGTCATGGCCGAAAACAAAAAGAGGACGCGACGGAGCGCGTCCCTCCATAA
>CAZJLN010000192.1:0-4522 GCA_964546745.1 uncultured Anaerolineaceae bacterium
TCTTTCCACTAACAGAGAGCGAGCGCAAGGCACTCAACCAACAGGGTTTGTTCAGGGTAGATATCACGCCATATTTTGCTTCACTGATCAATCCAGAGGATCCCAATGACCCGATCCGCCGTCAGGTCATCCCCACCTCTGGAGAAATTCAGCCTTTTACAGGCATGATGGAAGATTCATTAGCAGAGGACATGCATTCCCCCGTGCCGGGATTAGTGCACCGCTACCCAGACCGGGTATTGATGCTGATAACGACACAATGTGCCTGTTACTGCCGTTACTGCACACGATCGCGTATTGTTGGTGACCCAAGCCAGACGTTCTCCGGGGAGGAATTTGAGGCACAATTGGATTATTTACGTCATTCCCCGCAGGTAAGGGACGTTCTGATCTCGGGTGGGGATCCATTGACGCTTTCACCAAAGATCTTGGAACGAATTTTGAAATCGCTACGGGAGATACCCCATATTGAGATCATCCGGATTGGCTCGAGAGTGCCTGTGTTTATGCCCCAGAGGATCACTAGCGAACTGACCGACCTGCTGCAGCAATTTCACCCTTTATGGCTGAATATTCACGTCAACCATCCGAATGAGATCACCGCTGAGCTGGCAGAGGCATGCGACAAACTAACGCGGGCTGGGATTCCGCTGGGGAACCAATCCGTATTGCTGGCAGGGGTGAATGATGATCCGTATTTGATGCGGCAGTTGGTGCGAGACTTGGTGCGGATCCGTGTGCGACCATATTACATCTACCAGTGTGATTTGGTGGAGGGTGCCGGGCACTTCCGCACGCCTGTTTCACGTGGAATCGAGATCATTGAAGCGCTGCGCGGGCATACCAGCGGCTTTGCTGTGCCGACCTACGTGGTGGATGCGCCTGGAGGCGGGGGGAAGATCCCCGTGATGCCGAATTATTTAATCTCAATGTCTGACCACAAGGTTGTTTTACGGAATTTTGAAGGATATATTTGTACTTATGAGGAACCGCTGGGGTATACACCCCCACCCAAGAGCCTGACAGAGCCTTACAAGCCATCTCATCCTGCCAGCCAGGAAGGTGTATTTGGGCTGTTGCAAGGCGAGGGGATGTCAATCAAGCCGGAAGGTTTTGACCAGCTACACCTGAGAGGTGGGAAGCAGCACCGGCTGAGAGATAACCCACATAAGTGGAAAGCTTTGGGCATTGGGGAAGAGGAAGAAAAGGAGTAGAACTCAAGACTCAAGAAAAAAGAGACAAGAGGAAAGAATGAGGACACAAGACTCAAGAAATAAGAGTGAAGAGCGCAAAGTCTTATGTGCCAAAAGCTTAAGGACGACTTGTGAATCGCCCAATCATTTAATTAAACAAGCCTTTCAGGTTGCCGAAAAGTTAAATTTTTCTCTTTACCTTGAATTTGTTCTTTTTTTTCTGAGAATCCATCATTATTCTCCGCTAATTAAACACTTCGGGAATTACAAGGTGGGGGATAATTTTCTACTTGAAGTTCTAGAATGGTTATAACTTTGATGATTTTTTACTGCAATTTCAGCGAACTGGTGATGAGCTATATTTCCCCCTATTGGGATCAAAAAGATGCTGACCATAAATATAAATGTTTCAAGTGTAAGAATATCAAGATTATTCTGAATAAGTATCGTCATTACCTTCGGTAAAAAGCCAAATTCATACAAACTCTAAAACGTTTCTTAACAACTTCTTAATACGCCTAAGGTACTCTTATAGCCTAAGTAAAAGTAAAATTTAGAAGTATTAGAAAAATTTGGAGGACAATATGTTCAAAAAAATATTTATTGGATTACTGATCACTACACTATTGATTGGCGGTGTTGTCGTTTCCGTATCAGCCTATGGGAAAAACCAATCTATTTGTGAAACAGAACCTTATCCATTAGACGCGCTTGAAATGACTGTTGAAGAACTACGGGATGCCTTGCGATCTGGGAAGACGCTTCAAGAGATCGTCGAAGAAAAAGGTTTAGATTACGAGAGTTTTAAGGAACAATGGTTGGCTGCCCATCAAACTTGCCTTGATGAAGCTGTTGTTAACGGCACCCTGACAGAAGATCAGGCTGAAGCAATACAAGTTCGAATGGAAGAAAGGATCGATGAAGGATTTTCTTTTAACCGGATGATGAGCTTTGGAAGCAGGATGCGCTCGCATATGAACTTTGGCACTGGAAGATTTGGGGGCGGTGGATTTGGTCCGATGGGAGAAATCCTGGAAAAACTTGGCATCTCCTTTGAGCAACTCAGAGAAAGGCTTCAGGGCGGTGAAAGTTTAGCTGATATCGCTGAAGAAGCTGGTATTGACCTGAGCACGATCCAGACTGAAAACATCCAGGCTCAATTGGAAAGAATTGACCAAGCGTTAGCAGACGGAAAAATCACTGAAGAGCAGGCAGAAAGAATGCGCGAGCGTTTGAATGACCAGCTTGAGAATCCAAATTCGTGGAATATGTTCGAAAGAATGCAAGGTTTCATGAATCGACCTTTCGATAATTTCCGCGATGGTGGACGTTTTGGCGACGGCGGCTTCAATCGGGGAAGAGGCGGTTGTTGGTAAAACCCGCCCGAATATTCCAAAAAATTTAAGGAAATTAACACTCGCTCAATCACACGAGCGAGTGTTGGTTAAAAGCTAGAAATAAAAGATTGGACTATACTTAAAATTATGAAAGTCCTGATCGTCGATGATGAAAAAAGAATTTCAGACGGTTTAACGAAGTATTTCGAACAAGCCGGATTTGAAGTGCAATCCGCGTATGATGGACAGACCGCCTTAAAAATGGCACTAAAGGATATGCCTGACCTCATTGTTTTGGATTGGATGCTGCCAGGGATGAGTGGAATCGATGTATGCCGCGAGATCAGGCGGGAATCGAATGTGCCAATCATCATGCTGACTGCCAGGGTTGAAGAAAGCGATAAATTGATTGGTCTGGAATTGGGTTCGGACGATTACATGACCAAGCCTTTCAGTCCCAGGGAACTGGTCGCACGCGCACGTGCTGTTTTGCGCCGATCGCAAATGGAACCGTTGCAATCCCGTGTTATTTATAAATTTGGGAGCATCAGCCTAGATCTAGCAAGCCGGGAGTTAATCGTTAGGGGTGAGACGATTTCGCTAACACCAATCGAATTTAACATCCTTTCCTATTTGGTAAAACATCCAAACCAGGTTTTTTCTCGGACGCAACTGTTAGAAGCCATGGACCTGGGATTTTTTGAAGGTGTTGAGCGTACCATTGATGTCCATATTCATAATTTGAGAAAGAAAATTGAAACCGATCCGACCCATCCCGAATATATCATCACTGCTTTTGGTGTTGGATATCGATTTATGAATAAACCTGAGAACCAAAAATGAATAGACATTCCATTACAACCCGATTAATCTTGAGCTTTGTCGCCATCATTTTCCTATCGATCGTACTATTTATGGTCGTCTCAAACCGGGTGGTTTACAACCGATTTTCAGACCTAGTAATCCGTTCAGGGGCAAATTTTTCCAGAAGGATTGTGCCCATTTTGGAATCATATTATGAGGTGAATGGCAGTTGGGAAGGCATCCAAGATTATTTCTTTGGTATGTCTGGGGCGATGGAGGGTGAGATGGGAAGAAATCACCCATTCATGAATACAATGATGCCAAGGCTTATGATCGCCGTCCAAGACGAACGTTTTATATTGTTTGATGGAGATGCAGTGGTTTTTGATTCAAATCCCGATGACATCCAACTGGACAGTTCGGATAACCTGATTGATTATGGGACACCGGTATTTGTTGATAGAAAACAAGTTGGAACATTCTTGGTGGCATCAACCATGGGGATCCTCAATGAAAGCCAAAATATTTTTATTACGCGGGTCAACCGGGCATTTATTGGGGTTGGTTTGGTTCTAATTTTGCTGGCATTGGGTGTGGCATTGTGGCTGTCAAGAAGCATCGTAAAGCCATTAAAGCAAGTGGCTGAGGCAGCAAACAGCCTAGCAAAGGGGAACTATGATCAGCGTGTGGTGATTGATCGAAACGATGAGTTGGGGGATGTTGCATCTGCTTTTAACCAAATGGCAAGTGATCTGGGGGAGCAAGAAGAAATCCGAATGCAGATGATGGCAGATGTTGCGCATGAACTGCGCACGCCGCTGAGCATCTTGAAGATCGATCTGGAAAGCATGGAAGATGGCTTGATGGACGCCAATCCCGAGAATATTCGCCAACTGCAGGGAGAGGTTACCTACCTAAGCAACCTCGTGGAAGATCTAAGGGTACTTTCAATGGCAGATGCTGGCGACCTTAGGGTTGAAAAAACTCGCATCGAATTGAATTCATTGGTGAGGGAGATGATCGAACGCCAAGAAAACTCAGCCAGGGAAAGACAGATCCATATCACTGCATCCTATTCGAATAAAGAAATATTTGTGCTGGTTGACTCCCAGCGGATCAGCCAGGTGTTGATCAATTTATTATCCAATGCAATCCAGCATACGCCACCTGATCACGAAATATTTACGC
>CAZJLN010000193.1:0-4505 GCA_964546745.1 uncultured Anaerolineaceae bacterium
CGTCCCCCTCACGTGTCATTTCGAAAGTTGCCGTGCGACTGAGAAATCTTATAAGATTTCTCCCTTCGGTCGAAATGACAAACTGTATAAAAAAAGGGAGAATGGAGGGCCATGCTCCGTCATGGCCGCATACTTATATTCAGACGCAACGGAGTTCGTCCCTCCAGAGTCTGCTGGATCCTGCGATCAAGTCGCAGGATGACGCACTCTGCACTGTCATTTCGAAAGTTGCCGTGCGACTGAGAAATCTGACTGTATGGGCAGGCACCGAAGGGGCCGGCCCTTACATCATAGGGCAACCACAGGGGGTTATCCCTACGATTTCATGTCTTTTCTTCGTGATCTTCGTGTTTTCCTTCGTGCCCTTCGTGGTTAAAAAATCAGGGTTGAGGGTTCAGGGTACAGGGTCAAAAACAGTTTACAGTTGCCGGTTGACAGTTGTTAGGAGCCCGTTAATGTTGCAAAGTTGGGGTACCGGAGCAATTGTATCTAGACGGTCGACCGTGGACTGACAACTGTGGACCGTTCTACCCTGCATCCTGCATCATGTGTCATTGCCCCAACGTATACACATAAAACGCCTCATTGTGAAACAATTCCTGCCATTCCTTAAAGAATATATATCGGGATATTGCGTCTTTTTCAGAAGGAGATAAAACAAGCACATCAATATTCTTATATACATGCAACAGGGTCTCATCCCCATTCCGGATCAAATCCAGCAGCATCTTTTTCTTTAATTCATTTTGCGGTGTATGGTGAATGTACCCGACAACCGCGTCATGTTCCGTGAAAGCGGTGAGTAAATAGCCGATCGACTCATTCGTAGTAGCGATAACATGCCTTTGTTTTTGGGCCGACAGGAATTGGATCACATTGTTTTCAGCCGTGGTAATGGTCGCGGGCGGAACCTGGGCCATTGCGTACATGCGGGGCAAATAGCACACATTGTCGAGAGCGACAAATACAATGAAGGCGCCGATGACGAGGGGGGCTTGCAGAAGCAGGGCCGGCCGGTACCCCCGCTGGATCGCCATCCCGACGACATAAAACGTAATCAGGACCAGCGGCGTGAAGACATATCCGTGAGAAAAATGGGCGGGCTGGACCCTGACCGGCATAATGTAATGATGGTTGACCAATGCGAAGCTTACCACGAGCAGGGTGAGCACCAGTCGCCATTCGCGGGAAGCAATAAGCGGTTTGAAGTATCGAACCGCGCCGTACAAGCCGAATGGAAGCCAGATTCCCCAGCAGATGATCAACTTGCGGATGCCCAAGACCGCGTAGTCGACACCCATCAACTCATTCATCAACTCGCGGTGCTGGGGGAACGTGCGAAGCCAGAGGACATTGTAGGCGATGAAGAAAAGCAGCAGGATTGAGCCGTACAGTCCCATTAAAAAATATTTCTTCTTTTCATGCTGCTCCACGAGGAATGAAAGAAAGAAGTAGCCGGTGTATACCAGGCCAAGCTGGAACCCGGTATAAGGGTGGGCATAGAGCATCAGAGCGAGGAAGAACAGCGACCACGTCCAGCGCTTTTTCAGCACCAGGAGCAGCGTGGCAAAGAAGATACAATGGTAGAGGATCTCGGTGGCATAAAAGAAATTTCGGAAGAGATTTAAGAACCACCACCCCGCCATGCCCTCAATGAATGCCAGGTTATGAAAGAATTGCGAAATGGGCACCTTCCCGCTTGCGACCGCCATTACGCCCAGCCCGGTGGAGATCCCGCCGCCGCATATCATCAGGCAGTAAAAGACAATAGTGGACATCCGCATATTCGGAAATAAGAGAGACGCCAGGTGCCACACCGCAACGGTAAAGAGCAGGCCAAACAGGATTCGAATGGGTATAAAAACGGACATGATGGGGAGACCGGTTATCTTCCACAAATGTCCTATGAGCAACGGGAACAGGTGGGAGTAAATGGCGGGGCTGTCGTCCCTGCAATCGAAGGGATTGGGATAGGCAAAGCCATTGCCGTTATCAAACATCTCCCGTGCATTGGAGGCATAGTAGAATTGATCGTATTGTATTTCCCAGTTGAAAATGTGATCGGCAGGGGTCGTCAGCCAGGCAATGCCCATGATCGCCACAGGAACCAGGGAAATGATCAATCCCAGGAGATACACCTTTTTAGGCACGCCTTTGAAGAAAAACAATGCAACTCCTTGTGAGGGTTCAGGGTGCAGGGAGCAGGAGAAAAACGGTCGACGGTCCACAGTCCATGGTCGACGGTTTAAAAGATGAACATTGAACATCCAACTTCCAACGTCGAATCGCAACTATTGGAGGGCCATGCTCCGTCATGGCCGCTAGTATATTCGGACGCAACGGAGTGCGTCCCTCCAATGCTTACTTTATCCTGCACCTATGAGATGCGGGCGTATGGCCATACGCCCCTACACCTGTCCAGTCCTGGCCCGCTTGTCATTTCGAAAGTTGCGGTGCGACTGAGAAATCGGTCTGTAAGGGCAGGCACCGAAGGGGCCGGCCCTTGCGTTCTAAATTTTTTCCTTCGTGATCTTCGTGCTTTTCCTTCGCGCCCTTCGTGGTAAAAAAAGCCGGAATAAAATTTGTAATTAATAAATATTCTGTTATTATTCACTACTTAGAACCCCATGATAATGACAATGGTCACATCTTGCAACCAATAACTGAAGCATCATGAAGATTGAAAGAAAGTACCTGCTGGCCTGTATTCTGCTCTTCCTCATAGCAGCCGCCACCACTTTCAGCGGGCGGCTGTGGTCAGAGATGGGCGATAGCTGGGAGCACGCGGCAAGCGTGCAAGAGCTGGCATCCCATCTCCGCAATCCCTCCAACCCCTTTCTCGCCGCTGAAGGCAGCACCACCCCGCGCTTCACCATTTATATCCTGTTCCTGGCCCTTGCCAAAAGGATAAGCGGCCTCCCGCTCATCGACCTGATGGAACTTGCGGGGATGTTCAACCTGCTCCTCCTGGTAACCGGCATGTATGCTTTTACAAAGGCGTATGCCGGAAACAAGTATCAGCCTTTTTTTACCCTGATAACCCTGCTGCTCTTTTGGGGTCGCGGGTGGCTGTACTCCAGCGAATATTCCCTCCAATTCCTTACGTCCTCTCTTTTCCATCCCTCCATCTTCGCCTTTTCGCTTTCCTTCTGGGGATGGTATTTTTTCCTTGCCTTCAAGGAAAGGAAGACAGGCGCCGCCCTGGTGGGGACCGCGCTGCTCAGCCTGCTCATCACTTCCGCTCACCCTCTCACCGCCGGCTTTTACTTTATCGTCATGTTTCTGCTGAACTTCCATCAAATAAAAGAGCTCATCCCCGGTTTCTATCTGATCGGTCTCTCTTTCCTGCTCTCGCTGCTGGTCATCCTGTTCTGGCCCTACTTCTCACTAATAGAGGCCTTTAAAAAGGGCGCATTGAGCGGTGGATGGTATCCTACGGGAAACTATTTCTATTCCAACATCATCTCCGGTGCGGGTATGAGCCTGCTGGGGATCCCCATCGGGATATACTATCTTGTCCGGCGAAGGCATCTTTGCATAATCGGCGGTTTAGTAATTTCAGTATTTATCTACATATCCTCCTATGCCGCCGATCTTCCGCTGCTGGGGAGATATGTTTATTTTTCTATTTTCTTTCTACAGCTTCTGCTCTCCTTGTACCTGGCTGAGCTATGGTCCGCGCCTCCATCAGACGCGGAAGTATCTTTTCTAAGGAGGCTGTTCAAGGGCGCCGGCGCCGCTATCGTGATACTTCTGTTCGTCTATCAAATTCGATTGATGGATCTCGCGGGAATAGTCAGGAGCTGCGTGACTTTTATACCGCGATTCAACATTGAGCGATGTTCACACCCCAAAGTGAGATATGCCTTTCTGGCGACGTATCTTAAGCCCGGCGACGTGGTGCTCTCCGACACCTTCACCTCGTGGGTAATCCCGGCAATGAGCGGTGCAAAGGTGGTATCGCTCTTTCATGACAATCCCCTGGTGCCGGACAATGCAGCCAGGATGAGCGACACCAGGGCTTTTTTCTCCCCCGGCACAAGCCAATCAGAGCGAATGGAGATAGTGAAGCGCTACGGAGTCACCCATATGCTCATTCATAAAGGATTAGATAAATTTGAATACGCCCCTCTTCTGCAAGCATGGGGCATTTTTGTCCCCGTATTCAACCCTGATCTCATAGGTTCCCTTGCTTCACTTGGTACCATCGTATTTCGGGATGATACCTATATTGTGGCAAGATTATAGCAACCGCTGGTAAAAAGACAACTTATATCACGGGTTATTCCGATGAGATATAAGCATACCACGAAGGCATAGGGAGGATGCAGGATGCATGATGTAGGGTAGAACGGTCCACAGTTGTCAGTCCACGGTCGACAGTCTGGATACCAGTGCTCCAGTACTCCAACGTTTTACCACGAAGCACACGAAGAGAAAAGAAAGAGAACACGAAGAAATACATTGAATCGTAGGGGCAACCCCCTGTGGTTGCCCCCACAGAC
>CAZJLN010000194.1:0-4504 GCA_964546745.1 uncultured Anaerolineaceae bacterium
TTAATCACCCTGGAATTAATCTAAAGCACATGCTATAGCAAAATACAAATTGCTCTTGACAAAAGATAGATAAATTGTATATACTAATTGGGAGCGCTCCCAATTACAAACATTGTGAATGCTGAGTCAAAACAAAAATATGAATGATCTAAAGCTTGAGGATATAGCAAAACTTGCAGGAGTTTCACGGTCAACAGTTTCTCGTGTTGTCAATGAAAATCCTAATGTGAGTCAAAAAGTGCGATCTCGTGTATTAGGAATCATTCAAAACACAGGATATCATCCAAACGCTGCTGCAAGGTCACTCGCATCACAGCGCTCGCGCATGATTGGGTTGGTACTTCCCCGAACAACTAGTTCATTTTTCACCGATCCCTACTTTCCACATCTTACACAAGGTATTGCTTTTGCTTGCAATAATAATGACTTGACCCTGTCTCTTTTTCTTGTGGGAAATCGGGTAGATGAAGAAAAAATCACACCCCGCATTTCTCGTCGCGGGATGCTGGATGGCATTCTCATTCAATCTGGTCCATTGGATGACAGGCTTATTCATCGGTTAATCTCCTCTCAGGTACCTTGTGTAGTTCTTGGGCGACCGTTCATTACACAATCTGTAAATTATATTGATGTAGACAATGTTAGCGCCGCTAAGTTGGCTGTCTCACATTTATTATCACTGGGATACAAACGTATTGGTATGATCACAGGGTCGATCAATAGTTCAGTTAGCATTGATCGTCGGGAGGGGTTCAATAAAGCATTGGCAGAAGCTGGTAGAGACATTGATCCTGCATTGATCGCTGAGGGGGATTTTTCTGAAATTAGTGGGTACAATGCCATGCAAACATTATTGCCATCAAAGCCAGATGCTATTTTTGCGCAATCAGATATTATGGCAATTGGCGCTATGCGGGCAGTCCAGCAAGCTGGTTTGCAAATTCCGCAGGATGTTGCCTTTGTAGGGTTTGATGACCTCCCAATTTCATCTTTGATAAATATCAAACTCACAACCATTCGACAGCCTATCACTCACTTTGGGATCAAAGCAGTTGATCTGCTGATAGACATCATTGATAATGGCATAAAACCAGCTAGAAGATTAATCCTAGACACAGAATTAGTGATAAGGGATTCATGCGGCTCAAGACTTAGGGATAAGCTCAAAAATGAAAATTATGATAGAATTGAGAGCGCTCTCAAATGAAAGAGCAGCAACATTAGGAGGTGTAAGGGAAAAACTTAGAAGCAATAAAGTAGGAAGAAAAGTCAAAAATTAAATTAAATCTAAATAAGGAGATAAAGAAAATGAAACGTCTGTATAGTTTATTTGCAGTATTGATAGTAACAAGTATGCTCTTGGTTGCTTGTGCACCCAAGGCAACTGAAGCTCCTGTAGTTGAAGAACCCACTACAGAAGAACCAGAAGCACCAGCCACTGGTGAAAAGACCGTTCTAAATGTTTGGTCTTTCACTAATGAAATCCTAACCATGGCTGTTGCTTTTGAGAAGACACACCCAGATGTGGACGTGGTTTATACAATGATCCCCATGACAAATGGCGAGTATCAAACAAAGTTACTGGCGACCATCGGTACTGGTGATGTTCCTGACGTGGTTGCGCTTGAAGCTGCTTTTGTGAAGAGCTATGTTGAAAGCGATTTCTTGGCTGACATCGGCGACCTGCAAAAGTATGCTGATGAATTGAAGATGTACCCATTCGTTTACGAAGTTGGTATGGCAGATGGTGTACATAAAGCTTATGCTTATCAGGCTACACCAGGTGCGCTCTTCTATCGCCGCAGTCTTGCTAAAGAATACTTTGGTACTGATGATCCTGTAGAAATCCAAAAGTTGTTAGGGGACTTTGACAAATACATCGCTGCTGCAGAAGTTGTTAAAGAAAAATCCGGCGGAAATACTTACATGGTTTCTTCCAATGGTGACTTCCAGAACCTGTTCTTCGCCAATCGCGAACAACCCTGGGTTGTTGATGGCAAGCTAACTGTTGACCCAATGGTTAATAAAATGGTTGAGACAGTAAAGATATTCCGCGACAATGGCTATGAAGCCCGCGCAACCCAATGGCAAGAAGGGTGGTTCGCAGGAATGAATGATACTTTGAAGGATGCAGAAGGCAATCCCAAGAAAGTCTTTAGCTACTTCCTTCCCACCTGGGGTCTGCCTTACGTGCTCTATCCCAACTCGACCTCTTCCGATGGCGCTAGCACTACAAAGGGTGATTGGGCAGTCATCGAAGGACCTCTGCCCTATCAATGGGGTGGTACCTGGTTAGGTATTATGAAAGAGACCTCAAAGATGGATCTGGCGAAAGAGTTTGTCCGCTTCTGTACTTTGGATGAGGAAAACTTGACTAACTGGGCAACCGGTGTTTACACCAATGAGTACCTAAAAGCCATTGATCCAACAGTTCCTGAGGCTCAATATCAGGCAGCTGGTGACTTTGTTGGCAGCCAGGTCGTTGTAGAAAAGATCACCGCATCATTTGATCAATCTGAAATGAGCAATTTCTTGGGTGGCCAAAACTCCTATGGTGGATTTGCTGCTGCGGCACCGACAGTGAACGCTCGTTTGATGCAAGGTTCCGACGATGCCATTCAACGTGCACTCAATGATCCATTGAATTCCTACCTTGAAGGAACTATCACCCTGGATGAAATGTGGTCCCTCTGGAAAGACGCAGTCCGCAACGAGTTCCCAGATTTAATCATTGATTAATAAGGGCGTTTGTTGAAGTATAATGATGAGTCAGTACAGTAAAAGTACTGACTCATTTACTAACAAGAGACAACTTAGAAGGGAGCGCGCTTATGTTTTCAAAAATCAAGCATAATAATTATGGATACCTTTTTGTTGCCCCGTTTGTCATTGGTTTTCTTATTTTTGGCTTGTATCCTGTTGTAAATACTATTGGATTGAGTTTTACAGACAGGACACTTATGTCCAGAACCTATGAATTCACAGGATTAAGAAATTTTCAATTATTGTTTGCGGATAAAACTTTTATTACAGCTGTAACCAACACTTGGGAATTGTGGCTGATGAACTTTATCCCTCAAATGGGCATTGCTTTCTTACTGGCAATCTGGTTCACAAATACTCGCCTAAAAATCAAAGGAGTTGGCATTTGGCGCATGATCTTTTATATGCCAAATTTAATGATGGCTTCGGCAGTAGCTGCATTATTCTTTTCCCTTTTTTCCTTCTATGGACCGGTCAATCAATTTTTAGTCCGTTCCGATTTTTTGCAAGAAGCCATTGATTTTATTCGAAAACCGGCTATCATGCGAGGTTTAGTGGTTTTTATTCAATGGTGGATGTGGTTCGGGCAAACAACAATTCTATTGATGGCTGCCATGACTGCCATTTCTCCTTCATTATATGAAGCCGCATTGGTAGATGGTGCAGGTTCTTTTCAAATGTTCACACACATTACCTTGCCTTTGATCAAACCTGTTTTAATATATGTTTTGGTCACTTCGCTTGTGGGTGGGATGCAGATGTTTGACATTCCTTATCTTTTAACAGATGGACGGGGAAGCCCATCAAATTCCATCCTCACAAACACCATCAATATGTATATGAAATTCCACAGTAGCAAAGGTCATATAGGTGCTGCATCCTCAGTTGGTTTGGTAGTATTCCTTATGACCAGCTTTGTTGCGCTACTGATATTTTTCTTGTTGCGTGAAAAACATGATCAGCCTGAAACATCCAGGCGATAGGTGGTGATGAAAATGAAAACAAACTATCGATCTCTGACTAACATTTCTCGCTTCTTTATTTACTTTTTTCTGGTAATACTTGTCGTGATCACGCTTATCCCTGTTTGGATGTTGATTGTCAATGCAACTCGTTCCACCATAGAAATCCAGCAAGGTCTAAGCTTACTCCCCAGTAAGTATCTCATCACGAATTATAAAATTCTACTCAGCAAAGGATTAGACCTACCAAAGGGCTTTTTTAACAGTTTATCCATAGCTGTGCTAAGCACAATTGTCACGGTATATTTTTCAATGCTGACTGCATATGGAATTGTTAGCTATGATTTTAAGGGAAAGAAGCCTCTCTATAACTTCATCATTGTGCTAGTGATGATTCCTATGCAGCTTTCCATTATTGGTTTTTATCAATGGATGTCGAAACTGGGATTGACAGACAATTATGCATCTCTCATCTTACCAGGTATTGCTTCAGCTGGATCGGTGTTTTTTGCTAAGCAATATCTTGAATCCATTATGCTGAATGAACTCATTGATGCTGGTAGGATTGATGGTGCCAGTGAAATTGGTATCTTTCACCGGATTATGCTACCGATTGCTGTGCCGGGGATGTTCACGATGGGTATATTTGCATTTGTTGCCTCCTGGAACAACTTCTTTAATGCCTTCATTCTGATTACTTCTCGCGATAAATATACCCTACCTATGTTGGTTCAGACCCTAAGAGGGGATGTGTACAGGCATGAGTATGGTGCTATTTA
>CAZJLN010000195.1:0-4496 GCA_964546745.1 uncultured Anaerolineaceae bacterium
GGAATCATTTTTGGCTTCCTCCTCCAAAAAGGGGGTGTCACCAATTACGATGTTATCCTCGGACAGCTGCGCCTCATTGATCACACCGTCATTAAGATTATCTTTACAGCCATCGTGACAGGGTCAATCGGGATTCACCTGATGCGTAAGTTAGGCTGGGTGGATTTCAGTGTCAAACCTGGATCCTGGGGAAAAAATGCCATAGGCGGACTGATCTTTGGGGTGGGTTTTGCCTTATTAGGCTACTGCCCTGGCACCATTGCTGGTGCGATTGGTAATGGACAGCTGGATGCTCTCGTTGGCGGTTTACCAGGCATTTTATTAGGCTCCTGGCTGCTGGCTGTGATTTATCCTAAGATCCGTTCAAGCATCTTGATGAAAGGCGATTTTGGCGACCTGACCCTGCCAAAACTCTTTAAGGTTAATGAGTGGGTAGTGATCATTCCGCTTTCGGTCATCTTAACCATTATTATGGTGCTGCTTTAGTTTGCGTTCGTTTATAGCCAATCCAAGGATAGCTTAAAGGATGTTTAGATTGAGGTAAACCAAGGATCGGGATTAATGGATCTCAGGAAACACCCTAGTCACTGGGTGACATGCTTGCAGACAAAGCATTCGTATTAATTGAATCACCATACAGGACTCACTGTAGGATCAGATCATGTAGCGCCAAACAATGATTCATACTTTGCAACCAATCGACCCATTTTTTGTTCAATTTATGGGAAAAATAGTATAATTTATTTGCTAATTCCAGATATCTTCACCGTTATATTAGAAGAAGGAATTATAAATAAGGTGGAACTCAGGTGGAAAATTTTTTTGCATCGCTAAATAGGGATGAATTCAAAAAATATAAAATTTTTATCTAATTGGAGGAAATCTATCAAACAAAAAAAACAACAAATCACATAAAAGCAAATTGCGAGTAAAAAAATTCAATAACACTGCATGGAGGAAAAAATGAAACCAAGTATCACCAGATTTTTATTGACATTGTCATTGATCATCTCTATCTTTGGAATTGGAGCTGGTCAAACACAGAGTGTAGCAACTGCTACTGATGTCAATGTGTTATTAGGCGAACCAGGGTTAAGCTTTAAATATGAATCTACCCTAGGGGTTTATGGAGAACCGTATGTCTTTTCTAATGATCATATCAATCAATCAGAAGGATTGTTTGTTGATTCGACCGGCGCGTTATACGTTGCAGAAAGAATGGGATCACGTGTAATTAAGTATGGATCCGATGGAAATTATGAAATGTCCTTCGGAGTTTATGGAAATGCCTGGCAACATGACAATTACTTGTATCAACCTTCAAGTGTTAGTGTGGCTGACAATGGTCATGTTTTTGTAGTATATCCAAACGCAATCAAGGAATTTGGATTGGATGGCAATTTCATTCGGACTTTTCCTGAAAATGATCCATGGGAGAGTGGAAATGATAATGACCACTTTGACTATCCCTATGATCTAACCTTTAGTAACGACGGAAGCCAGCTATTTGTCTCTGATGTAAATAACCAGAGGGTCCAGATCTTTTCCTTTGATTTAGATGGAAAGTTGGTCTATGAGGAAACAATCGACGCAACCAGCGCACTAATGCCAGAAGGGGGATTCAATCAAATTCGCGGATTGGATTTTGATTCATCCGGTCGCTTATATATATCTGATTTCATTGATGCAAGAATTCATCGCTGTACATTTAATCCGGTAACTCCTCAATGGGAATGCGAAAATTTCTTTGGTGTCGTCGGTGAACCTGGAGATGATCTGGAGCATCTCAATTATCCATATGATATTTATGTAGACTCAAACGACAACATCTTCATCGCTGATAGTTCTAATTTCCGGGTGTTAAAATGCACAGTTCTCGCAACCTGCACATTGTTTGCAGGCGGTGAACAAGGCGCAGGTAACGATCAACTCACTTTTATGACAGGTATTACAGGGGATGCTTCTGGCAATATTTACGTTAGTGATAAAGACAATTTCCGTGTGCAGGTCTTCGACGGCGATGGGGATTATCTTAAGACTTACGGAACTACAGGAATTCCTTATGAAATTGATGAAGAGCGCATCAATAGTCCTTATGGTGTTGTGATTGATACGGATGGCAGCATCATAATAACTGAAAGTGAAGGGTACCGACTGATCAAGATGGATGCCCAGGGAAGTCAACTTTGGACTGTTGGTGAAGCCGGTAGATGGGGGGATGACAACGAGCATTTTGGCGCTTATTGGATCGGTATGGAAGGGAGCCCAGCTATAGATGCCAACCACAAAATATACGTCGCAGATTCACCAAATCAGAAAATTAAGATCTACAACAGCGATGGAACTTTTAACAACTCATTTGGTTCATGGGGTCAGGGTAACGACCAATTTGATTACCCAACGTTTGTCTCAATAAGCCCAGTGAATGGGGATATCTATGTAGCTGATAGCTATAACCATCGTGTTCAGGTGTTTAATGCTGACCTAGAATACAAAGCAACCCTTGGCGTCACCGGGGAAAGTGGTTCTGACAATTCTCATTTTGCCTTTCCACAGGGTATATCTATCTCCCAGAATGGAGATATCTTTGTTGGTGACCATGATAATAACCGGGTGCAGAAATGTTCTTTGGTCGGTACTTCTTATACCTGTGAGACACTTATTGGAGAAACCGGTGTATACAATGGAGAATTCGGGCAGGTTGCTCCACGTGGTATTGCAATTGACGATGAAGGACGCATATATGTTTCTGACGAATGGAGTTCACGGGTTCAGGTTTTTAATGCGAATGGTGCCTTTTTAACTTCGATCGAAGGTGGTTGGGATAAGCAATTTTCTTCCACCTATGGAATAGCAGTCGATGAAAGTGGAGAAGTCTATATTGCCGATCGAGGTCATCACACCATCCAGATCTTCTCTCCAGGCGTCCCCAACTGGAAGCAGGTCAATCTCAATGGGTTTGGAAACAGGTCAAATGCCATGGTCTCCTCCATAGCGGAATTTGAAAGCCAACTTTATGTTGGGACTGCTAATTGGGGAGATGGTGGAAGCATTTGGCGCTCAAGTGATGGTGAACACTGGAGCGCGGTTAGTAACAGTTTTGATCCAGCTTCAGCTATTACTGATCTTGAGCCATTCGATGGGCATCTTTATGCAGCCATCAGTTGGGGAGAAAGTAGCGGACAAATTTGGCGATCCGAAGATGGAACGAACTGGACCCAAATGGTTGAAAATGGATTTGGTACCCCAGCGAACGGTGGTATCCATAGATTGATGGAGTTCAATGGATTTCTATATGCTGGCACCAGCAATGGTGAGACAGGAACAGAAATATGGCGCAGTGATTCAGGGGACACAGGTTCATGGATCAAAGTGGTTGATGGTGGAAATGGGGATGGCAATAACTACCAGATCAACACATTTGAGGTTTTCAATGGTTACTTATATACAGGTACTGAAAACACAAACGATGGAGCTGAGATCTGGCGCACAAGCACTGGTACTAGTTGGGAACAGGTTAACTTGAATGGTTTGGGTGATCCGGACAACGTTCATATTGGCAGCGTTGTTGTTTTCGATGATATGCTTTATGCCAGTACACAGAATTGGTCTGGCGCAGAGATATGGCGATCAGCTAATGGAAACGTTTGGTCCAAAGTTGTTGACGGTGGCTTAGGGGATCCCAATAATTTCAAATTTGAATCACTTTACGTCTTTGATGATCACTTATTTGCAGTTGCAAACAATGACACCACTGGCATAAATGTTTGGAAATCAAAGGATGGCGCTTCTTTTGAGCAAATCAATATTGGTGGATTTGGGGACAGCAATAATTTGAATTCTTTATGGAACACTGCCACAACAGATTTTAATGGTCAACTTTACATCGGAACTCGAAATGATGTTAATGGCGGTGAGTTGTGGCGTTATGAGCCAAGCACGTCACAAATCTATCTTCCATTGATTATAAAAAATTAAATTTATTGCTTCACTAAATGCTTAATAACAACGAGCGTTCCAATTTTGGAGCGCTCTTTAGCTTCTTATCTTACAAAATTATGTCGACCTTGCTGTGCTTTAATGATAACCGTTTAAATTAGCAAATATGAGCTTGGGCATGTTTAGCACATGAATAGAGACGGAGGGTAGTTCCATTGTTTAAATTGATTTAGCCATTCGTCGAATAGGTCAGAAGAACATTAACCCCTTTTACAGGTGGCAGTGTGTGTTAAAATATTGTCTGGCTTAATAAAAGGATATAAAAGATAGGAATAAACTGAATGAACATTGAAGATCCATTTATGCAAAGCGCCTTAGAGCCTTTAACCACAGACCTTGTCTTGGATTTATGGTCGCGAACTTACAACACCAGCGGAAAACCAGACTGGGCACATATCTTCCCTTATTACCACAAAGAAATTATCTTTCAGGATCCCATCCAGATCGTACGTGGGAAAGCAAATTTCATGGATATGTGCAACCGCTTAACCAAGCGC
>CAZJLN010000196.1:0-4478 GCA_964546745.1 uncultured Anaerolineaceae bacterium
ACAATCTGCGCTTTTTTGCCCAGGTTGGCGTCGAACAGCGCCATTTCGCTGTTGATCTGTGACCAATCTGAGAGTGGATCTTCCGAAAGCCCATCCAGCAAGTGTATAATGACCTTCGTGCGTTGGATGTGCCGTAAGAATTCAAAACCCAATCCCACGCCCATGTGCGATCCCTCAATGAGTCCAGGAATATCTGCCACTACCATCGTATGGTCGCGGTCCAACTCAACCACGCCCAGGTTGGGTTCCAGGGTTGTGAAGGGATAGTCCGCAATTTTTGGTTTGGCATTGGTGACTGATGCCAACAGTGAAGACTTGCCAGCGTTTGGCACGCCGACCAACCCAACATCCGCGATTAATTTGAGCTCCAAGCGCAAGGTAAATATCTCGCCTGGCTCACCTTTCTCTGCGGTCTGCGGCGCTTGGTTGCGTGAGCTGGCAAAATGCTGATTGCCGCGACCGCCTCTGCCGCCTTTCGCCACCTGGAGGGTCTGTCCTGCTTCCACCAAATCACCCAACAGTTCTCCACCATCAGCTTTAAAAACCATCGTGCCAGGCGGTACTGGGATGACCAGGTCCGGAGCGGATTTCCCAGACCGATTACTGGGTCCACCACGTTTTCCCGCTTCAGCCACGAATTTTTGGTTGTAATGAAATTTGACCAGGGTGTTCAATGTCGGTACGACCTGAAGGATCACGCTGCCACCTTTACCCCCATCGCCCCCATCTGGACCCATTCGTGGTTTGTATTTCTCGCGGTGCATGTGCACCATGCCATCTCCGCCTTTACCAGATTCAACATAAATCTCAATCGTATCTAAAAACATAGTCTCTCACATTTATCTGTCAATAATAATCTTCACTGTTTTTTATCATTTGGATAAAAAATGCACACATCAGTATGCACCGCTTTGTTTATATCATGAATTGTAAAAAACGGGCGGTGCAAAGTCTCAGGTTTTGAGATGCACCGCCCAAAGGCTAATTCAAATGGATTTTCAGGCTATTTGCCGAACTTCTTCTGTAAAATGCTCTTAAGGGTGGGCTCACCAATTTCCTGTAGTTCATAGCGCACACGTTGGTTGGGTTTGCGGATGGTGATCACACGGTTGAGGTCGATGGGGGTTCCAATCACAACCAGGTCCACATCGGCATTGTCAATAGTGCGTTCGAGGTCATGCATCATCGCACCGCCATATCCCATCGCCGGCAGGATCTTGCCGGTATCGGGATACTTGTTATAGGTATCGATAATCGAGCCGACTGCGAATGGGCGTGGATCGACAATTTCGCCTGCGCCAAAGCGGCGGGCTGCCACATAACCTGCGCCGTATGCCATGCCACCATGTGTGAGGGTTGGACCATCTTCAATGACCAAAACGCGCTTGCCACGAATAGCTTCGGGATCATCAACAAAGATCGGGGAAGCTGCTTCGATCACGAGAGCATTTGGATTGAGTGAATGCAGATTTTCTCGAACAGTAATGACATCATCCGGATTAGCGGTGTCCACCTTATTGATCACAAACAAATCTGCCATGCGCACATTGGTTTCACCAGGGTGATAGTAGAGCTCGTGCCCAGCGCGGTGCGGGTCTGCCACAACGATGCTCAGATCAGGTACATAGAAGGAAAAGTCGTTGTTGCCACCGTCCCACAGGATAATGTCCACTTCCTTCTCAGCTTCGCGCAGAATCGCTTCGTAATCCACACCGGCATACACAATCACGCCGTTATCGATATGGGGTTCGTATTCCTCGCGCTCTTCGATGGTGCACTCATGTTTGTCGAGGTCACTGTAATCAGCAAAGCGTTGCACCTTCTGCTTGACCAGGTCGCCGTAAGGCATGGGGTGGCGGATGGCCGCTACTTTGTAGCCCATCTCAATCAAGATCTTGGAGACGGCACGTGTGGTCTGGCTCTTGCCGGAGCCGGTACGTACTGCACAGACAGATACGACAGGTTTAGTCGATTTGACCTGGGTCTTATCACTGCCCATCAGACGAAAATCTGCCCCGAGTGCGTTGACCTGTGAAGCTTTGTGCATGACGTAAGTGTGTGGAACATCGCTATAAGCAAATACGACTTCGTCAACCTGGAGCTTTTTAATTAATTCAGGAAGGTCTGCTTCCGGGTAGATGGCAATACCATCTGGGTACAGATTCCCTGCCAATTCAGCGGGATACTTGCGTCCTTCAATATTGGGTATCTGGGTGGCTGTAAATGCAACAACCTCATACTGCTCATTGTCGCGGTAAAAGGTGTTGAAGTTGTGAAAGTCGCGTCCTGCAGCTCCCATAATTAATGTTTTAATGCGTGCCATAAATAGTAATTCTCCTTTTAATTTTGTTTTCTAATAATACCCTATTTTTTACATCACATCAGGTGCGATGATGCCAAGCAAGTGTAAAGTGTCAGCTAAGCAGTGTTTTGCCGCGCTGACTAGTGCCAATCGGTAGGCTCTCACCGAATCAGGTGCAGACAGCACCGGGCAGGTGTTATAAAAGTCATTGAATGCCTGCGCTAGTTCATAGGCATACGTTGCTATCAAAGAAGGTTTTATCTCCTTTGCAGCACGCTCCACCTCTCCCGGCAGCTTGCTGATCAGCTCGATTAGGTTGACCTCAGTCCTCTCTAGGTCGTTAGCAAATACAACAGCTGGATTATCAACATAGTTCCCCTTGCGCAAAATGCTGCCAGCGCGCACATGCGCATATTGGATGTACGGCGCGGATTGCCCGTTAAAGTCCAATGCGGTCTCCCAATCAAACGTGACCACCTTGGTATTCTCGCGTGAGAGCATGGGGTATTTGATAGCGCCCAAAGCAACTGCCCTGGCAATTTCCATTTTTCGCTCATCCGACAGGTCCGGATTCTTTTCCGATACAATCGTGAGTGCACGCTGAGTGGATTCACGAATGAGGTCATCCAGCAGCACCACAGTGCCATCGCGCGATGACATGGTCACATTGCCTGGCAGATTCACGATCTCATAGGCAAGATGCACGAGATTCTTTGCCCAGGTATAGCCCATCAGCTCAAGGATCTTAAAAATCTGCTTCATGTGTAACGACTGGCGTACATCAATTACATAAATTGACCGGTCCAGGTGGTATTCTTCAAATTTTTGGATAGCTAATGGAACATCCTTGGTTGCATAGAGCGAGGTGCCATCTGAGCGTAGAATCACACAGACGCGGTATTCCTCTTTTGTCCCCAGGAGCTTATCCAGGTTGACGATCACCGGGTTTTCTGGGCGTCCATCTTCTGCTAGTCCGTCCGCAATTAACTTTTCTACCAATACTTTACCGGGTTCTTCAACTTCGCTTTCAAAATAGATGCGGTCAAAATGCTCACCCAACAGCTCATATACCTGGTAAAAGCCTTCCAATGACCACTGGCGTGTCTTCTGCCATAACGCTACCACATCCGGGTCCTGCCTGTCCCAGCGTGCAAAGTACTGCCTCACCTCGGCTTCAAAACAAGGCTCTTCCGTAAACCGGCGGTCAGCCTCAGCATATAAATCACCCATCCAACGCGTTTTATCCTCGCTTGGCTGTTCTCTATTATGATACATTTCATAATTACACAACCATTTAATAACATGCAAGCCAATATCGCCAAGATAGTTAGCACGTATGATCTTCTCACCAGCTGCTTCAAGGATGTTACAGGTTGCTCCCCCCAAGATGACGTTGCGTAGATGACCCACATGCATGGATTTATGCGTATTAGGCTGCGAATACTCCACCATGGTAGTCTTGCCCGTATCAGGCAGTTTTCCATAAGTTGCTCCCAATTCATTCACCTGTCCTACCACTTTTTTTGCATACTCTGCAGTAGAAAAGTAAAGATTCAAGTAACCTTTAACTGCTTGAACATGGGTGAAGCCCTCAGGGACACCAATTGCATCGGCTAAAGCCTGAGCGATCTCCTGAGCCCGCACCGGCACAGATGTGGTGATTTTTCCGCGGTCCTCTTTTGCAGCCAGTGGAAACAATGGCGCTGCCATGCCCCACTCCCCACTGAAAGGAATATTCCGCCACTCCAGCTTAACATCCGGCAGGTTGTTGCTGAGGCAGAATTTGCTGATTTTTTGGTTGATTAACGCCTTTTCGTCTTCAAACATACTTCTTAATCCTTGTTTTGATGTCCTTGGATTATATCAGGTGAAGGGGCAATCTCGGGGTATAATTCCTGGCATGCCTGACAATAAACATACCAACATCCTCGCGGGGACACCCACACCAGAAGATCATCTTGACCTGGCATTGCGCCCAAATAGCCTGAAAGAATTGATCGGTCAGCCACAGGTCAAGGAAAACCTGATGGTCCAGATCGAAGCTGCCAAGTTGCGTCAGGAACCCCTTGACCATATCCTTTTTTACGGTCCCCCTGGCTTGGGCAAAACCACCCTTGCTCATATCCTCGCATTTGAAATGGGCGTGAATATAAAAATCACCTCCGGACCAGCCATC
>CAZJLN010000197.1:0-4478 GCA_964546745.1 uncultured Anaerolineaceae bacterium
GGCAATTTGTAAATCACTTCTTCCTTGCAGCCCGTAATAAAGATTAGGATTAACGCTAATCCAATCAGGAATGGATGAAATATTTTTTGGTACGGCTCTTTAGTCATCTTTACTATTTGACATATTCGTTGATTGACTTGTCAAATCTGTTCATATTTTAACATGCTTATCTGATCTCATTGAAGCATGCTCAAATGCCAACCAAATCTGCGCTGATCTGCCAAAATTTTTTCTGCAACTTTCGGTTTCGAGCAACTAGGGATGCCTTGCCAAGATGATAGCGATGAAAATACCCCCCGTTATAATCGGCAATCGATGGATCAAGCGCCAGTCTGGTAATTGATTTTGCGCCTTCTTCAACGGAAATTCCCCAGGAGACGAGCGCTTTTTTAGTCAACTTTGTCCTGATCACGCCTGGGTGAATGGCAACAGCGCAGATCCCTTGTCCTTTGATCCTTTCCGAGAGTTCAAAGGAAAAAAGCAAGTTCATCAATTTGGATCGGCAATAAGCAACCCAATCCCAATAAAAGTGGTCTCCCTGTAAGTTTTTGAGATTAAGTGTTACAAATTGGTGGCCGGCTGAGCTAACAGTAATGATTTTTGCAGGTGGGCTTTGTTTTAGGAGGGGCAATAATAAGTGCGTTAACAAAAAGGGTGCCAGATGATTGACTGCAAAGGTCATTTCATACCCGTCTTCGGATAGCACCCGCCTGTGCATGTAAACCCCCGCATTATTAATTAAAACATCCAATTGTGGTGTAAATTCTTTAATCTCACCCGCCAACCGCCGCACCTGGGATAAAGATTGAAGATCTGCCGTAAAGCTAAAAATATGTGGATTGTTAGAAAGCGTTTTGATCTCATTGCTTGCGAATTCAAGCTTCTCAGGGTTACGTCCATGTAAAAGTATCTTTGCTCCTGACCTGGCTAACTGCAGCGCAGTCTGTTTTCCCAATCCATCTGTTGCGCCGGTAATTAAAATTGTCTTTTGATCCACATTATTCACCTCATTGCGAAACATTTATTAACCTCCATAGATGCGTTGGAGTAGAATTATGGCTAATCTTATTAATTGCATAAGGAATGAAGGATAATGGCAAAGACAAGAATAAAAGATCTTCCACGCAATGTTTGGGCAGTCAGTCTGACCAGTTTTTTCATGGATATTTCCAGTGAGATGGTCATTAATATTTTACCTCTCTTTTTATCCAATGTACTGGGAGTTAAGACCAATATCATTGGCATGATTGAAGGTATTGCAGAAGCAACTGCCAGTGTTCTCAAAGTCTTCTCTGGCTGGATATCTGACAAGCTCAAAGCCCGCAAATGGCTGGCTGTGGCGGGTTACGGGCTCTCAGCCATCGTCAAACCCTTCTTTTACTTCGCCAACAGCTGGGGCGCAGTGGCTGGCATCCGCTGGGGGGATCGCGTTGGCAAAGGCATTCGCACTGCACCTCGCGATGCTTTGGTAGCTGATTCGATCAATCCCGAGCAGCGTGGTCTGGCATTTGGTTTTCACCGTGCTGCTGATACAGCCGGTGCCATGTTGGGCATTCTCATTGCCGCCTTGGTCGTTTGGCTGGCGCAATCCTCCTCCGTCGCATTGGGAGAGAAGACCTTTCGCACCATAGTTTTGGTCAGTCTGATCCCCGCATTCCTAGCAGTGATTTCCCTGATCGTTGGCGTCAAAGATACCAAGGCAAAAGGAACAGCAAAAGCCCCCAAGATAACCTTCAGAGGGCTTGGCAAGCCATTTATTATTTTTATGATCATTGTAGGAATTTTTGATTTAGGAAACTCGTCCGACGCCTTCCTGGTTCTGCGTGCCCAAGAACGCGGCATGGGCGTGCTGGGTATCTTGATCATGTTAGCAGTCTTTAACCTGATCTACACTCTGATCTCCACTCCCGCTGGCATCCTCTCCGATAAAATTGGTAGGCGCAAGCTGATCATTGGCGGGTGGTTGGTTTACGTTCTTATCTACCTCGGTTTTGGCTTAGCAAAAACCGCTGGGCATATTTGGTTCTTATATGTGATTTATGGCTTGTATTATGGTATGGCGTATGGCACAGCCAAAGCCATGATTGCCGATCTTGTTCCTGAATCTGTGCGCGGAACTGCTTACGGCACCTACAACGCCATTTTAGGCATTCTAGACTTTCCTGCCTCCCTCATCGCCGGTATGCTTTGGAGTGGTGTAGGCAAATGGGCTGGCTTTGGTCCTTCAGCACCATTCCTTTTTGGGGCTGGCATGGCATTGATCGCTGTGGTATTAATGATCCTATGGAAACCAAAAATAGTGATCGAGACTTCACAGAACAAATAGATGAAAAAAATTATCCTTGCTCCCGATTCCTTTAAAGGCTCCCTCACTGCTGCTCAGGTTTGTGATATTTTGGCACAAGTTGCTCATCAATATTTCCCAAACGCTGAATTAGTCAAGCTCCCAATTGCCGATGGTGGAGAAGGGCTGGTGGATGCGCTTCTTTACGCCTGTGGGGGAAAGAAAGTCAAAGTGAAGGTCAAAGACCCTCTCCTTAGAGAGATCGATTCTTTTTATGGCATCCTACCCGATAGCACAGTCGTGATCGAAATGGCAGCTGCTTCGGGTCTGCCTTTATTAGATCCACAAGAGAGGAATCCTCTCCACACAACCACCCACGGTACTGGGCAATTAATTGCTGATGCCTTAGAAAAAGGGTATCGTAAGTTCATCTTAGGCTTGGGGGGTAGCGCCACCAATGATGGTGGAGCCGGCGCAGCCAATGCCTTGGGGATTCGCTACTTGGACGAAGAGGATCAGAATATCCTAACCGGTGGTAGTCTATTGTCCCTTCAGAATATTGATCTCAGCCAGATGCTTGAAGGTCTAGGTCAATCGAATTTCCTGATCGCCTGTGACGTCACCAATCCCTTATTTGGACCTCAAGGTGCTGCTGCCATCTTTGCTCCTCAAAAAGGAGCGAATCCACAACAGGTGACGGCTTTGGACCTGGGTTTAGAACGGCTGGCGGCAGTCATCGTAAACCAAACTGGCATTGATCTCCAGGCGATCCCTGGTTCAGGTGCTGCCGGTGGATTAGCTGTCCCCTTCCTTGCTTTTACCAATGCCGAAATTAAAAGCGGTGTGGATATCGTACTCGACCAAGTTGGCTTTGAGCAGCACCTCGCCGAGTGTGACCTGGTCATCACCGGCGAAGGCAAAAGTGATGATCAAAGCACCATGGGCAAAGCCTTAACTGGGGTAGGTAAGCGCGCCTCAAAACAAGCTGTGCCAGTCATTGCCCTTTCCGGCTCGCTTGGTGAGGGCTATGAAAAACTGTACGAATATGGCATTTCAGCGTTCTTCTCAACCGTTAATTCTCCCGCTGCTCTAGACGAGTTGTTGATTCATGCAGAAGACAACTTACGCTCAGCAGCTGATAACCTATTTCGCTTATTGTCCATCTATGCCTAAGCTGAACAAAAAAATGCTTAAAAATTGATTAAAATCACTGTATAACAGTGAAAATTGTTTCTCAAAAGTTGATCTGAGGCTTATACTACCCCCTCAAATCGAAACGAATTGTGATCGAATTAGGTATAATATTGGTAATTAAAAATCAATTCCTAACCAACTATTGAACAGGAGAAAAAATGATCGTTACGACTAAAAAATTATTTGAAGCAGCCTATGGCAAATATGCAATTGGTGCATTTAACATCAACAACCTGGAACAAACCATGGGTCTTTTCCGAGGCAGCCTGGACTCTCAAGCCCCTTTCATCATTCAGATCAGTAAAGGCGCTCGTTCTTTCACCCATAAGCTCATGCTTGAAGGGCTGATTCGCTCCGCCGACCAGGTCTTCCCAGAAGCAGTTTTTGCCGTCCATCTGGACCATGGTGATGAAGAGACCTGCTACGATTGTATCAATTCGGGTTTTTATAGCTCTGTCATGATCGATGCAAGCCATGCGCCATTTGACGAGAATATTGCCATCACCCGCCGCGTGGTTGATGCTGCCCATGCCAAAGGCATTGTGGTCGAAGCTGAGTTAGGGCAGTTAGGTGGTGTTGAAGAGCATGTCAAAGTGTCCGAGGCGGATGCCAAGCTCACCAATCCCGAACAAGCGCGTGAATTTGTTGAACGCTCTGGTTGTGATTCCCTGGCAGTTGCCATTGGCACAAGCCACGGCGCTTTTAAATTCTCTGGCTCACAATCCTTACATTTTGATGTCCTTGCAGAAATTCAACAGCGGTTGCCTGGTTTCCCGCTTGTGATGCACGGTTCCAGTTCAGTACCGCAGGAAGAAGTAGCGCGCATCAATGAAGCTGGTGGCAAAATTGCTGGCGCTAAAGGGGTAGATGCTACACAATTCCGTCAGGCAGCCACATTAGGCGTTACTAAGATTAATATCGACACAGACGGTCGCTTGGTCTGGACCCGTGTACATCGCGAATACTTCCGCGATTATCCTGAGAAATTTGACCTGCGTGA
>CAZJLN010000198.1:0-4435 GCA_964546745.1 uncultured Anaerolineaceae bacterium
TTCCTGAAGTGGCAACAAGTTTTACCTCGCTTCAGGGGAGCGTGATGCAGGACGGAAAACTTGCCGGCAAGGAGAAGGAATTGATCGCGGTGGGGATCGCGGTAGGCCTGCGGTGCGTTCCCTGCATCTACGCCCATACCAAGGCGGCCCTGACCATGGGGGCAACTGAAGAGGAAGTCATGGAAGCCGCCTCGGTGGCGATTCTCATGGGCGGCGGGCCGGGGGTGGTGCATGTGGCCGAGGTCATGAAAGCCCTGGAGGCATTCTCAGGGAAGGACAAGCAGTAATTTCTCACTGCTGCTGAATGATAAGTGGAACAATTAGAAAAATCTCTCGGGATATGCATGAGAGATTTTTCTTTGTAACGCGTTGAGTTTTTAACCTTCCAGGGAACCTTGGAAGGCGAGGCCCATAGGATTAATAATTTTGACCGCAGCATGCACAGGGCCAAAATAATAGACTGCGTCCGAAATCTGTTTTGAATTTTGAAGCGTCCGCTCCATCGATATCCAGGTCGTTATCGAAGTTTCCCTCACAGTATGTTCGAGCATTAGCATAGTCTATGCTGGGAACCAGAACACCATCTCCGTTGGGTGCCCAGTCGGAAATGTTGAAGAAGGCGGTGCCGTCAGCAAAATCATCCTGATTGCCGGTGCCGTAGGCAGGATCCGTCCACACACTTAACTGCCATCTGGTTGTGGTGGGGTTAATGGCATTTTCATAGTCATATTGCTCGGCCGGATCGGCAATCGCATCCCTCGCATACGTCAGGATCATGTTCCAGGGAAAAGTGTAACACTTTCGGGTTGAGTCAAAATTGGGTAGGGGATCTGCATAGCCTCTGAGCACACCGTTGGTATCCGTATTATTATATGAAGCCACGGCATACCACTCACCGTAATGCCTTTTGGTGGCGCATGATGCCGCCTCTGCGTTGACGCAGCCTGCACAGATGGCCGACGCGGCATTTGCAGCCTGGTCCCGGTTCAGCATTATGATGGCCACATCAATGCCCGCGGTTGTCTTGCAGGGACACGGGGCAACCGGGATGCCGGTCATGCTCAGTGTTCCGCCGGTTTCGGTGTTGTTGTCAACGTTGGCTTCAAATACCACGATGCCGCCGATGTTGGGAGTGGCGGTGTAAGAGACTTTCAGCACTTCAATTCCGTCTGGCCTTATCATCTGTTCAGCCTGTATTGCGGTAATATCGGTGGGGCCGATGGCATCACCGGTGGGATCGGTCACAACCGCCGCCGATGACATGCCGCTGAAACCAAGCAGGAGAAATAAACTCACCAATACTGCTATGTTTCCTGTTCTCATTGCCCACCTCCCTGTTAATAACGGTCTTCCCCTTTTAAAAACTAACCCTGCTTTTTCTGAGACGTTTCCATCTGAGACAAAGCAGGGCTATGTTTATAAGTGGATTGCACTTACCCCCCCTTAAACTGAACCTAAAGTTATATTGTATTTAAAACACAATTTTGGGCTGTTTTCAAGGGAAATCTTTTATTGCTTGTGGCGCCGGCTTTGATTCGAACATAAGGTCATTCCGTAGGGGCGACCGGCCGGTTGCCCCTACGTCTGGATAAAAAATCTAGGGAGGAATGTGCTACGTCGTGCACCATGATTGTATGCGGCCATGAGAGCATGACCCTCCATCATCAACGTCATCCTGCGACTTGATCGCAGGATCCACCATAAAAAAATAATACCTGGATTCTGCGGTCGAGCCGCAGAATGACCCGTTCATGTCTACAAACTTCATTTTCATGCTTCGTGTCGCCCCCGAGGGGGCATGGGAGTTTCACACGAAAATAAAGTCCGACTTGTAGGGGCGACCGGCCGGTCGCCCCCAACTGCTTTTAAATTACCGCTTGTACTATCCTCATAATATTTTATAGTAACGCTCATATGAAGGTCCTGCTCATTCAGCCGCCCATCGAGGATTTTTATCACACGCCCATCCGCACCCAGCCGATCGGTCTTGCCTATCTTGCTTCATCCCTGCAGTCAGAAGGGCATGACGTGGAGATTCTGGATTGCAGGGTAGGGCGAAAGCGCGAAGTCCCCATTCCCCCCGAGTTGTCCTACCTGAGAGATTTCTATCCTTGCAATGACCGGAGCCCCTTCGCGCTCTATCGCGGGTATTGCCATTTCGGGATGGGCTGGGAAGATATCCGCCAATCAATGGTGCAGTCCGACGCTGATATCTACGGCATTTCGTCGGGATTCACGCCCTATCACGGGGAAGCGCTGAAAGTGGCGGACATGGTGAAGGCATGGGATGCGAGGAAGATCGTTGTCATTGGAGGCGCCCATGTCAGCGCGGATCCGGAAGGGGTTTTAGAAAGTTCCCTGGTCGATTACGCGGTAGTGGGGGAGGGGGAGCGACGGCTGCCCCTGCTTCTGAAGGCGCTTGAAACCGGTGGAAATGTCGAAGCAATTGACGGCATCGGGTCCAGGAGACACGGGATTGCAACGGTACGCGCGGCAAGCTCGTTCATTGAAGACCTTGACGCGCTGCCGTACCCGGCGCGGGACCTCATGAATCCTGACCGCTACCGCATAGGGCAGAAGCGGTCGACCATGCTTATTACCAGCAGGGGCTGTCCCCACCGCTGCGCCTATTGTTCGGCCCATCGCACCATGGGGACTGCGTTTCGCGCCCGCACCCCATCAAATATCATCAATGAAATGAAGGAGTGCCGGGACAGATATGATATCCGGGCCTTTGACATCGAGGATGACAATTTTACCTACGATCAGACGCGGGCCGCAGAGCTGTTGCGCCTGGTCATCCAGACATTTGGCGAAGGGACGCTTGACCTGTCCGCCATGAACGGCATCTCCTTTGCCTCTCTTACCGGCGAGCTTATGGGCCTGATGAAGCGGGCGGGATTCAAGACCATCAATATTTCGCTGGTGAGCGCCAGTGACGCCCTCAGAAGCGCCATGGGCAGACCCGCGGGTGCGACTGGTTTCGGCGCGGTGCTGGATGATGCGGAAAGGGCGGGGCTCAATGTAGTCGCCTATGCCATTGTAGGAATGCCCGGCCAGAGAGTTGAAGACATGGTGGATACCGTGGGGTATCTCATGGGCAGGCGGGTGCTCATCGGGCCCAGCATCTATTATCCGGTGCCCGGCACGGCGCTCTTTGACACCTGCAGGGAGCAGGGGGTGCTGCCCCTCTGTACTGCTCAATACCGCTCCAGCGCCGTTCCGGTGGAAACAGGTGACTTCAGCCGCATCGATATCATAACCCTCTTTCGCTTGTTCAGGGCGGTGAACTTCATCAAAGCTAAAATTGATGAAAAGGTGCTGCCCGATGGCATCAATCTGCGCGATCTGGTTTTACTGCTCCGGGAGAAACGCACCATTAAGGATGATGCGATAATGCCACCCGCGTTCGGCATGCAGGGACAAATGTGCCGGAAAGGTGAGGGATATTCCTGGCAGGAATTGCTTTTCCTGCTCCTTGCGGAAAGGACGCTTTTTTGTTTGCAAAAGAGATCGGATGGGTCCATTATTGCCGCAAGCGGAGCGCAATCAAAGAAGGTAATCGATCATTTCCTGGAACGGCTGTGGCTGGCGCCCATCCGGGGTAGCCGCGTTCAGACTTCGTGTGGAAGCGGAGGGCCACGCGCCGTCGTGGCCGCACGCATTAATTCGGGTACGACAAAGTAGCATGGTGAACGCTGAACGACAGAATCGTTTTCTCACTATACATAATATTCTTATTCTTGCCCTCGTTATAAGGATACTGTGCTTCAGCGGCTTTGTGCTGGGGGATGATCCCAACTACGCTGACGATGTCCGAACCATCCTTGACGGCAGCTATCCGCCCCTGTGCGATCTCTGCGTCTTTTCCTTCCGCCCCGTCCTGCTGTATGCCATTTCCTCATCACTTACATGGCTGGGATGGTCTGAATTCAATTTTGTCCTACCCATCCTTCTCTCGTCCCTCATTTCCATATATCTTATCTACCGATTAGCGGAGTTGCTGTTTGACAGGCAGACGGGACTGCTGGCAGCGCTGCTGCTGACCGTGTATCCCCTCGATGTGGTGCATGCCACTACCATGAGCAACGATATCATGCTCGGCATGCTGGTGGCCCTGTCCATGCTGTTACTGCTCAAGGGGCTCAAGGGCCGCGGGTGGGGGGCCGCGCTCTGCTTTGCCGCGGCCGGGTTTGTGCTTGGCATTGCCACCGGGGTGAAGATCAATGCCGTTCCCCTCATCGGTCTGTTTGTTGTGATTCTGTTGTATTGTGCATGGAAGGAAGGGAGGCTCAACCGGGGATCCGTGCTTTTTCTCATATCATGGGCGGTCATCCAGATGGTTTTTTCGATGACCTACTATCTCAAGACCGGCGACTTCCTCGCCCACATTCATGCGGAACTGATCTTCAACAAAAAATTCAACCCCTCGGGC
>CAZJLN010000199.1:0-4430 GCA_964546745.1 uncultured Anaerolineaceae bacterium
ATACCTTCGCCAAAGAGAGGAGCGCTACTCCCGTCGATTAGCTGAGTTCGAGGCACAGACTGAGTTTATCGAAAAAGAAGAGGAATATATTCGGAGGAATATCGCTGGACAAAACACGGCACAGGCAAAAGGTAGACAGAGAAGGCTCTCTCGTTTATTAGAAGAAGCACGATTGTTACCTCCAACACACTCAACTCGTAAAATGCATATGCGTCTAGAACCAGTTTTACGCTCTGGGGAGTTAGTCCTGCGTACTTATGAGCTGCAAGTGGGCTACCAAGATGAAGGTCATCCACTTTTTATCTGTCCAGATCTGCTTTTACAGCGATTGGAATGTACAGCTATTATTGGACCTAACGGAGCTGGAAAAACCACATTCCTTAAAACACTGCTCGAGAAAATTCCTCCATATTCTGGTGATGTTCAATTAGGCGCTAGTTTAAGAATCGCTTATTTTGCACAGGCACACGAAGATCTTGACCCACAAAAAACTTTAATGGAAGAGATAGGTCGGGTTGCCCCAGCAATGTTACCCGCTGAGGTACGCAACTATCTTGCCAAGTATTTATTCACTGGTGATGATGTCTTTCGGCAAGTCAGTACCCTTTCGGGGGGGGAACGTGGGCGTTTGGCACTGGCAAAATTGGCTTTATCGGATGCCAATTTGCTTCTACTCGACGAACCTACCAACCACCTCGACCTACCAACTCAAGAAGTTCTGCAAAATATTCTCTCTGACTATCACGGCACGATTATTCTTGTTTCGCACGATCGCTATCTAATTGATGCGCTTGCTACTCAAATCTGGGAGGTCGATCCAGATCTTGCGACCCTGCATGTTTATAAAGGCAGCTATACTGAATATCGATTAAACAAGATAGCCAAAAGTCAGATTTTCATGGAAGATACAACAAGTGTTCAAAAGCCACTTATTATTAGTAAGCCCCAAAATGAAGTGAGAAAGACGCTTAGTCGTAACCAGGAACAACAAATTCGTAAGAAAATGGATCAATTAGAAAAAGAAATAGAAGTATTGGAAATTGAACTGGAATTAATTACAGCAAAGCTTGAAAACCCTCCAGATGACCCTGCTAAAGTGCAGCAGATTGGGAAAACGTACAATCTACTTCGATCAAAAATCGATGCGCTTACATTAGAATGGGAAGCAGTGGCTGCGAACCTTTCATAGAAAAAATGGATATTCCCAACCTCCCACCTTCAGAAACTCAAAATATTCTTAATAAATTTCCTATCCTTAAAGCAAGCTGGTGTGATGTTGGCGCGCTCCTCAAGCTTGAAAAACGATGTTTCAGTTCCGATGATGCCTGGCCTTTATTAGATATCATAGCCGTTTTGAGTTCTCCAGGAACAATTCGATTAAAAATTGAACGGGATGAGCAAATGATTGCCTTCATTGCCGCTGAACGGCAATTATCATCTTCATGGAAAGAAAAAAAGTCAGTAGGATGGATCACAACCATCGCTGTGTCACCAGAATACCGGCGAAAGGGAATTGGCTCATTACTATTATCTGCTTGTGAAAGTGCAATCAACGCTCATTTAATGCGTTTATGTGTGCGCCGATCCAATGAAGAAGCGATCCGTTTATACGAGCGAGCTGGATACAAACAGGTAGATATATGGCATAAATACTATGTCGGTGGTGAGGACGCATTGGTTTTTGAAAAGAATTTGACTCAAGTCTGAAGCAGTTGTATAATATAGTTGCTATGGAAATATTGATGTACATAGGATGGTCCGCATAATGAAATTTGCGGATCGGGTATTTGGAAGACACGCCTGATGATTTTGATGCGTGTTTTTTGTTTTTAAAAAATATTTATACCTCAAAAAGGAGTACAAAAAATGGATTCTGGGATGATTGGAAAGATCGATAAAGCTAAACGCTATGCTGAAGAACACGACAGGTTCAGTTTTAAAGGTTTTGAGGTGACGATTAGGGGCGATAACGACTCCCATGTAACGACATTTCAAGACGGTAAATGGAGTTGCGACTGCAGCTTCTTCAAAACTCGTGGTGTCTGTGTGCATACCATGGCAATGGAGATCATTTTGGAAGGTATGCTTCCATCCAGAGACAATGTCCTAAATTAAATTACTTTTTCTTTTTTATGATCAAAAAGCCCCGGGTAGCCAGGGCTTTTTGTCTTTTTTATTAATAATTGTTGTTAAAATCAAAACCATCGCAAGCTTCAAAGTATAATTCTTCGATGAAGTCATTATTAAGTGGATTTTAAATAAAGGAGCAGGAGTATGTACAATCGCAACATTATCAATATTCAGAATTTGGGATTCATGTGGCAGACTCGAGATCCATTTTTATTCTGCGCTCATCACAATGATGCATATCCAAAGGCAAATTCCGTGATGGGTCCTGATGCTTCATTAGCTGGAAGAAATATTGGGCAAGATTTCTCTCAGGAAAACGCCTGGCGTATGTATCATGGCGATGTTGTACCAGGTTTTCCTGCCCATCCACACCGTGGATTTGAAACAATTACGATTGTGCTTAAAGGTTTTGTAGATCATTCCGATTCCCACGGCGCTGCGGGACGATATGGCGATGGAGATGTTCAATGGATGACTGCAGGCAGCGGGCTCCAGCATGCTGAGATGTTCCCCCTTTTGAACCAATCTGAGCCCAACCCCCTGCATCTATTTCAGGTCTGGTTAAATTTGCCGGCTGAAAAAAAGTTTTCTGCTCCTTTTTATAAAATGCTTTGGATGGAGGATATCCCCAATATTGTTGAGTATGACAATCGAGGGAAAAAGATTGAGATCCGTCTCATTTCTGGTAATTACGCAGATAGATGTGCTGTATCTCCAGCCCCAGACTCCTGGGCAGCAGACCCACAAAACGAAGTGTGCATATGGCGCATCAAACTATCTGGAGGAGCTCATTGGCAGCTTCCACCAGCACAACAAGCGGTCAATCGGACTCTCTATTTTTATCAAGGCGACCACATCTCCCTCGCAGGTTTTTCTGTCAAAGTAGGTCAATCCATTGACCTTTTAGCTGATAAGCCTTTACTGATAGAAAACGGTGATCAAGATTCTGAGTTGCTATTGCTGCAGGCAGTTCCAATAGCAGAGCCTGTTGCACAATATGGACCATTTGTGATGAACACTCAAACTGAAATTCGTCAGGCAATTTCAGATTTTCATCGCACTCAGTTTGGCGGATGGCCTTGGATAAGACATGATAATGTTCACGCAAAGGAAGTGGGTCGATTTGCCAGATACTCTGACGGTCAGATTGAATACCCCAAGGGATAATCTATTTTTTACAGCATACAGGAGCTTATTAAATGGAAACAATCAGATCAATTGAAATTGCAGTAAATATCTTTCTGCAGAGCTTAGGACCTTGGCTGCAAGTTATCATGGAGTGGGTCACTAATTTGGGGAGTGAAATGTTCTTCATTTTGGTGATGCCAGCGATTTATTGGTGTGTAGATGCGTATATCGGTTTACGTGTGGGAGTTATGCTGCTGTTGAGTGGTTTCTTCAACAACTTTTTTAAGCTCCTCATGCGAGGACCAAGACCCTATTGGGTAGACGCCAGAGTCAAGCCGGTGGTTCATGAAGAAAGCTTTGGAATTCCATCGGGACACTCCATGAACTCAGCTGCAGTTTGGGGTTGGATGGCTGTTGAAGCCAAAAAACGCTGGTCAACTATTGTAGCTATCGTTGTCATATTTCTCATTGGTATATCCCGCTTGGTCATGGGGGTGCATTTCTTAAGCGATGTTTTACTCGGATGGGCTTTAGGAGCATTGCTAGTATTGATTTTTGCAAAGACAGCCAAACCGATCGGAAAATGGCTTGATATGTTGGGGTATCAAAAACAAATATTACTCGCTTTTCTCTCTTCTATTGTGATGATTTTGTTGGCCTTGGGAGCCAGCAGTTTATCCAGTGAATGGGAAATGCCAGCAGATTGGGCAGCTCGTGCGGGAGAGGTTAATCCTCTAAGTATTGATGGGACGCTTACCATGGCAGGCACCTGGTTTGGAATGTTAGGCGGGTTTGCTCTTCTCAGAGGGAAACATGGTGTATTAAGCACAAAAGCTTCATTCTTTAAATTAGTTTTGCGCTACTTAATTGGTGTAATAGGTGTATTTATCATTTATCTTGGTCTAGGGCAGTTATTTGAGTTTATTTCGGAATCAGTTGGGCTGCCCTGGTTTGAAGGATTACTGCGATTTCTGCGATACTCACTTATCGGAATGTGGGTTTCTTTCTTAGCACCCCTTTTATTCAGATCTCTAAAAATCGCAGACTTCGAATTGCTCGAATGACCTCACGCACTAAAGCTATTCTTCAAGCTTTATTAGTAACAGTTTTTTGGTCATCGAGTTGGGTCATCATAAAAATTGCCCTTAAGGACTTTCCCCCTTTATCATTTG
>CAZJLN010000200.1:0-1045 GCA_964546745.1 uncultured Anaerolineaceae bacterium
GCATCCCGCCTGAAGGCGCTCCTACCGAAATCTCACATATCTTTGGCTATGATCTTATCCTTCTGCTTTCGTACAATCTGTCGCAAAAAGTCAAAAATCCATGAGCGATGCAATCTTTTATATCAAATATCCTATCGCCTGACCAACAAAAAGAGCCCCTGGCCGATCCGCGGCCAAAGGCTCTTGCGCTATACCCACGATTCTATGACTCAAACAGCTTGCTGAGTCCCTTGAACAGATTCAGCTATCCCCCATCATTATGGAGCTGCAGTGGTCGTGGTTGATGGACTGACGAATGGGCATGGGTTACTAAATGAACTCCTGCCGAAGTCAGATTTGAACTGAGACGCATCAGTCCCATCCACGTCACCGTCCGCATTAAAATCGCCTTCACACTCGCAGGCTTCACCTATTCCGTTCCCGCCCGGCGGGAAATTATCTTCCTGGTTCATGCTGCAGAAGCCATTTACCCCACAGTCGCTGTTCTCCGTACATGCCTGGCCCAAGGCAGTTCCGTAAACGCATGTTCCCAAAGCGGGACCATTGGGATGGTTGGGACAATTGTCGTCTTCGTTTGCAACCCCGTCATCATCTCCGTCATTGGTTATGATGAAATTCGCACAGCAGTCAGCCGACGGGTTGCACCCCGCATCAGCACAGGAATTGGGATTGGCGGCATCCGTGACGCATACAGAGCACTCTTCTGCCGCATTGGCTTCGGCGGTGAAAAGACCGGTCGCGGGGTCAATAGCCGCATGCACGCAGGTATCCGACCATACGTAATTGGATAGGATGCAGGTACCGCTTTTATCGGTTGAAAATTGAACTGTCTTTCCCGCAAAAAGCTTAAGGGGATCTGGCGAAATCCGGGTGCAGCAGGGTTCTATGGTCTGGTGGATGGTAATGGCAGTCAGTGGAATTTCAGAATCATAAACATTTGAAGAATACCGGCCAACAACGGAAGCAAATGAGTCATCTTCGTCTACAACAACGGTGATTGTAGCATCCCCAGCCGCCGTAGCCCGGAATTTTGCCCTGCCCAATA
>CAZJLN010000200.1:1055-3369 GCA_964546745.1 uncultured Anaerolineaceae bacterium
GCTCGACATCACGGTCGTAGATCGCGGTGTCACATCTGGAATTGCCAAGCCGCCTAAAAAAACCCAATAAGATCCCGGACCAATTATATCATCTGGTACTTCGACTGACATATTTGCAGACCATGGACCTGGCAAATCATTTTCATCATAGATATCAACACTCACAATACTTACCGGTTCCGGATTATATACCATCAAGAACCCTCCGCTAACAATCTGTTCCGGGACATTTTTAAGCCACACATCAACATATACTTCTTCCGTGACCGCCATCGCCCATTCATTATCCCAGGTTTTGGAACTCATTGTCCATCCTCCGGGATTGCCCGGTTCCAGAACATCTATGCCGTACTCGATTGCCGAAACAGAGAGGGGTACAAGCGCTACAGACAACCAGGCAATAATGCAAATAATCGTTAGCTTGTTCATTGTCTTACCCTCCTTTCAGTAAATAAGTGTATTAGGTTAGTATAAAACATTATTGGAAGACTTATTTCTGCCCGGATCAGACGATTGTCGTGGTACGACCTCAGACGATGCTGTGGTCTGGGGTCGGGCCACGCTATCACATGAACATAATTGCACTATCACTCTGAAAAAAGCCATTTATAGGGCCAATATCGCTGTTTTCGAGGCCAAAAATATAAGGGTACCTCTAATAATGCAATTTTGCTCTCTATTGCAGTCTGGAAAATCAATAAGTTAGACTCGGGGATTTGTCTAAAAATCCTATTTTTAGAGGTACCCATAAGTATTGCTTAATGCATTTTTCTGCTCACATCGAATAACTCAATTTTAACACTTAAAAATGAGCTTATTGGGCTCTTTGATGGCACTTCTAAAGGTGTATCCTTATAAATATCAAAGTGTTACCGTGGCCCGACCCGATGCGGACCCTTATTTTCCTACCCTCCTTTCAACAAATAAACCCCGCCATCTCAGAGCCTTCGCATCCGAGAAAAGACGGGGTTATGTTTATTGGCTAATCTCATTGGAACACTCCAAAAGATTTATATTTCTATATCAACCGGCTCCCCCCATGTCAAGCATTCCTTTCACATCGTCTTGCACTCACCGGCGTGCGCTATATTCATCCCTGCTGATGCAGCACCGCAACTGCTTGAATAGGTGATACCATCGCAGCCACACACGGGGTCGAAAATATCAGGACATGCTCCCGGCCTATCAGTACAGGCCCCTTCACTGTCACAACTGCCAATAGGTTTCATGCAATAGAAGGGTTCCTGACAGTCAGCATTATTTGTACAGAAATATCGACACCAGGGTCCGGTGACACACTTGGGGCAGGGGTTTACAATTGCGCTTCTCCCAAAATCCTGCTTGAACACAACGGCATCTGTACCGTCACAGTCATGGTCACAGTTAAAATCGCCGTTGCAGGGAGCCTCAGTTGTGCAGGATTTCAGAACCGAACTTCTCCCGAAGTCAGCCTTAAATATATGAGCATCAGAACCATCGACGTCTGCATCTTCATCACAATTGAAGTTGCTTTCACAATCGCAGGCGTCGCCGATGGCATTACCCTGGGGAGGATAGGTATCCGCCTGGTCCGGGTTGGGTGTATCAGGGCAGTTGTCACAGGCATCTCCCAGATGGTCGCTATCGGTATCTTCCTGGCGCATGCTGCAGAATCCATCTACCCCGCACTGCTCATCACTCGTGCAGGGTTGCCCAATAATACCTTTCGTACAGGTGCCTGAATCCAAGCCATTGGGAATTGATACACAATTGTCGATGCAGTCAATGCGGCAATCATAATCTGCATCACCGAATGACCCGCACTGTCCGCCACGCACAGCCTTCACAGTTCGACCGTAGACTTGGAAATAGTCACCGTATACTCCACCATTGGCGAAAAAGACAACCCACGGGGTGCTATAATTGGCCAGCGTGGTGGAGGACAAATTGATATAACCTCCTGTCGGAAAATATAAAGTATCTATAGCATAATTATAGCGGCCATAATCTACAAGAGATTGAAGCTCATGGATGTTCGGCAGACGCCAATCGTCATAACCGGCAAGTGAAAGATTTTCACAGTTGGAGAGCGCCTCCTGCCATGTGTAAGCGCCTGGACCACCTTGCTGCCACATGAGGCCGGTGCCGGTGTCAGTAACCGTTCCGTCACCATTATCAATAAACTTCCCCAATGCTCCGCACTGCCCGCCACGAACAGCCCTCACATAAGCGAAATCTTCCGGATCAGGATAGAGGTTGGTCGATGTGCCGTCTTCAAAAGTGACGATGTCGCCGGGGCGGTCCTTGTACTCCTCGAACACCCGGTCCTTTTCCG
>CAZJLN010000200.1:3379-4417 GCA_964546745.1 uncultured Anaerolineaceae bacterium
CCATTATCAATAAATTTCCCCAATTCTCCGCACTGCCCGCCACGAACAGCCAGCACATAAGCAAAATCACCAGGATCAGGATAGATGTCGGTCGCGGTGCCGTCTTCGAAAGTGACGCTCCAAGCGTAAGCCGGATTCATGGCGTCAGGGGTAGACGACCAATGGTATTGGGGCTGGGTATTGGGAAAATATGCTGTGTTAATTGAGGGATTAAATCTATTTCTATTAACAATAGAAACCAATTCTTTAACCGTCGGCAAGCGCCAGTCACTATGTCCGCTGAACTGTGCTGCATTTAAGCCAGCGATAAATATATCCTGCGCGTCATACCGGCTGTAAGTGTCATCTTTGTCATGAATTGAGCCGTCATCGGTTTTTACTTCCCATATCAGTCCGGTTATATTGTCACGCACCATCGACCAGGGCCATGGCGTGTCATCAGGCAATGCATTGCCGTTTTCATCCAGCTTGGTATATGACGGCGGGTTTATATCATAGTTTCCATCCTGCCCGAAAAAAGGCTCTCCTGGGCCCGGGCATGAAATCTCCTGGGTATCGTCACAACACTTGGTCTGCCCGGTATCAGGAATCGGACTGGAATATGATATGCACGGTAGAATCAGCACTGCCATGCATATGATAAGCAGTCGTTCCATGCCCGCAATCCGAAGCAATTGGCATTTTTCAGCCAGGAGAGTCCGCCCGGCTGACAGAATACCAAGCGCGATCATACAAACTATTGATAGCTTTTTCATCGCCGTCCCCCATTTAATTATTTGATCTGCGATATGCGATGTGCGCTTAAGATCCTGCTTCTGCTTTGCTTCCATATCGCACATCCCATATCTCACATCTCACATCGCTTCTCTGCTTCCATTCCGCAATCCGGATTCCGAAATCCGCAATCAATACGTGCACCACTCCACCCCTCCCCCACATGCCGGGCAGGGGTTCTGCATGGAACTGCGGCCGAAGTCGGATTTGAACAGCGATGCGTCGGTGCCGTCCACGTCACCGTCGCAGGTGAAGTCGCCGTTA
>CAZJLN010000201.1:0-4369 GCA_964546745.1 uncultured Anaerolineaceae bacterium
TATTGGCACCATGCATTGCTACCAGCCAGCGCACCGGTCGTGAGAATACGCCCCCCTCCTGATTCCAGCGCATCGGCTTATTGAAGCGGATCTCTGCTAACAATTTAGGGAGTGCATCAGACAACACATCAAGGCTGCTGCGTCCCTTTTCACTGACGGTTGCAATAGCATACTTACCGCCATCCACGTCCTTCACCTGCAATAATTCGACAGGAATGCCCTTGCTGCGCGCAAAACCTTCTGCGGCTTTGGTGGGTTTTCCCTCTGTGTCAAAAGCACGCTCAGCTGGCGGTCCTTTGATCTCGCTGACACGGTCAGGCTGCGCGGTTTGCAGCTGTTTGATGCTGACCACTAAGCGGCGCGGTGTCCCGTTGACATGGAAGCTCTCATAGTTCAAATGCAAATCGTCCAACATGCCTTGAGTGAGCGTGGTAAGCTGATCTAGCGCACTGCGTAAATCTGAAGCTGGCAATTCTTCTGTGCCAATCTCTAGCAGGAAATCTTCAGATTCCGTCATGGCTGAAGGTTTTTCTGCAACCTTAAAAGTCTCAACCTCTTCAGTCTCCACCAGCCATGGGAACCCCAGCGCATGGCGCTGTTGCACATAGGCATCTGCCACCTGGCGGGACAGATCACGCATCTTGCCAAAGAACCCCTGGCGTTCCGTAACGCCAACCGATCCGCGTGTATCGAGAATATTAAACGTGTGCGAGCACTTAATCAGGTAATCATATGCTGGTAAAACCAGCCCTTTCTCTAAAGCTGCGAGCGCTTCCTTTTCGTAGAGTTCGTACATACTGCGCAGATTGGCAATATCTGCTACCTGAAAATAGTAAGTGGAATGCTCTTTTTCAGCCGCCAGGTTGACATCTCCATAGGTGCGTGTCGGACTCCAATGAATATCCTTGAAATTGCGCACTTTCTGCAACGCCATTGCAATACGCTCCAAACCGTAGGTGATTTCCACGGAGACAACATCCAGTGGCTTTCCGCCACCCTGTTGGAAATAAGTGAATTGGGTGATCTCCTGCCCATCCAGCCAGACTTCCCAGCCCAGCCCCCATGCCCCCAAGGCTGGCGATTCCCAATTATCCTCCACAAAGCGGATGTCATGCTGGCGCGGATCGATGCCCAAGGCTTCCAGGGATTTGAGATACAGCTCCTGTGGGTTTCCCGGATCCGGTTTGAGGATCACCTGAAATTGGTAATGCTGTTGCAGGCGATTTGGATTGACTCCGTAGCGCCCATCATCCGGTCGGACTGAAGGCTCCACATAAGCCACCTTCCAGGGTTCAGGACCTAACACCCGTAAAAAAGTGGCAGGGTTCATCGTGCCTGCGCCAACCTGCGAATAATAAGGCTGCCAGATTAAACAACCCTGCTCCGCCCAATAGCGCTGCAAGGTGAACATGATCGTTTGAAAATCAAGTGCATTCGTCATAAAGACTCCGATTTAAAATTAATGATAGAGCCTTTTGATTATACCCAAAAATGAATTAATAATCCGTCGGAGTCGTAATTGAAATTTAATGATAGGTAGGTGGTGTGATTTCTCTAATAAACTGAGGTGTTTTCAATCCCCGCTCGAGTAAGTAGGTTAGATAGCGTTCAATCAGCCCCCTGAGCTCCACCTCTACCCCTTCTGGGATGGACAGATTCTTGATTTGCGAATACTTGGAGCGCTGAAAATGACGGAAGTATTTAAGCGCTGTCATGCTCACCTGCCAAGTTTCCGGGTTATTTCTACCACATTGTGGGCATATCACCCCGCCTGCCAATGCCGAGAAGTATTGATCTTCTGCCTGAATGAGCTTTCCGCAGCTTGTGCAGTTTTTTAAATCTGGTCGAAAGCCCAGCAATTCCAATAGGCGTACCTCATAATAATGGACTACCACCTTTGAGTTTGGGTTTTCCTCTAATCTCTGCAGGGACTCCACTAGGAGGTTATAAAGATCACGATTGGCGCCTTCTTCCTGAGTAAAGCGGTCCAGCAGTTCCACCAAGTAAGCAGCAAATCCCATCAATTGCAGGTTATCGCGAATTCTTTGCCAAGATTTAATCGTTTCCACCTGGGTGATGATCGCCAGATCGCGTCCCTTGGAAAGAAAAAGATGCACTTGAGAAAATGGTTCCAGATGTCCGGCTTTGCGTGAATTGATACGACGCACTCCCTTCGCGATCGCTTTAATTTTGCCTTGTTCCAAGGTAAACAAGGTTAGAATACGATCGGTTTCGCCGTAATCCATATGACGTAAGACCACAGCAGTGGCATGAAAGGTGCGTGGTTCAGAAGATGCCATTTTATCCCACCTTATCCATAGGCATTCACGAGCTTACGAAGCCAGGTCTTCTGGACCGAATGAATGCGGTAGGAGGTCTGCTAAAGAAGTTTCCAACACGATCCTGCCCGTCTCGTCCGCCAGGAAAATGGGCAAGTCATGGCTAAACTCCCGCAGCACTTGCCGACAAGAACCGCAAGGTGAGCCACCATTGCGCGTGACCACTGCCAGCGCTTTAAACTTTTTAATGCCTTCGGAAACAGCCTTAAACACAGCTACCCTCTCCGCACACAAAGTGAGTGGATAGACAGCATTTTCGATGTTGCAGCCTGTGATGATCTGGTCATCCATCGTGAGCAGCGCAGCCCCTACGGCATAGTGCGAATATAATACGTAAGCTCGTTTTTGTGCCTCCATCGCGCCTTTGATCAATTCATTTTTGATGGCATCAGTCAGCATGTGTTGTCTCCTTTTCATCCACATTATTCGTCTCAGACAAGTGGACATCCTGCAAATGCGCTCGCACCTTGAGGATGCGCCGTCCAATAACTTCCTCGATCACAAAATCGACACCACCAGCCTGCACAAGCTCTCCAGGCGCGGGGATATGTCCCAACTCACCATAGAGGAACCCACCCAATGTGTCAGCATTATCAGTGGCAATATTTAATCCGGTTACATCGTTAAAATCGTCTAAAGGTACCCGTCCTAAGAAGTTATAGTCATTTTCGCTGAGCTTTTGGAAGAGTTGCTCTTCTACCTGGTCATACTCGTCGTAAATCTCACCCACAATCTCCTCGACGATATCCTCAAGCGTTACCACACCTGCAACCCCACCATATTCATCCACGACCAGGGTCATGTGCACGCCATTTTTCTGCATTTCAGCCAGGAGCTCATCGACCTTCTTGGTTTCAGGAACAAAGAAAGCCGTGCGCAGAATGTGGCGATTATCAGCAATGCTGGTCTGGTCATCCAGGCTTGCCAGCAAGTCCTTGGCATACAACAGCCCGACCACATTATCGATGGTATCTTCGTACACCGGTACGCGTGAATGCCCGGCGTCGATAAAGGCTTTTCGAGCTTCCCCAATAGTCGAATTGATGTCTAAAGCCAGCACGTCAATACGCGGCACCATCACTTCGCGTGTGAGGGTATCGCCAAAGTGGAAGATGGAATAAATCATTTGGCGTTCCCCTTTTTCAAGGTTGCCCTCTGCCGGTCCGACCTCCACCCAATTCTTGAGTTCCTCTTCCGTCATGGTTGAAAGGGTTACCTGAGATGCATGTTCACCCAGCAAAAATGTCATGAGCTTTGATAGTGGAACCAACAACACATCAAGAAACAGCCCAACTCCTTTTAGTTTTATTGCAGCGTTTTCTGGATCTTTGAGAATTTGTCCCTCAAGAAGGAACTCAAAGACACTTAGCACCAGGCTGCCAATGCCTACCATAAACAGCATCACACCCCAATGTAGTGTCTTAAAGTAATAGATCAGAATCATTAGCAAGAGTGCAGCGCTAAGGACATGGCAAAGGATCAATGCAATACGCAGCGTCGTACGAATACGCGGACGCTCAATTACCTTGATGGTCCGATCTACATCCTGCGCATTCTTTTCCCGTAGATTGAATAGATAGGGCAGTCTTGCATGCGACATAGCTGACTTGACCGCTGAGACCAGCAGGTCAATCAGTAAAATGAAAACAAAGACCCCCAATATGACAAAAATATTGACTTGACTCACTTCTTCTCCACCTTCTTTATTTCTCGTGCCGGCACGCCGACGACGATCGTATCGTCAGGGACATCATGCGTCACAACTGCACCTGCACCGGTTTTGGCGTTTTTCCCGATCTTTACAGGTGCTACCAGCATGGTATCACTGCCAATAAAAGCATTCTCTCCAATTTCAGTTTTATTTTTGTGAACACCATCATAATTACAGGTGATGGTTCCTGCACCAATATTCACCTCTGAGCCAATCTCGGCATTACCGATGTATGAAAAATGACCCATCTTAACACCAACGCCAAGATGCGAATCCTTAACCTCCCCAAAGTTACCCATGTGGACATGATCGTCCAATA
>CAZJLN010000202.1:0-4356 GCA_964546745.1 uncultured Anaerolineaceae bacterium
CTGTACCAGGACCAACGTGGCTGCCAAGAGCTGGGTTAACCTCGGTTACCATAGGTGAAAATTGTGGGTGTACACTTTGAACTTCGGAGATAAGCCGATCAACTTGGTCAGGGGCATCTGCATGTGAAATTCCAATGATCTCAGCTAAGGGCACGGCATCGATCGCGACATTAACTACCTTCTGGAAACCGCGAGATTTTGTACGTGCAACTTCCATCTTTGAAACATAATTGTTCATTTTTAGAATTGGTTTAATGCCTAGTAGGCCAACAATGCTATGCTGAATTGAAGACATACGCCCCCCTTTGAGCAAATAGTCAATCGTATCCAACTTAGCATAAGCGTAAGCACGGGGGATGGAATTCTGAATGACTTGTTCAACCTCTGCTTCAGATTTACCCATTTGAGCCGCCTGGGCTGCTTTCATAACAATCGTGCCTAACGCCAAGCTGAGATTGCCAGAGTCAACTGCATGAATAGGAATGCGTTTATATTGATCAGCCGCTGCTTTTGCTGAGCGGTAAACGGCACTAAGGGAATCAGCAATATGAATAGAAAATATGGCGGTTGCTCCATCATCAGCTATTTCATCATATGTATGCATAAATTGACCAGGGGATGGGGCGGCGGTGGTTGGATGAGGATCAGAAGTGGGCAAATAATTGAAGAAGTCTCTACGGCTGAGATCTAATATATCTCTATAGCTTTTTCCATTAAGATTGACATATAAAGGGATAATTCGAATATCTAACTGTTTTCGTAATTCTTCTGGAATATCGCTGGTACTGTCTGAAACAATCTTTATCATTTTTCCACTCCATGTAATATTTATTGGAATTATAAATCAGAAAATATAAATTTACGAAACACAAAATTATACAAATATTATACATTAGGCAGAGTGTATAAACTTCAAAAACATATAGCAGCTTGTTGAATTATCATGTATTATTATTTTAATCTATCTATCGGATCTGGAGTGTTAATCATGAAAAAGCAAATGAAATTTGGGCTTTTAATTGGTATGGTTATTTATTCAATTGGAATTGTCATCGGATTAATTTTTCTTCTGAAGATCGTATGGTCAAATGTGGAAGGGATGTCTTTTTGGGAATCGCCAGAAGTTCTTTCTTTTGAACCGGATGTGGAGACGGATGGGATTATCCAGAAGCTATATTGTCCGGTAATTATGACCCCGAACGAAACCAAAGAGGTGTGGGTTCGGGTTAAGAATCCTAAAGATTATCCGATCACACCATTCGCCCAGATAACGATCAGCCATCCAGGCCTGCCAGATAACATGGACCGGAATTATGAAAAACTCTCAATCGCTCCTCAATTTTCTAAGACAAGTCATTATTTCGTATCCTCAGAGAACATCCAATTTGGAAGGGTGATATATGTTCGCGCTTTTCTGTACCAGGGAGAATACTATCCACCATCTGTCACCAGGCATTGCAGCATTGTCGTCACTCAAATAGGTGACTTATCAAGTAAAAGCATATTTTGGTTAGTTATAGGAACGACGGCTGGGTCGATCCTTGTTGGTATATTACTTTGGTGGTTATTCAGTTCTGATAAGATGCTTAGATCCAATAAGATGATGAAACGGATGGTTTTCATAGCTATTTCTCTCTTTCTTTCCCTTCTTTCGAAATTTTTGGGGTTGAACCTTCTGGCGATAATTCTGACGATACTGACGCTTTTAATCATCGTTTCAGTTTTGGAAAACTTATTTATGGATTGGGTAAATAGGTCGAAGGAAGAACAATTCGTTTAATGACTTGTTGTAATCATTTATTCTATTGCAGATTAAAAGGAGATAGGAACTTAAAATTATCAAACACGATAAAAGTCGTATGTTAAAATTGCGTAATCCTGTTATTATCAATATTGATAAAGAAGAAAAGGAGTAAGAATAAATGTCTGAAATGTTTTGTTTTCAATGCCAGGAAACCCTGCAAAATACTGGCTGTGTGAAACGTGGAATGTGTGGGAAGCCTGCTGATGTTGCGAACTTGCAGGACCTCTTGGTTTATGTTCTCAAGGGGATCTCTTTTTGGGGAACGCGAGGTAGGGATATGGGGGTTGTACATCCTGATACAGACCTTTTTGTTGCACAAGGTTTATTTGCAACCATCACGAACGCAAACTTTGATGCAGACAGATTTGTCGCGTTGATAAAAGAGGCGATTAAACGGCGGGATGCACTCAAAGATGAAGCTCAGTCAAGATGCAAGGAGTTACACGGCAATCCCTGCCCTGGTAACGGTCCTGATTGGGCTGGATGGAAACCTGAAAATTACGAATTTGAGACTTTATTGAAAAAGGCAAAGATTGTCGGGGTGATGGCAGATGAAGGGCTAGATCCTGACGTGCGTTCTCTGCGGGAATTAATTATTTACGGTCTCAAAGGGATGGCTGCTTATATTGACCATGCAAATATTCTTGGTGGACGAGATCCTGAAGTATTAGCTTTTATGCAGGAAGCCTTAGAAGCAACAACGAATAAAAATCTTGGCCTTGCAGAACTTGTGAGTCTTGTACTCAAGACAGGTGAATTTGGTGTAAAGGCAATGGCTCTTTTGGATAAATCGAACACTGATGCCTACGGTCATCCCGAACCAACACAAGTCAACTTAGGCGTGAGACCTGGTCCTGGCATTCTGGTAAGCGGTCATGATTTATTAGACCTGGAAGAACTACTGCAGCAGACAGAGGGCACTGGGGTTAACATCTACACTCATGGAGAAATGCTCCCAGCCAATTCCTATCCAGGCTTAAAAAAATACGAACACCTTGTTGGGAATTATGGTGGATCGTGGTGGCACCAACGTGAAGAGTTTGAAAGCTTTGGGGGTGCCATATTAATGACAACTAATTGCATCGTCACAACCAAAGACTCTTATAAGGACCGCTTATTTACAACTGGCATGGCTGGTTACCCGGGTTGTGTTCATATCCCTGACAGATTACCTGGTAAACAAAAAGATTTTTCAACAGTCATTCAAAAAGCTTTAGAAAGCCCCGAACCCCTGGAATTGGAAACAGGAACCATTTGTGGTGGTTATGCACATGAAGCGGTTTTAAGAGTGGCAGATAAGGTGATCGATGCCATAAAAAATGGAGACATCAAGCGCTTTGTAGTGATGGGTGGATGTGACGGCAGACATAAATCCCGTGAGTATTACACTGAAATTGCTCAATCCTTGCCTAAAGATCATGTGATTCTCACGGCTGGTTGTGCCAAATATCGCTATAATAAACTGCCATTGGGCGATATCAATGGCATTCCCAGAATATTAGATGCAGGTCAATGCAATGATTCCTATTCACTGGTTGTGATCGCTCAAGCATTGGCAAAAGCTTTCAATGCTGCAAGCGTTAATGACTTGCCCATATCTTTTGATATTGCATGGTATGAGCAAAAGGCAGTCATTGTTCTATTAGCACTTCTATATTTAGGTGTAAAGAATATTCGTCTTGGACCTACACTTCCTGCATTTCTTTCGCCGAATGTGATCGATGTGATTGTAAAGAATTTTGACCTTAAACCAATTGGATCTGTAGAAGCAGATCTGGAGTCAATCGCTGTTGGTCAGTAAATTATCAGTGATTCTAGAAAACAGCCCGGTCTATCCGGGCTGTTTTTGTAATAAGTAAGAAAATTTTTAAGTTAACTAATGATATACTAAGACCAATTATTTCTCTGACATTTAAATATATATAACAAAAGGAGACTAAGATGTCCAAAAAGCACCGAAATACTTTCTTATTTTTGGCTTTTTTTCTGGTTGTTGGTCTTTCTTGCAATCTGACAAAGCCCAAGGAATCAGTTCCTGAAGTACCATCTCAAATGCCGGCTCAACCTACCCAAATTGAAGTTCAGCCGACTGAAGCCGTGGTTACACCAACAGCCATCGTCTCAACTCCAATTGTTGTTACAGCTATACAAACGACACAACCTTCCGAGGTGCCGACTGATATTCCTACCATTGCACCCACTCAAGTGCCAACCAATATCCCAACAATTGCCCCAACTGTTGCTACTTCTGAACCTTTCTATATCGAAGAATTCGACTTAACACCAAAAAACTGGTCTTATTTTATGATGAGTGGAAATGAGACAGGAATGAATCTTTTTACAGACGGAGGCGAATTAATATTTGACTTACAGGGAGAGGACCAGTGGGTTTATTACCTCTACGATGATTATTACTATGAAGATGTGTACATAGAGACGGTGGCTGATAACCGAGGAAAGAACAATAACAATGTCAGTTTGATATGTCACTACACAAATGATGAAGGCTGGTATGAGTTTAATATTAGTAATAATGGTTTGTATTGGATATT
>CAZJLN010000203.1:0-4304 GCA_964546745.1 uncultured Anaerolineaceae bacterium
CACACGATGACTTTTTTGTCAATCCTTTTTACACCACTTTATGAGACATTATCACGGCTTAGTCTTTGACTAACAAATTGAATTTATTAACTCTGTTTAATTCTTAGATTATTTTAATTATACACGAAATCTCCGATTATTGAAAATCAAATATCCATTGAGTTGTGATAACTCTTTAGAATTCTTTCCGGTTTTTCTTACTCGGATGTTAATTTTTAAATTAGCAAACCTTTTTGCAAATAGGGGAGTGTACATAATAAGCTTGCATATCTTGCATATCTTGCATATCTTGCAATCCTGATAGCTTTATCGTTTATTGCTCACAAAAATAGGATTGATTTTTAATATTATCAATATTTACCATTTAGCATGGTGATCTTCTGCCCAGCCAACAACATTATGAATTTGAATGACCTCTCCCTCATCTGTTTTGAGTGTGCCCTCAAAACGGCCAATCATTTGATGCACTTTAGATTTAACCACTACTGCATCGGTCGCTGCCACGCGTTCAAAGAAGGGTGTAAAGGTCAAATTGACTCGATCTGTCACGGTAGTGGTGAGCCTCCAGGGGGTTTTAAAATCCTGTGTTGAATATTCAAAATGAACATCTTCACTTAGCTTGATCAACCTCCCATCAATACACAAGCCATTCTCATTCATGCCAGTCCCATCCGTCCAGCCAGCCCCAAGATTCACACCAACTGTGTGCCCATCCGGTAAGCGGGTTGAAAAGCTGCTCCAATTCCAAAAGCAGGTATAAGGCCAAACTCCACGTCCAAAATCCAGGCAGGCAAAGATTTGATCCCCATCAAAGTTGATCCCTTCCTCTCCCCATTGAACAAATCCTTGTGCAGGTAAAGTATTCTGTTTGGAAGTGAATTGAAATTGCCTATCTGACCATGGAATGACCACATTGAGGGTTTCATGTTCTTTGGGTATCACAACCGTAAAGTCCGCCTCAAGCGACTTTCCGCCAAACTCAGGCGCTTTGACCTTAATGCGCACACCCCCTTCCTGCTGTTTTAAGAATACTTCCAGATCCTTGCTTATGTATTCCACATTTTGATTGACCAGGTCGCCCATTTGACATCCCTTACCAAAAAGGCTCATCAGGGTTTTTTCAACAAAACGACCACTCTCGTACTCTAACAGGTAAACAAATGGCAGTCCCATGTAATCGATATTTGAAAGTGTAACGGAGAACAAATGCGTTGGGCTAGTAATACACCAGTAATTCCAGCGTTTCTTACGCAGGGGATGACCCTTGAGGTTGCAGGTGTGCAGAGGGCTGCGGGACCAACCCACAGCATCGCACTTAAGATTTCCTTTTGCATCACATAAGAGAACTGGGTAGGTTAGTTCTTTTTCATCATAGATAACTGGCATGGAATACCTCCTGAATGGATCTTTTGTTGTTATGAGTGATTATAGTATGATTTCATTCCCAAATTCTAAGTCATCCAATAATTCTGAAAAATAAAAGGACTTCCTGTTAGAAGCCCTTCATTCCTTTCGTATTTTAAGTTTACTTAGTCATCATCCTTTGAGCGAATCACGATTGTCGATTTACCTGCCATCTTCTTGATCTCAAAGTGATTTTTCTTTGCCCTGACCAACTGGCTGAGCTGTTTGACGCCATAGGTACGCGGATCAAAACCTGGATCTATCCGCCTTAAGGCGGTACCGACCTCAGAGAGGTTTGCCCAGCCGTCATCATCTGTGCCAGCCATATCAATGGCTTCGTTTATGTGCGCAATCAGATCAATTTCCTGCGGTGACAGGTCTTCCTGCTTTTCAGGTAGTTTGGAAGGTTTGCGCTTTTTTACCTCTGGCAAAACCATGTTCTCCGTATAGATAAAGACGTTGCATGCACTGACAAAGGCTCGGGGTGTCAATTTTTTACCAATACCTACCACCTGCTTACCACTTTCGCGGATGCGGGTGGCAAGGCGTGTGTAGTCGCTATCACTAGATACCAAACAAAACCCGTCCACCTGTTCCTTATTAAGGATATCCATGGCATCAATAATCATGGCAGAATCTGTGGCATTCTTGCCGATCGTATAGCGAAACTGTTGAATAGGCTGGAAAGCATAATCATTGAGAATTTCCTTCCAGGATTTCATGTTGGAAGTTGTCCAATCCCCATAGACCCGACGAATAGTTGCATTGCCGAATTTACCAGCTTCAACCAGAATTCGTTCAATTAAACTAGATTGAGCATTATCACCATCAATTAAGATAGCGATACGTTTTTCAAAATTTGTGTTGTTTTGTGTTTCAATTACCATACTGTGATTATACATGCTCATTGAGATTTTTTCAGAGCAATTATTTCATGTACGGCTAACGTTTTAGAAACAATGTCTTAGATGATGCTTTTCATAATACCGCTGGTGATATTCCTCTGCCCGGTAAAAAACAGCAGCAGGTACGATCTCAGTTACAATTGGGTAGCGAAATCTTTTTGCGGTTTCCAAATTTTGTTTAGATTTTTCTGCAAGGTCTTTTTGCTCTTTATCATGATAAAAGATGACAGAGCGATACTGGGAACCATAATCTGGACCTTGTCGATTAGGAGTGGTGGGATCATGGATCTGCCAGAAAACATCTAATAACTGCTCATAATGGATCACGTCAGCATCAAACGTGATATGCACAGCTTCGGCATGTCCGGTTGTGTCTGTGCAAACCAAACGATAATCAGGATCCTTAACCGTTCCGCCTGTATAACCTACCTCAGCATCGATCACACCCGGTAGTTGACGGAATTTGGCTTCTACTCCCCAAAAACATCCTGCTGCAAATGTAGCTTGTGCATTATTCATACTTTTCCTCCTTAAGTTCTTCAAATCTAAGTGAAACTGAATTGAGGCAGTAACGTAAACCAGTGGGAGGAGGTCCATCTTTGAAAACATGCCCCAGGTGAGCATCACAACGAGCACATAACACCTCAGTCCGAATCATGCCATGGCTCAGGTCAAGTCGAGACGCAATATTTTCTTCATCAACAGGTTTAAAGAAGCTTGGCCAACCAGTTCCAGAGTCGAATTTTGCACCTGCAGAGAACAATGGCAATCCACAGCAAATACAGTGGTAAATACCTGGTTTTTTATGGTCATAAAAGGCTCCACAAAATGGTGCCTCAGTCCCTTTTTTGCGGGTGACTCGATATTGTTCCTCTGTTAGAATCTCCCGCCATTCTTGATCCGATTTAGTGATTTTTTTCATTTTATTACCTCGCATATCAAACTATAACATTCAAGAAGGATAAATGCGAATTGGAAAATTGTACAAATATGATACATAGAAGGCAAGAGGTATCATTCTTTACTGAGGATCATTCATAGAATATCCAGTATAATTCCTGGCTATGACAGTGAATATTCAGCGTCAAGTGGAAACATTTAGAGAGGTTCCATGAAAAGTAGATTCATCCTATCAATCCTATTAGGAACAATCTTGATAATCGGAACAGTTTTTTTGGGGTATACCTATACCTCAATGCAAGATAATTCAAATTTCAATACCATTCTGAGTATCTTAATTTTATTGGTCGCCCCTTACGCGGGAGGATTTTTGGCAGGATTAATTGCTCACAGCGAAAGATATAAAGCTGGGGTAATTACTGGCGCTGCATCAAGTATTATCATCAGCTTTTATGCATTGACTTTTCTAAATTTCAGTATCAGAACAATTCTTTTATTGCTTTTGCTGGTGGTATTTTGGACTTTCCTGGCAATGCTGGGAGCGAGAATGTCTGGAAAATAAAACTTTCTTATTCGAGGTTTAATAATTAAAAAACCTTGGACTTGTTCCAAGGTTTTTTCTATTTTCAAACTGACTGCAATTATTGGATTCCGCCATGTGCAGCCCACACCGCAGTCCCGATAATTCCAGCATCATCCCCTAATGTACCCAACACAACCTCAATATCATCTGATGACATCACAAACATGCGTTCCTTAATCGCTCTGCGAATCGGGCTTAAGAGCAGATCACCTGCACGGGATACTCCGCCACTAATCACAACGCGTTTTGGTCCAATCACAAGAGCCGTATTGACAATCCCAACGCCAAGGTGTAATCCAGCAGTATCCCAAATCGATTGAGCTAATTCATCACCTTCAAGTGCAGCAATAGCTAGAAGCTTGGTATTGACCTTATTTAAGTCATGTCCACAACGTTCTCCAATGGAAGTTGTTAGACCTTGAACGACTGCTTTAACACCCATCGCAGTGATTGCTGGACCAGAAGCATAGACTTCCACACAACCATAGCTACCACAACCACATTTAGGACCG
>CAZJLN010000204.1:0-4293 GCA_964546745.1 uncultured Anaerolineaceae bacterium
TGCCACCGGGGCCCGGTCCTTTGAGGTCACCGCCCTGCACTGCGTGGGGGGCGGGATTCTGTTTGTGCCGGTGGGCATGGCGACCGGCTGGTTCACCTGGTGGCTCAATTATTTCAAAAAGCCGCTCCGGGCGGTTTCCATTAAAATACGATGTTCCTTTCTGCTGTTCTTCATGCTGGCGGGAGCGCTCCTGTGGCGGATGATCATGCCGGACATTCTGGTTTCCCGGGGGCCATTGAGCCTGCTGTACCTCCTGCTCATATGTGCCGCGCTGCCGGTGGTGGCGGTTATCGGATGGTTCGGGGCCTCGCTTACCTTCCCCCTCGAGCGGGACTGATGTCAGTGGCGATCCGGGTGAGAAGTATAATGGCAGCGCGAGAAGCATGAAGCGGCATAAGACCTTGTTTCATTAGAAAATATAAGCGGAAGCGGTTATTGCTTTTTTCATGGTTTGGATTGGCGCCGTCATTTCGAACGAAGGTGAGAAATCTTATAAGATTTCTCAGTTGCACATGCTCCTTCGAAATGACAAAAAAATACGACCCTCGTATTTTGCCGTGTACTCATTTTACACACCCTGCCTTGATGCAAACTCCCAGAATACCCACCCCCTTCAATTCAATTGAATGTCTGACGGTGAAACCGGCCTGCTTGAGGGCCGCCTTCAAGTCGTGGCTGTAAAAGCGGTCCCGGCGCGGATGCAGTAAAATGTGCCGAGTGATGCAATTCTGGTATAGCGCGGGATACAGTTCTTCAAAATAATACATGCCCCCTCGCTTCAGCACCCTGCGAATTTCCGCAAGTGCGGCTCTCCAGTCCTCCAGATGGTGCAGGATCCCGAAACCGAAGACTGCGTCCAGCGTGCCGCCGCCGAACGCCAGTCGCTCCGCATCCACCAGGGAAAAGGTGATGTTTTTTTTCAGCGAGTCCGGCAGCTGCACAGGTGTCCGGCCAAGCATGTCCCGGTCAATATCAGTGGCATGAATGACGGCCGGATGGAAGATGTTACGGATGAGTTGTGCGCCCGCACCCCGCCCGCAGCCTATTTCAAGAACATGCGCACCCGGCGGCAGCGGCGCCGCATGCATCATCCATCCGATCTCCAGCCGCTGCTGCAGGATGCGCAGTGGATTATTGACGGCCAGCCGTTCAGCCCAGTTGAGTTTCACGAGCACCTTCCCTTGCAGGTCCCCTTATGGCCGGTTGGATCCGGTACTGGCCCGCCGATCCGGGGCATGCAATGGATGGCGTGCACATGAGGTCGAACTGCTTGTCGGCCGGGGCGGCTTGTTCCGCATCCCGTGTGGCCTCACTTAGAATGGCATTCCCGCTTCAGCAAACAAAGGGGCAAGGTGCTGAAGGCTTTCCCGGCCGGCCGCTTCAGGCATGTGCACATAGGGGTAGAGCTCGAGGCTTATGTGGCCGGGGTAGCCGGCGCTCTTTATGGAGTGGAGGATTTCCCGGAAATCAATGCTTCCCGTGCCGGGGATGAGGTGGTTGTGGGATCTGTCGTGCGCGATGTCTTCCAGGTGGACGTGACCGATCCAGCGGAAGAGATCTTCAAAGGCCCTCGCCGGATTCTCCCCCGCGCAATAGAAATGGCCGATGTCGAAGTTTAATCCCACCGCGGCTGAAGCGATCGGGCCGATGAACTCGCGAAAGTGGCGGCTGTTTTCCAGAAGCAGGGCGGGTTCGGGTTCAATCAGAATGGTTACCCGTGACGATTCCGCTTCGGGGATGACCTGCTCCAGTCCCCGGTAAAACAGGGTCATGGCCTTCTTCCGTGACATGCTGTGCAGCGGTCCGCCGGGCGGCACCGAAATGTTCCTGCAACCCAGGCGGGCGGCCATGCGCAAACAGGTCAGGGTATGGTTGATGCGGATCCGCCGTCGTTCCTCCTCCGGTTCGATCCAGGAGGGGAGGTATGTATCTCCCACCGCAAACAGGGTAAAGCTGTTGAGGTTGGTAATGGTAAGTGAATGCCGGTTGATAAGCGTTGCCAGACGGTCAAGCGCCGGTTCATCGAAATCCGGGGGGTAGAGGTGGGGCCGGTCACACATGAGTTCGACGCCCTTAAATCCCAAACCGGCGATCATGCGTATGGCATCGTCGATCGAATAGCGTGTAAAGGCATTACTGCTGTATCCGAATATCATCGTCAATCCTGAGTGCTACGGCTATCCGGCGGATGGCAAGCAACCTTTCCGGAACCATGGTGCGACATGGCCCGATGCTGCCGCTGGCGCTCTGCATGGCCTTCAGTTAGAAAGATCTTTTTTTTCATCCGTACCGCCTTTCTACTGTGGTTTATTCCAGAAAATACTATGTCTATAAAGGCGATTATAGGATTTTGACCCCATTTACTTGCTTATCAGAAATACATATATTTGTAAACAAGGTACCACCCCCCGGCTCAATCGCCGCAAAGGAGGATGCCATGCAAGGGAATAAGAACGTCATCGAGAAACTGAACGATCTGCTCGCCGATGAACTCACTGCCATCAACCAGTATATGGTGCATGCCGGGATGTGTGACAATTGGAAGTATGAACGACTCCACACGGTCATCGAAAAAAGGGCGATTGCGGAAATGAAACATGCAGAGAAAATAATTGACAGAATTCTTTTCCTGGAAGGAAAGCCAACCGTCAGCCGGCTGAATAAAATTAACATCGGCGCGGATATTGAAATGCAGCATCGAAATGACCGGGCGGCGGAGGAACATGCCATTACGTCATATAATACGGTTATTCGCCTCGCTGCGGAGGTTGATGACAATGGTACCAGAGAAATGCTGGAATCAATACTTACCGAGGAAGAGGAGCATATCGATTGGGTCGAGGCCCAACTCGACCAGATAACCCACATGGGGATGCAAAGTTACCTTGTGGAACAGACTCATTATGTTGAGTGAGTTGCGCTGAAATATCACTTCTCTCAGGTGCTGCCATGGCGACGGTAAAAAAAACTGCGATGAAGGACCGTTTTGAAATATGCCCCGGCTGCGGCTATGAAAACGGGTTTCACATAATCCTGATCCATCCATCGACAACCCGCGCTGCGTCGATGAAATTTCAGCTGAAGTGTCCGAGCTGCGCAGCCACCTATGATTTCAACCTGTACAGCATGGTCAAAAAACAGCGGGGTAGTTGAATTGGCATGCCGCAATTACGACAGGATCCCACAACCAAAGAATGGGTTATCATTGCCTCGGAGCGTTCACGCAGACCGCACGATTTCATAAAGCAGACATCCGCGTCTGCGCGGGTTCCCTACAAGGAAGACTGCCCCTTCTGTCAGGGCAATGAGCATCTCACCCCGCATGAGACGCTGGCCTATCGAAAGAATGGCCTTGCGGATCAGGCAGGCTGGTGGGTCAGGGTCATTCCCAATAAATTTCCTGCGCTTTCCCCGGAGGGAAGCGTGGTGAGAGAGGACAAGGGATTTTTCAGGCTGATGGATGGAGTGGGCGTCCATGAAGTGGTGATCGAGAGCCCCTTCCATGACCGGATTCTTCCCCTGATGGAGGATAATCAGGTGGAGGAGATCCTGCTTGCCTACCGGGAACGATACCTTGCGGTTCGGGAGGATGCCAGGATCAAACTAATCATCATCTTCAAGAACCATGGTGAGGCTGCCGGAACATCCCTGGATCATGCCCATTCCCAGCTGGTAGGCACTGCGGTCGTCCCATCCACCATCCGCAAGAAATTGGAGGAGGCGACTCGATATTACGATGACCACGGGAGGTGCGTCTATTGCGATTTGATTCAGGAGGAGCTTGCTTCCGGGGAGAGGATCGTCATGGATACCGAACGATTTGTTGTCCTCCAGCCATTTGCTTCCCGGTTTCCCTTCGAAAGCTGGATCATTCCCAAAACCCATCAGGCCTCTTTCGGTTTAATTTCCATTGATGATTCAAAAATATTTGCCAAGATCTTAAAGACCACCCTGTTGAAACTCCATTACAAACTGAACGATCCGGATTATAATTATATATTTCATACCGCCCCGATTAAGGATGAGCAGGATGATTACTATCATTGGCATCTGCAGATCATACCCCGTCTGACCACCCTTGCCGGATTTGAAATGGGATCCGGCATCTATATTAACATCACCTTCCCCGAGCAAACAGCGCAATTTCTCAGAGAGGATTAATGCGTTTTTCCTGGTAGGCTGTTGAAAAACACCCATCTGCTGCGTTACGCTCATCCTTCGTCATTGCAGCGTACTCTCATGTACGCCTCATTCCTCAGGATTTCGCGTGCCTTGCATCTGGATGTTTTTGAA
>CAZJLN010000205.1:0-4258 GCA_964546745.1 uncultured Anaerolineaceae bacterium
ATGGAACTTGGAGAATCTCCACTTGCAACAAATGAAGATTGGACTGAGATAAATGCAGTTAATATCTTAACTGTGCATTCTGCAAAAGGGTTAGAGTTCCCGGTGGTATTTTTGGTTAATCTTGTGGCTCAAAGATTTCCTTCAATGGAACGTCGTGAACAAATCCCAATTCCTGAAAATCTTGTCAAAGAAATTTTGCCCGTAGGGGATTTCCATTCGGAGGAGGAACGCCGTTTGTTTTATGTGGGAATGACTCGAGCAAAAGAAAGATTAATTCTTACAGCAGCTGATTATTATGGAGAGGGAAAGCGTGAGAAAAAACTTTCACCGTTTATATTTGAAGCATTGGGTAAGAATCTAGAATCTAGAATTTCGAATATAGATAAAACAAAACAATTATCATTTCTTAATTACGAACCCCACAAGATCCAAGATTCCAAATTCCAGATTCCGAAACTCAAGATTGACTACTTAAGTTACTCCCAGATCGAAACCTTTCAAACTTGTCCAATGCATTACAAATTGAAATATATTTACAAAGTCCCAACGCCTCCTTCTGCCAGTCAATCATTTGGAACTGCAATGCACGCGACCCTCAAAGAGTTCTTTGAGGAAATACAAAATGGCAAAGCAAATGATAAGCAGAGCTTGTCAAAGCTTGATAAATTGATGTACGAGCTTCTTGAAAAGAACTGGATTGGTGAAGGATTTAAATCTAAAAAACAGGAAGGCGACTTTTTTGAAAAAGGAAAACTTTATTTATCGGGATTTTTAAAGACGGGTTATAATTCGAAAACTCCAATACTTTCTTTGGAACAACCATTCACATTACCATTGAATAATGAATCAGGAATCAAGAATTATGCAGGGCTCAAGATAGGGGGTAGGTTGGATCGGATTGACGATTTGGGCGGGGGAGAAATAGAAATTATAGATTACAAAACCGGAGCGACCATTCCGAGTCAAAGAGAAGTTGATCGAAACTTACAATTAAGTTTCTACGCACTTGCTGCAACAAAGATTCAAGAGCCACCGTTCGGGAAAACACCCAACAAAATCAAACTTTCTTTGTATTATCTCGATGAACAAGAAAAAATTTCTACAACAAGAACCGCAAAACAATTGGAAGATGCTGTAGCCGAAATTTATAAAGTTCGTGATGAAATAGAGAAGAGTGATTTCAGGTGCTCAGGTCACATGTTCTGCCAAATGGGCTGTGAGTTTTCACTATTTTGTAAATCTGAAGAATAACTTGTTTTTAACATAACATCCAGGATATTCAACTTCATAGCCTCCGAAGGAGCGCTTGAAGTGGGTGAAGCCAAGCCAGGTCTTATTTGGGAAGCGGGGGTCGAATATTCCTTCGAAGTCAAAAACTTTACAACCATGTTTCTTAGCCCATAGTATACCTTGGTAGAGGAGAGAGTATTGGGAGAGTAGGGTACGACCTTCATTATTTGTGAATGCTTGCCAGTAGTAACTGATATAGTTTGATCTTTCGTGGAAAGAAGTCGTGAAAAGCGCTCCTCCTATAATTCTGCCAGATATATTGTGCGACGCAAGGAATAGGGACTGACATTGTGGAAAACTTTTCTTAAGTTTAATTAATTGTTCCGCTGGCGGCACAAACCTTGACAATTTAACACAATTCTTCCACCCCTCCCGGAATGTTTTAATCTCTTCGGGGGTTGAGTATTCCTTTGTAGAAATTGCTCCTCCCCCGTTGGGCGCCGAAGCCTTGGCGTAGGCGGCTTTCTTTATAGCTCGTCTAGCATCTTTTTTAAAATGTCTTACTATTTCCTCCCGAGTTTTGGTAAGGTCAATTTGTAGGGTTTTACTGGGTAAATAAGTACTTTTTGTAAGTTTGAAACCATGTGATAACATTAATTCATGGGACCCGATGTTGGCTAGTGAAGGTTCGATAATAATCTGGAAAACTCCGTATTTTCGGCACAATTTCTTTACCGTATCCATTCTAATTTCCTCTGGTCTTTGAAGTTTTAATATTGAACCCAAAATAGGCATCTTTTTAATGAAATAGTTAATCTCACCAATTCTTTCTACAGTCCAACCGATAGATCGCATGTAGTTGGCGTAATTTTGAGATTGACGAATATCTATCATTGTTCAATTATCAATTAGCAATTCTCAATTTACAATAAATTAACAATTGATCAATTGGGTAAATGAAAATTCAATGAAAATTGATAACTGAAAATTGGAAATTAGAACCGATGGTGGGATAAACCTATTCTGGCTGAAGTTTTTAAGATTTTCCAACGGACTTGTTCGGCAACTCTATATATCCAATAAACCGGTTTATTTATCACCAAATCCCAAGTCCCCAAGAATTCGATAACTTTTGGATTGTAGCCCTCCTTGAATTTTGTGAATCCCTTGCCTTCCTCCCTACCCCAAAGGTCAAAGGTTGTTAGTCCTTCCTTTTTGCCGAATTTAATTGCCTCCCACATCATTAAATTATTGGCCATAACCTCCTTATGTTTTTCGGTAGAAGCGCCGTATGGATAGTAAAGAAAATCGTTCCATTCAAATACGATCCAGGTGGTAATTATTTCACCCTTGTAAGTAGCGGTAAACAAATGTGCGATCGGAGATTTATGGTTAATGATTAATGATTTATGAAGAAGCTTCCACATAAGGCGATGATAGCGTTCCGTATGGGCGAAAAAAGCCTGCCTTTGAGTTGTCTCACGGGTTAACTCCAAATACCGTTCAAAAGCTTCATCGCTATTATCCTCCCGCACTTTAACCCCTTTTCTTTCTGCGAGTCGGATATTATATCTAGTTTTACTAGTAAAACTCTTTAAAAGCTCTTCTTCAGATTTAGTCAAATCTATCCAAAAAGTTGTTGGGGTGAAGAACCGCTTTCCGCGTACAGCGCCGAAACCGGTTAGAAGTTTGGTTAATTTGTCATTAGTTAATTGGTTAAGAACGGGAACATTGGGCTCTAATTTGATGAACACAATATTATTCTTTTTTGCAATATCTTTTAATCCCTTTAACATTTCTTGGCTGGGTGTTGGTCCTTTTTCGAAGATGGCAATTTTGGAAGAGGTAAAAGGTAAAGGGTGAATGGTTAAAATTCCCCATCTGGTTTCCAGGACTTCGTTTCCCCAAGCTTTCCTAAACTCTGCCCAGGCCGAGGTTTGAAGAGGGTGTGTGGCAATTTTATCTAGATTAGTCATTGTTTAAATATTTTTCTACAGAAGCCACGTATAAACGTGGCTTATGCTACAAAAATTTATCTGATATATTTCTCTATTATATCGTCAAATGTTCCTTTTATGTCGTCCACGGAATCCAGTTTAAACTCATTAATTGATTTTATACTTCCTCCACCAATGTTTTCCAATAAATTTTCGGGGATATCTGCAATAAATCTACTCGGAGGATTACTTATGTGTTCTCCAAAATAAAGACGTGAGGAGGCGTAGGTTAAATAAAGTTGCCGCATCGCCCGTGTTATTCCCACATAAGCAAGTCTTCTCTCCTCTTCCATTTGAGTGTTGTCCATTAAGCTTCTGCTGTGTGGGAAAAGACCTTCTTCCATTCCAACAATAAAGACAATTGGGAACTCGAGTCCTTTTGCAGCGTGAAGGGTCATTAATGTAACTACATTGGTTGATTTGTCCTTTGGGTGTTTAGTTGATTCGACAAGGGCCACATTCTCCAGAAAGTCATTTATGTTTGGAAATTCTGTGGCAACTGAGCGAAGTTCTTTTAAATTTTCCAAGCGGGCAAGATTTTCCTCGCTCTCGCGTTGGAATAATGCTAAATAATCTGTCTTCTGTATTACCATATCAAGCAGATCGAGTGTTGTTAAACTCCCGAGAGCGAGCCCATCCGAAGCATCTTGCGAAGGGGGGCGAAGATTCTTTCTCAACTCTTCCAGTTTTTCAAATCTTCTAACACCTATTTTTTCAATTCTTTTTCGGGAAACTGAATCTTTGGGATTTACTAAATATTTTATATAAGAAATTACGTCTTTGATTTCTTTCCTATCATAGAATCTGGTTCCGCCCACAAGTGTGTATGGAATTCCGGCGTGGAGAAGTGCCTCTTCAAGCACACGGGATTGAGCATTGGTTCTATAAAGTACGGCCACATCGTGATAGGTAAAGGGCAAATGGCGAGAGTTAAAAGATTGGATCTCGGAAACCACAAAGTCTGCTTCATCAAATCCATTTCTGGCTGAATATAGTTTAATTTTTGCCCCGGCTTTTTCTTTAGTCCAAAG
>CAZJLN010000206.1:0-4244 GCA_964546745.1 uncultured Anaerolineaceae bacterium
ATACCGACCGTCCTCTGCCCGGATGATGTTGCTGGGCTTGACATCCCGGTGTAAGAAGCCTTCTTTGTGGGCATATTCCAGTGCCTCGCACAACTGCCCCGCCATTTTTTGAACTTCTTCCCAGGGTTGGCTGCCTTCTTCTTTGAGGATCTTATCCAGTGATTTGCCTTTGATATAGCGCATGGCAATAAAATAACGCCCGCCAATCTCCCCGATCTCATATACTGTGGCAATATTGTAATGAAAAAGCACCGCAGCTGCCTTGGCTTCCTGCTGGAAGCGCGCAAAGGAAGTTAAGTCCGAGACAAGCGCAGGTTTGAGAATTTTAAGGGCTACCTCACGATGTAAGGAAACATCCATTGCCAGGTAAACCTCAGCGGTAGCCCCCTCACCTAATTTTTCTTTGATTTCGTACTTGCCAAGTTGCATGGGAAAAACCCCTGGTTTTTGATAATTATATCCTATAAGAATGTGTTCCTGATTATTTTAAATTCAAATTAAGGTAGTGATTTAATACTTACCGATTAGACAATGCACTAGAAATATTTTCTCCAAAAGAAACCCGCAAGAGTTTCACCCCAATTTCATGACACTTTTCTTCCATCAGGGCTGAATTTTCTGTTCCACCAAAGCTCTGGGGTTCCATCAGGATGATGAGTGGATTGAGATTCTTCATAAGAAGATCCAGGGCTGAATCTACAATCTCTTGAGAAACAGAGGATGTAATCAGCACAACCGTGCTCCCCCGGACCAATGAGCCAATTTTTTGTTCGACCATCGTTGATAGACTGACGCTTTTCCCGGCTTGAATGATTGCGAGGGTGCCCAAAATCTTTTCTAATTGTCTATCCCCCTTTTCAGCAGGGATGATTGAGCTGGATTGACCGGAAACAAACACACCCACTTCCCTTTTGCGCAAGATGTAATACTTTGCGATTGAAGCTGCAATGCTTATCGCGTACTCAAGGCTTGAAGGGGGTAACTCAAAGCGAGGTCTCATTCCCATCCAGAAGAATGCATCCGGATCCTTTTCGTTCTTTTTGACCAATTCAGGGGACAGTTGATAATCCAGGCTAGCATCCAAAAAGATCCACACTTCCGCCAAAGGATCTTGTTCAAATTCCTTAACGATTAATTTCTGCTTCCGCGCGGATGTAAACCAATGGATTCTGCGCAGCGGATCTCCTGGAGAATATTCTCTGACCCCTGCTGCAAAAGGAGTAACCTCGGTAGTTTTACGATGAAGCGCCCGACCCCCTGGCAAGGTTCCGTAAGGCGCAGGAAACACATTAATATCGATCAAATAGGGTAAAACCAACAGCTTCGATTGGGGTTGAATGATCTTCGAAAAAGTAAATAATCCAAGCACATCCCCTGATGTGAGCAAGGTCGGTCCCAAATTAAAAATTCCTCGAAATTGCAGCATCGTATTGGATGTATATGATTTTGAAGTATGTGGTCGTAAATTGGAAATGATTCTGGACCCGTTCGATCCAGGCAGGTCGGTTAAATCAATGACTCTGAGCCAAAGTTTTCCTAATGAATTTTGGTTTATGATGTCGAATCGTTCCATGAAAACCTGACCAACTTGCTGTCTAAGTATTCTGGAGCGTCGAAAAACTCTCAAGCCAGATAATGAAAGCCGTGCCCAGATGAAACTGAGAAGGATGATTGTCCCCCAAACAATTGCCAAGCGAACAAATATCGTGTTATTTGCCCCCACAGGGCTTAATTCTAAAAGAATACAAAGGAGAAAAAGAGTAAGCACCCACCAAAAAGACTTACCGACTTTCATTTTTTCTTTTCAGAAGATAATTCACCGTCTGGGATGTGCATAGAATAAACAATCTCCTCTATGATTTCTTTTCCGCTGATATCCTTTAACCTGGCAGCTGGATTCACCACAATGCGATGTGCCAATACTGACCTGGCTAATGCTTTCACATCATCTGGCAAAACGTAATCCCGCCCGAGCATAGCTGCCCTTGCCTGGGTTGCGCGGTACAAGCCTAAGCTGCCACGCGGGCTTGAGCCAAGGAACACATCCGGGTGATCCCGTGTTTGCCGCACAATCGACACGATATATTCTTTAACCGGGTCAGAAACATGCACGTATTTAATCATTTCTTGCATTTGTTTAATTTCTTCAATTCCAGCCACATCTGAAAGCGATAAAATGGGGTGCTGCAATTGCTGCAGCTCTAGAATATGAATTTCATTAGGTTTAGATGTATAACCCAGGTCGATTTGCATTAAGAAACGGTCCAACTGTGCTTCTGGAAGAGGAAAGGTCCCTTCATACTCAATTGGATTTTGAGTCGCTAGGATCATGAAAGGATCCGGTGTTTGATACGTAATTCCATCCACCGTCACCTGATGTTCTTCCATCGCCTCTAAAAGTGCTGATTGCGTCTTTGGCGTTGCCCGATTGATTTCATCAGCAAGGACGATGTGTGCCATAATGGGTCCAGCACGATATTCAAAATCACGTGTATTTTGGTTGTAAATTGAGACGCCAGTCACATCGCTTGGAAGCATGTCTGGTGTAAATTGAATCCGTTTAAAAGAACATCCAAGGGATTTTGCCAGACTGCGTGCAAGCATGGTTTTCCCAACACCAGGAACATCTTCAATCAATAAGTGCCCTTGGCAGAGCAATCCAATTACGGTTAGAAAAAGTGTGTCTTGTTTGCCAATGATCACTTTTTCCAAGTTTTCTTTGATCTTAATGCCAAATGCCTGGACAATACTTGCATTGATCATTTGTTACTCCTTGGATATAATTGACTTATAATTATTTTATCATGCCAGGTGGATATTGAATTTGTCCTGTCAAATGTATATTTTTTCACTGTATAACAGTGATAAAATGATGTTGCGACACTTAAAACTAACTTACTAATTGGAGCACTTTGAACCTTCCACTCAGCCTTTTCCGACTTCAAACCATCGATACCCAGATCAATTTAAAACAGGCACGCCTTCGTGAAATTGAAATCATGTTGCTAAAGGATGAAAATGTAAAGAAAGCTCAAGAAGTGTTACAAAAATCATCTGAGGATGTCAAACATCAAAAAAAACAATTGCAATCTATTGAGGATCAGGTTGATGCAAAGACAATAAAACTAAAACTTACTCAGGCTGCCCTTTTTGGTGGGAGAATTTCTAATCCGAAAGAGCTTCAAGATTTACAGCAAGAAAGCGAAGCACTAAGACGCACCATAGCAGGTCTCGAAGAAAAACAATTGGAAAGCATGATCGCTTTGGAAGAAGCACAAGCAGCCCAATCAGAAGCTGATAAACGTCACCAACAAGCGATTGCAGATCATATTTCTGAGAATGCCAGTTTGATGGGTGAAAAAAGCAAATTAGAAGGTGAAATCCCAGGTTTGTTATCCCAAAAAGGGACAATCATTCAAGGCATCCCATCAAATGTCATTGTGACCTATGAATCTTTGCTTAGGAGCAAAGGCGGGAAAGCTGTGGTTGAGGTAAGCGATGATTGTTGCGATGCCTGTGGTGCAACATTAACACCTGGCGAACTCCAGTCAGCGCGCTCACCTTCAACGCTACTCAAGTGCCGATCATGTGGCAGAATCTTGTATAAAAGCTAAAATCGATTAGCAGAATCGACCCAATCAATTAAATTATTATAGTTTTCTTGGCATTCTGGGGCCTAGTATCGCCTCACCAATCCTTAACATTGTGCCCCCTTCTTCAACAGCTATTGGAAAATCAAAAGAAGTCCCGATTGACAATTCGGACAAGTTGATATCTGGAAGTTCAGTTGTCATGAATTGCCTTAAGTCATTTAATTTTTGATAGACCGGTCGACTATCCTCCATATTCAAAGATAAAGGAGGCATTGTCATTAATCCGCAAATTTGCAGGTGAGGTAACTGCATGATTTCATTCGCAATCGGAATAAAGGTTGTCCAATCATACTTATTTTCAAGATTAAAACCGCTTTTACTAGCCTCACCTGATATATTGACTTGTAAAAATACTTTGAGGACTTTGTTTTCCCTTATGAGTGAATTTTCTAAACGATGTGCCAGCTTTAGACTATCAAGAGAATGAAGAAAATGAAAGTTACTGCTAACTATGTCCGATTTTCTTGATTGAACATGTCCAATCATGTGCCATTCGAGATCCTTATATTCATTAAGGCTTTGGATCTTTACTTCTCCCTCTTCTGGATAGTTTTCTCCAAAAATTGTAATACCACAACCAATGGCAGCCTT
>CAZJLN010000207.1:0-4234 GCA_964546745.1 uncultured Anaerolineaceae bacterium
ATCTATTTGGTTCTCTTCAACTGTCTCATCATCTTCAACTATCTCACCTTCTTCGATCAAAGTACCATTTAAAAACCATTCCACTTTTTCAACATACCCATCAACATCTGATGCGATTGAGATAAGGTTAAACTTTTGTCCATTTTCAAATTGATCTCCATCATTTGGATTTGTAATTGAAATAGTCGGTGGGATATTGGGCGGTTCAGTGGTTGGCGGTGGTGGGGTTGTAGGCGTTGGAGGAACTGGCGTTGGCGGTATCGGTGTATTGGTGGGAGGGACTTTCGTGGGTGGAACAGAAGTGTTGGTAGGTTTATTGGTGGAAGTATTGGTGCGCTCTGGTAAAGATGTCGAGGTAAATGTCTGGGTTGGACCCCTCGTGTTGGTTGACACCATACCAGGTATTATGATAATGGTTGAACAATAACGAGAACCCCCGTCATAAAATTCCAGGAATATGGTATCACCCTTCTGGGCTTCAACTTCCAGGAACAAACGGCTGGGAATGCTAGGGTCACGCTGAAAGGTGCCATAAGCATATACAGGGTTACCATTCTTCAACAAACGAAAACCAGGTATATCCAGACGCTGCGTAGGATACCCCTGGCCGTCTGTAACCAGGTATGGGGTTAAATCAACAGGGGTATCATAAGAAATCTGGATCAGATTACCAGCATAAAAAGAGATGCCCTTCTCGGAAAAAGCAAACGCGCATTCAGGCGTCGATGTGATAGTAGGCGTGAGGGTTTCGCTGGGGATAGTGGTTTCTGTAAAAGTCCGGGTAGGTCTTTCGGTCCGTGTTGGGGTTCGGGTTCGGGTTGGTTTAGGGGTATTTGTAGGTAAGGGTGTAACAGTGTAGGTGGAAGTATTCGGTCGGAAAGTATTGGTGGGTAACAACAAAGTAGGTGTAGACTGGCTGGTAAATCCGAAAAATGCTTTCACCGATTGACCAAATTCACTTTGACCTAAGCTAAAATAGAAAAAGGTTGAAATAACAATCAATAAAAAGATAATTACTGCAATTAGAACTCTTCGTCTTTTATTTTCAGGACCAACCTTTAAAGCAAGCTCAGCTGGTAGTCGTTTTAGTGATGGATCTTTTAACATCACACACTCAGAAAATTCGGGAGTCAGGCATATGGTGCGTTGATGAATCAGTACAGGACTCATCTTCGGCTTGCAGCGATGACAAACATTATAGATGGATGGATAAGAAAAAGAAGTGGTATTATCTTCTTCTAAGCCCAAGAAATGACAAGTATGTGGATTATGATTGTTTTTAATCTTAAGATTATCCATTAATGTCGTAGAAATAGATTTCTATTTCCAAACCTTTTCTTATTCAAATTTTAAAATTTTCTCACATCTCACCACATGTGACCCTTGCTTTTTCAATAATTGTACCCGCACTTTTCTTGATAATTGAAAAGATTTCCATTGCAACTAGCTTTGGGGGTTCATGAGAGGTATAAGGATCCGGTAAGTTAAAAGGAACAAGACCTGCAGCCTCTGAAAGTAAAAATATGCGAGAAGTAAATTTAGGGAACTCGTTGATCAGGGCTTCTTTATGGCCAGATTCCATGACAAGAATAAGGTCTTGATCGCTCAGTATTTCTTCTGTAACAATTGCTGAGCGATGATCAGCTAGAGATAATTGATTCTCTTTAGCAAAAGCAATGGCGTCCGGGGTGGCTGGCTGACCTGGTATGGTCCAGGTTCCTACACTGGAGATTTTCCAAACCTCAGATAGACGTCGGTTCTCTACTTCCGCCTTAAAAAAAGCAGCTGCTAGTGGAGAGCGAAAGCGATTTGCGGTGCAAACAAATAAAACTCTGGGCATCGAATTCCTTCATTTTCCCATGGCAGTTAAGGGAACATCTGCCTTTCTCGAGGAATGATCAACCAGTCTCCGATACGGAGGGTTGTTTCTATGGGTAAATCATTGTATTTAGCTAGAACAGCTGCATTTACTGATAATGATTCTGCTACTTTCTCCAGAGTGATCATATCAGATTCCACCAAATAGGCTTCAAACACTGGCAGACCTGAAACATCTTGTTGATCAATTGGGATGATGATCAGCCAATTGATCCAGATTGGGACAGGAAGCAAATAATTACTGTTATAAATTGCTTCTGCATTGGTGTTGTATAACTCTGCATACTGCTGAACACTTTCTCCCTCAGCAACACGATGAATGATATATTTGACCTCTCCGCCGATTGGTTGGTCAAGGTTTTGAGTGTGAGTCGGATAAGAGATAGGTTCTGTCTCGGTTGAAAGATCTTGTGTCGATTCTGGCGTTGGAGTGGCAGTCTGAGAATTGGTTGGTACACCACTTGGAGTGGGTTCGAGTGTAGCAACTGCTGTTTCGGTCACAATCAGTGTCTGCAACACCTGTGTGGGAACAGAGGTTGGCAATTTGGTTGGCTCAATCGGTCGATCGACCCTTGGGATTAGAAATAATAAAACAATAATCGCGACAAGTATTATGATCCCAGCCAGAAAAATGACATGATATTTTTCCCAGCTTGATATATCCGGCTTAATCCTTAACTTTTTTGGCATTTTTAGATCACCGTTACTGGTAAACACAGGACAATTCTCATAAAACTTTGTCAAACAGAATTGAGATTGGTGTTCCAAGCTCGGATTTGCACGAGGTTGGCAACGATAACACGCATTCCAATTAGAAGGATAATTAGAGTAGGTTGCTCTGTCATGCTGCATCCCAAGATACTGGCAAATTTCTGGGATAGGCGTTGGAGGTGAGTTGGCTTCTATATTTGGATCATTCATGTTATTTCAAATTGATAGTGCTAAAAGGGTTGATATTCACGAGTCTCTATAAACTGTGTATTTATTTTTTTAGTTATTAATCAACCCTAGTTGGATCGACGTGGTAATATTGTTCTTCCGCCTTCTTGCCATAAGACGAATAATAAGCATAACCTCCGTAATAATAATTACGATCACGTGGAATTCGATTGAGAATAACACCCAGAATGTTCGCACCAAATGATTTTAATTCGTCGATAGGAGGCTTGAGGTTTACAATGCGTGATTTTCCGGGTCTGATCACAAAAATCAAGCCATCGATTAATTTTGATAAAATTTGGGCATCTGACACCAACAACGGCGGTGAATCCACCACAACCACATCATATTGAGCAATCATCTGGCCAATGATTTGACTCATGCGTTTGGATCCCAACAATTCTGATGGGTTGGGTGGGAGGCTTCCGCTTGTAATCACATGCAAACCCTTAATATCGGTGGAGTATTGCAAAACCCCTTCAAGTGGGAGTGTACCCCTGATCAAGTCACTGAGTCCAATTCGATTTGAAATTCCAAGCTGCTGGTGTATTTTTGGCCTGCGCATATCTGCATCTAACAGTAATACATTTTTTTCATTTTGAGCCAAAATAATTGCCAAATTCGCTGCAATAGTTGTTTTCCCTTCTTCTGGGCGAGCGGAGGTCACCATAATGGAGTGCAGCGGATCATCAATACTGGTAAATTCTAAGTTGGTTCTCAATGAACGAAATGACTCAGAGATCGGGGAGCGCGGTTGGTATGCCACAAAGGTTCCGGTTCGGTTTTGTTTCACCGGATGTTTAGAGCTCTGCATGTCGGCGATCAGCCCTATGACTGGCAGGTCAAAAATCTCCCTAACCTCTTCAGGTGTTTTGATTGTGTCATCCAGGTATTCAAACAAAAAAGCAATGCCTGCTACGACCAGCAACCCTACTGCCCCAGAAAGGGCAGCTGTTTGCAGTGGTTTTGGGGAGATTGGTTTATTAGGCACCACAGCAGGTTCCACCTGAACAACGGTTGGGGTACTTTGAGCCCTTGCTAGTCTCAACGCCTCCATATCACTGACGCTGGCAATATAGATCTCCTGGTAAAGATACAAAGTGGTCCGAAGCTGTTCCATTTGAATGTTGCTGTCACTACCACTCTCAACAGGGGTACCCATGACAACCAGGTTCGTATATATTTCCTGGTAAAGCTCTAAGATGGGTTTGATCTGATCCAGATCTGCTTTGCTATTAGCAATTTCAAGTGCTTGGGCTTCAGTTAACGAAGGCAGGAGTGATAACTCGTTGATGCGAGATTCAAGCGGTGTAATTTGATCTTGAAGCTCATCAATTTTTGCTTGAACTTCTGTTAATTGAGATTGAACGGTTGTAAATGACAGCGTGGTTAATTGTTCCTGAACTTGCTCGATGGA
>CAZJLN010000208.1:0-4230 GCA_964546745.1 uncultured Anaerolineaceae bacterium
GGCCATAAAATCCCACGAGGTCTCTTCGTCTCAGGATTGATGGTATTACTGATTGCTGTTCCATTAGCGATCCTCACTGTGAGGATTGTCAATCAGGCGCAAGAGCTTCAAGAGGTGCGTTCGGCAGTTCAAAAGGAGTTATCCCAATTTCCAGATACCCAGTTGGTAGATGTCAGTATTAATAACAGCAATGAAGTCCTCGATCTGAATATCACCATTCGAACCCCGAACCAATTTGATCATCAGCATGTGGTTGACTTGCAAAAGGCAATTGCCACACATCTTCAAAGAACTGTGGCAATAGAACTAATTATCATCCCTACAACCAAGTTAGACCCACTAATCCCTCCTACATTCACCCCAACCTTCACACTAACACCTACAAATACACCAGGTTTAAGTCCAACACCAACAAACACACAGACTCCGACTGCAACAATGACTTCAACACCAACCGTTACCCAGACTCCTACCATTACTCATACCCCAACCTCAACCGCGACACCAACGCCCGTACCTGCTTTTGTATTAAGCTCTGGAGGGATGGGAACTTATTTACGTGAGTCACCACTTGGCAACACAATTACCTGGCTGTCAAACAATACACAAGTGTTTTTGCTCTTAGAGCGCCAGATTGTCAATGGACGCGAATGGCTCCTAGTGAGAAACTTAAATGATCAAACGGGTTGGGTACCGGGGGATTACCTCATCATTCGCCCTTAATGACTCCATTTGCCATGAACAACAGGAATACTTCATTAAAAATAATTTTGGGGATAATTTTTTTGATCCTATTCTTGTTACTCGCTAGTTGCAAAACATCAACACCGATTGTCATACCTGAATCTAGTCCAACTGTGACACAAAGTCTGGAGCCAAGCCCTACAATAGATTGGTTCCCACGCACACCCACGCCCACCAAGGAAATTATCACTCCCGCTGTCACAAGTCAGCCTGAAAACCTTCCACCAGGCATCAGTTCCGAGCTCTTCTCAGATGATTTCAGCGACACGACTCTTTGGACAACCACAAAAAGCCAATCAGGCAATGTAGTCTATGGCAATCAAACCCTTTCACTGGCAGTGGCGGGCAACAAAAACACCCTAACCAGTGTTAGCAAACATACTCTGCCTTTAAATTTTTATTTAACAATCCAAATCAATGTTGCACTTTGTAGCACTGGTGATCAATATGGCATATCCTTCTGGCGGCAAGAAGATGGCTCAAGCCACCGCTTATTGATGACCTGTGAGGGTAGTTTACGCCTAGAAAGGTTAACCGCGAGTTCAGGTCAGGTTTTAAAGGATTGGGAAGTAGGTAGTCATTTTATGCCCGGTTCACCATCTACGCATCAAGTTGGTATTTGGGCTAGCGGAGGTGAGATTCGGGTGTTTGTAAACGAAACCTTTCAAATCTCTGCCACCACATTTAAAGACCTGAGTGGGGGTTTAAGTGTAATTGCTCGCGCTGGCGGTGAAAAAGCAGAGACTATTGTCTTCTCTGATCTAAAGGTATTCAAGGTGGAGCCATAATGATTACATGCTTTTTTCATACTTTCAAAATTTTTCTCTTTGATTAGATCCCAAACTATCTTAATGATGATAGAATGACAATACCAAATTAATTGAGACCTCGGGAGGCTATGTAAATGACTGAACCCTTCAAGATTGTGATCCCAATGGCAGGATTGGGTACTCGCCTGCGCCCACTGACATGGAGTCGTCCCAAACCTTTGGTATCCCTGGCAGGGAGGACAGTTTTGGATCATTTGCTTGATACCTTCAACACTTTACCTGGGAATGACAGTGCTGAGTATGTCTTCATTCTTTCACCCCATCAACTCACCATGATCCAGGAACATATGCAAAAGCATTACCAGGGTAAAAAAGTGCACTATGTGCTTCAACCTGAGATGAAGGGACAGTCCGATGCACTTTGGCAAGCTCGCACACACCTCAAGGGAAAGATTCTGATGGTTTTTTCAGACACCCTGATCGAAAATAGATTTGATTTTTTGCCAGGTGAACAAATGGATGCTATCGCCTGGGTTAAACCCGTACCCGATCCTCGCCGTTTTGGCGTTGCTGAAGTTAATTCGATTGGTTTAGTCACCCGTCTGATCGAAAAACCCCGTGATTTAAACAATAATCTGGCGGTGGTTGGCTGTTATTACTTCCGCCATGGAGAAACCTTGTTAGAGGCAATTGAAGAACAGATCAAGCGTAACATTTCATTAAAAGGTGAATACTACCTGGTAGATGCCATCAATATCATACTAGAAAAAGGCACCCAAATGCGCACAGAAAGCGTGGATACTTGGTTGGACGCCGGCACATCTGAGGCTCTTTTGGATACCAACCGATACTTACTGGAGCATGGTCGGGACAACACCGCCAAGATCAAAGATCTGGAAGATACCATTATCATTCCACCGGTCAATATTCATCCAGATGCTCGCGTCACTAGTTCAATTGTGGGGCCTTATGTATCCATTGGCGCAGGAGCCGTCATCCAATCCAGCATCTTGCGCGACAGCATCATCAGCCCCAATGCCCATATCACCAATACACATCTTGAAGGCTCCCTGTTAGGGCACCAGGTGGTAATTAACGGTATGATGGGAAAATTTAACTTGGGGGATAATTCTTGGGTAAATTGGTAACCGATCCCGTTCGCTGTTATGCCGGTTGGCATTACCCCGACCGCCCTCAAGCTGTTTTTCGTGAAGAAAGCTGGCTGGCGGTCTTAGAGGTTATTAAGCAATGGCAGGATCCCCAAGGTTATCATTTTTTGGTTAAATGTGAGCAAGATTTCCAATTAAAATTATTCTTTGATATTAAAGAGGATACCTTGCAAATACAAAACGCTTAATAACAGAAATTCGAGCAGGCAGATGCTCAAAAAAAGAAACTTAAGGATTGACTCACCTCATCACATTTGAAAGGATTAACTAGTATCAATGTCAAATTCTCACCTATCAGAGCGTGTTATTGGATTAAAACCATCGGGTATACGCAAATTTTTTGATATTGCTGCCACTATGGAAGATGTAATCTCCCTTGGGATTGGCGAACCAGATTTTAGTACACCTCCGCCTATCATCGAAGCTGGGATCATCTCTCTTAAGAACGGGGAGACCCACTATACTTCCAATCACGGTTTGCTATCTCTACGCCAGGCAGTGGCAACTCACCTAGAGAAGCTTTATGGTGTCACATACAATCCTGCCAACGAAATTGTAATGACGGTTGGCGTCTCAGAAGCACTATACCTGACTTTCACTGCCATCCTTAACCCAGGGGATGAAGTGATCATCCCAACACCTTGTTTTGTCTCATACCAGGCTGAGGTGATCCTTGCCGGCGGCGTTGCGGTGGAAGTACCTACCAACATGGAAAATAACTTTCAACCCGAACCAGCCCTGATTGAAAAAGCCATCACCCCTCGCACTAAGGCAATCTTTATTGGCTATCCCAACAACCCCACGGGCGCAGTCGCTACCCGTGAAACCATGCTTGAGATAGCAAAAATTGCTGACAAATACGACCTGATTGTCATCTCAGATGAAATTTATGATCGTCTGGTTTATAACTTTGAACATGTCTGCTTTGCTGCTCTACCGGGGATGCTTGAACGTACAATCCTGATGGGTGGCTTTTCCAAGGCATACGCCATGACTGGCTGGCGCATTGGCTATGTGGCTGCACCGAAAACATTTACCGATATGATGGTGCGCGTCCACCAGTATTCCGTCATGTCTTCTCCAACCATTTCACAATATGCCGCACTTGAAGCCCTCAAGATAGGCGAACCTTATGTGCAGGAAATGGTAAAGGAATACGACCGCAGGCGACGATTGATCGTCTCAGGCCTGAATGCCCTGGGATTGGAAACTTTTGAACCTAAGGGCGCCTTCTATGCATTCCCTTATGTTGGAAACACCGGCATGGATGATGAAGTCTTTGCTGAAAAACTGCTCAAAGAAGAACATGTAGCTGTAGTGCCTGGTAGGTCCTTTGGCGATGCGGGTATTGATTTTGTGCGCTGCTCCTATGCAACGGCTTATGAAAAAATTGAGCAAGCACTGGAAAGGATGCAGAGTTTTCTCAAACGGCATGTTTAATTTAATATCAATTGAGAGACATTTAAAGCGCAGGTACTCCCTGCGCTTCTTCATTCTGAAGTATTTATTAAAGGCATAATAATTAAGTCGTATTATATTTTAATCCA
>CAZJLN010000209.1:0-4229 GCA_964546745.1 uncultured Anaerolineaceae bacterium
AACAATGGAACAGGTATCCGGCAGCCAATCCGGTTGAAGTTGAAACGCTGATTGAGAATCTTTTCGTATTTTTTGCGCTCGGCTATCAGCTCGTCGTTGCGCTTTTTCCCCTCAAGGAACATGTTGCGCTCATGCATCAACAACACCACGCCCATAATTGCTAAAACTACCCCAACCCCACCACAGATGTAAACACGCGCATCTGTCTGACTGATTCCATAGATCAGCATGCAGACACCAAAGACCATCATCAGGATCGCAATTAACATGCGGTTCCTGGCATCAAAAGTTGCGTCAATTGCCTCAGCTAATTCACGTTTGACCCGTAGTAAGGTTTCCTCTGCGGCGCTGTTAGGCAGCCAGGAAGCGCTTTCGCCCCCACCAGGCTCCAACAGTATCAAATCAGTCTGTTCATCATGCACGACAATTTTATATGCAGCCTGACAGCTGCTGCACACAACCTGATCAGCATCCACAGGTAGCTTCAGAGCGCTACCGCAATTCGGGCAATTTGCTTCGGTTGTACCAGGCATACTCGCCTCCATCAACAACAGTTGTTAATGATAGTTTACACCGTTTCAGTGATCTTGCTCAAGCCTTTGGGTTGGTCGGGGTTCAGACCTTTGTGCATGGCGATTTGCCAGCCAAGGATCTGCCCGGGGATGATATTCACCACAGGCGATAGCCACTCGGGCATGCCTTGCGGTGTGGGCATGGCAAATTGCGCTAAGGCACAGGCGGCAGGATCGTCCGATATGACCACCAGGTCCGCATCCAGCTGGCGCACCTTGCCGATCAGTTCCAGGATGTCGGCATGCACCACCCCATGTGAGGTGATAGCGATCACCGGGTAGCCCTGGTGCACGCTGGCGATCGGACCGTGCATGAAGTCAGCGGAGGAATAAGGGACAGTAGTGATGCCGGTCAGTTCCTTGATCTTAAGCGCAACTTCAAAGGCAGTGCTGTAGTTGAAGCCACGTCCAATCACCACGCCCCTTTCGACGAAGGTGTAACGCTCCATGCGGCTGGTGAGCGCCAGGGTGTTCACGAGCGTCTCGTTGATCCAACTGGGCAGCTTGAGCATCTCATCCAACATGCTCGGATCTCCTGCCATAGCATAAGAGAGCAGCGCCACTGCCGCCAGCGAGGCAGTGTACGTCTTAGTGGCAGCCACCGCGCGTTCTGCGCCGGCATGCAAGGGGATGACGGCTTCAGCGGCTTGCGCCAGGGGGGAGCTTGTGTCATTGGTCAGCACGAGTGTGGGTCTGCGCTGCCTTGCAGCTTCTTCCACCACAGAGATGATGTCTGGCGACATGCCAGATTGGGAAATGGCGATCACCAACGCTTCGTCCATCACAGGCGGCTGCTGGTAGACCGAGAAAACCGAGGGAGTTGCCAGGGAGACGGGTATGTGGTTCTTGATTTGGAACAGGTACTGAGCATAGCGGGCGGCGTTGTCGGATGTGCCGCGGGCTGCAATCTGGATATATTTGAACCTGCCCAAAAACTGCTGGCAGATCTGCTGGACATTGTCGATCTCAGTCGTCAGCAGGCGTTCGATCACGCCGGGTTGTTGAAGGATTTCGGTATGTAAAAGGGACTCTGGCATCGGTTCACCTCGCTTGGATACACCTTGATTTTACCAGAGGCAAGCTTGTTTGACGGGTTAGGATGCGTGTCTGGTGCGGGGTCGGTCTTTGACTTTGAGGACAAAGAGCAGATTCAGGACACTGAAGCCGATTGCCAGCCAGAACATCACAGGGTAACTGGTGATGCCCACCAACCAGCCGGCAAAGACTGGCGCAATCAACAGAAAGATGCCCGGTAGGGTGCGACCCAAGCCCATGTACGATGCCATTTGTTCTTCCTTGCCCAATTCCATCACCAAAACAAGATCACCCAGAATGAAACCCGCACTGGAACTGCCATATAACACGAATACCAGGTAGTACAACCAGTGTGTTGGCGCAAAGATGGCAATAAGCAGCCCGACAATCCACAGGAAGGTGGAGAAAAGCACAATGCGCTTGGGTCCGATGCGATCACCCAATGCACCCCAGATGGCGTTGCCCACCACCCCGCTGGCAAAGAACAGACCCGTGAAGACAGCTGCCTGCCCTTCGGAGAGGCTGAATTTCTGGATACCATAGACCGCCAAAAATCCAGTTGCCATGATGCTAAAGAAGTAAAATGCGCGGCTGAGCAAATAGCTGCGAAAGTTGGCGTCCGCTTTGAGGATGGCTTTGTAAGCTGCCCAGTTGTTGGTTTGGATAGGGTCGGGCAAGGCAACTTCCTCTTCCGCCGATTCCGAAGGGGGAATTTTGGTCATCAGGAAGAATATCAAAGAAGCGCACAGAAAGAAAAATGCGAGGAAAAAACACAGGGCATAATTGAGCGGGTAGCGCACTCTATCCAGAATAAGTGCAGAGATGGCAGAGGCAACCACACCCATGATCTGCCCGACCACGCGGGAGCTGCCAAAGAAACGGCTGCGGTGGCTGATGGGGATGACCGCCCCGATGACCATTTGCCAGGGGAGTGCCACCAGCCCAGAGGCGATCCCGCGCCAGGTGATGAAAAACAAAAAGAGCCACAACACCAGCTGGTTGGGAATACGGTTGATCAGCAACGCCAGGAATGGGATAAACAGGTAGGGAATGCGCTCAGAGATGGCAAGTTTACGAGCAAGCGGAAAAACCTTCGCCTTGTGCTGAGCTTTGCTTGCCATAAAGAGCTGTGGCAGCACCCACCCTGCATTGAGGATGGCAGGGATGAGACCAATGATAATGGGCGATTCCGTCAGGGTGGAAACGAAGACCGGCAGGATGGTGGCAGCTGAATGGAAGCTGTCCCCAAACATCCAAATGGCATTATCCAGGAAGTTGACAGTAAAGTTATGCTTAAATAATTTAGCTACAGGCTCAGACACTTCATCCTCCGGCTGGATGCTTAGAAATCGATTGAGTTTATAACGCATGCGTCTCATTTTGTTTTTTCCAATCAGCGCACAATTATAAAGCAGTCAGCGTGAATTGGGACAAAGAAAATCATTCAAATCCAAAATGAGCGCTCACTAAGGCTTTCATCTCATCCAAATTGAGCGAGCCGTCCACCTCCACACAGCGATAGCCCTGGGTTTGTGCCTGCTTGAGAATTTGCCGTCCTGAAAGATAATCACGCTGCATCCAGTTGGTGAATGCCTGCTGTGGATCTGTGCACTGTGACAAAATTCCCGGCACCCATGGGCGCTGGTGGTAGTATTGCAACTGGAACTCATAGGTCGGCACTAGGTAAATGGCTTGTGAGGTGTCAATTCCTAAGGGTTGGATTAACTCTGGGAGGAAGGGAAAACCCTCCGCTAGCAGCGATTGTTCGGGGTCAAAAGTTTCCAGGTCTTTCAGCACCATCTCAAAACGCTCGCGGTAATAGGCAAACAGGTCGCTGACTGCTTGCTCAACCGGCACAGACCAGATTTCATTCCAGGCCATCTGGTTATAACGCGTCATGACTGGGTGGCGCTGAGGGTCGCTGCGTTTGGGGTGTTGATCTTCATAATCATCTGCCTTATAAAACTGCAGATGGTATTGCGTTGCAAGTTGTTCAGCGATACTGCTCTTCCCACTGCAGGGAGAGCCACCAATCACAAACAGGCGCGCATTTTGGCTGGGTAATGCCTGCGCATCAGGCAACATAGGCTTTCAAGATCCGGGCAGAGAGCGGCAACAGGGGAATGAGCGCAATTCCTGCTTGGCAGGCAAAGTGTTCAGAGGTAAGCAGATCTTCCCAGTTCTTGCCATCGCCTGTTTCCAGGGGAAGGGTCACAGCGGTTTCGGAACGGTTGATAAGGAGGGCATAACCTTCAGGATGTAGCTGGATAAGTGTTTGCGCGCGGTCATTTACTTGAACGAGCTGCCATTTTTGCTGGTTCAGACATGGCAGGTGCTGGCGCAGGCTGGCAAGTGCGTTGAGGTATGCAGGCAGATCGGTCTGCGATGCAAGCTCCCATGGCATGGGCAGGCGCGCTTCATCAAAACCCAACGCACCGCCAGCGTGGATGGACTGATGTTGGGATAAGCTCACCTCCGTTCCATAGTAGATGATTGGGGCGGCAGGTAATAGATAGAGAACAAGCAAAGCAAGCTTGAGCGCACGCTGGTCATCCTGTGCACTGTACAAGAAGCGGTTCATGTCGTGATTGTCGATGAAAGCCGGCAGGCTGAAATCCGCAG